>DJRK01000064.1:31156-36285 GCA_002440065.1 Atopobium sp. UBA6362 | reverse complement strand
CGAGGTGAACTGGTCGACCGATCGTAAAAAGTCCGAAACCGGCCAGGACGAGGGCTACTACTGGGCCGGCGCCGTTGCCTCCGGCAACGACATCATCATCGGCAATGAGTCCGGCAAGGTCGCGCTCATCGACGGCGCCACCGGTTCCGAGCTCTCCAGCGTGAGCGTGGGGACCCCCGTGCGTTCCGGCGTCGTGGCTATGGACGCGAGCGAGAACGGCGATGGCCTCTACCTCGTCGTTTCCCGCGACGACGGCACTTTGTACAAGATTCGCCGCACCGGCGACGAGCTCGCCCTTGTGGGGGGCGGCGTCTCCTTCGCGGCGACGTCTACTTCCACCCCTGCCGTGAGCGGCGGCCTGGCGTTCGTCTGCGGCATGGACGCGGACGGCTACGGCACGCTTTCCGTCATCGACCTGGCCACCATGAAGGTGCGCAAGACCGTGCGTGCCGACAAGGGCGCGTCGCAGAGCGCGCCGCTCGTCTCGGTGCGGGGCGGCGAGACGTACGTGTACTTCACGTGCAACGCGCTTCCCGGCGGTGTGTACGCCTATAAGTTGGGCGACGATTCCGCGCACATGATCTTCTCGCCCAGCGAGAAGTACCGGGACTACTGCACCGCCTCCGTCATCTGCGACGAGCGGGGCAACCTTTACTACGCGAACGACTCCGGCTATCTCTTCAAGCTTCAGGGTGCCCCGTCCTGGGCGGTCTCGTTCGACCCGCAGAACGGCGAGTACGTCTCGCCCAAGTACGCGGCGAAGGGGACGGCCGTCGGCGAGCCCACGGTACCCGTGCGCGCGGGCTACAGGTTCCTCGGCTGGTACACGGCTGATGGGGCGAAGTGGGACTTCTCGAAGCCGGTGACGAGCAACATGACGCTCTACGCCAAGTGGGAGAAGGTCGCGAGTCCCGCGCCTTCGCCGAATCCAAACCCGTCGCCCGAGCCGCGGAAGCTCGTTGACCTGGGCCTTTCCGGCAACGGAGACGGCAACGGTTCGAAGCGCGGCAAGAAGGCCCTTGCCATCGCGCTGAGCTCCAACGCCTCCGCGGAGGAGACGGCCGAGGCCGCCGAGCACGACTCGCTGCTCGCCGGCTTCGCGTCCGGCGAGGCGACGGGTACCTCGTCTGCGGCGACCGGCGCCGATACCGGAGCGACGACAGCGGTCTCCGAGGAAAAGGCCTCTCGTAGCTTGCCCATCTGGCCGTTCATCGGCATGGGCGTCGGCCTCGTCGTGCTCGTGCTCGCCTTGGTGCTCAAGCGCAGGAAGGACGGCGAGCAGTAATGGCAGATTTGAACGATCCGCAGGTAAATGGGTCTTCTTCGCGCGTGGTCCGCGCCGCTGTGGCAGTCCTCGCCGTGGTCGCGATCGCGTTTTGCGGCTGGTCGGCGTGGGAGTACTCGCAGGGCAACGACCCGCTCGCCTTCCTGGGCGGCGGTGCGTTCCAGACGGTCGAGGAGGGCTCCGGCGCCTCTTCGGCCCAGCCCGCGCAGCAGATTGAGGTCGCCTCGAACACGGTCACGGCCGACGACGTGACCTCCGCGATCGCGGGCCTCGCTTTCGAAGGAAACGACGTCTCGGTCCCGGCCGACGGCGTCGCGGCCGTCATCTCGGACGACGGCGTGTGGGTCGAGCAGGCCACGACCGACGACGCCCCCGCCATGGTCGAGGCCACGGCTCGCCGAGCCGCCGCGCTCGCGACTTGGGCCGGCGAACAGAACGTGGGCCTCGCGCACGTGACCTGGATCTCCGAGGATGCGAACGGCGCGGTGCGCATGGTCGTGCGCTTCGCGTGCGCGGGCGTCCCGACGACCGGCGACGAGGCTGCCCTTCTTGGCGCTTCCGAGGGGTACGCGATCAGCGGCGACGCCTATGCTGAGCTGGGCGAGTCCCCTGCAATCGCGCAGTCGTCCGGCGAGGCCCCGACCCTGCCCGACGCGTCCGCCGTGGCCGTCGTCGCGCAGAAGACCGCCGAGGGCGAGGTGCTCACCCAGACCAAGACCGTCTACCGCGTGGTCGACGAGAACGGCAAGGAGGTCTCGTCAAAGAACAGCCGCGGCGGGTCGAGCGACGGCTCGGGCACCGCGAACGGCTCAGCGGCGGCGGGCGGCGCCGGCAGCAACCAAGGATCGACCATCACCGTGAGCATCACGGTCGACGGCTCGGCCGCGGGCGCCGGCAGCTCCTCCGCCACCCTTACCCTGCCCGCGGGCGCGACCGTCTATGATGCCTTGGCCGCGACCGGCGTCTCCTTCAACGCAAAGTCGACCGGCTACGGCATGTACGTGACCTCTATCGGCGGCCTTGCCGAGAAGGAACACGGCGGCATGAGCGGCTGGATGTACTCCGTGAACGGGTCGGCGCCCAACGTCTCCTGCTCGAGCTACGCCCTCTCCGGCGGCGAGTCCATCTACTGGTGGTACGCCAACGTGACGGAGTAGCCCCCCGTCTCGCAGCTCACCGCGCCACCTCCTGCAGAATGAGACATAATCTCCCCGATTCATGTCTCATTTTGCAGGGGGTTCTTTTGGGAATCCGATGTAAATACCTGATGCGTGAGGAGGTCACGGCGCAATGAGGCGTGCCGAGAAGCACATCGCGTTCGACACGTGCCATGCCGCGGTGCCGGCGCTGCTCTTTGCGGGGATTCTCGCGCTCACGATGTTCTGCGTGCAGCCGGTTCTCGTGGCGCTTTCGCTTGCGGGCGCGTTCGCGTTCTCGACGCTCGCGCGGGGTGTGCGGGCCACGCTTGCGGGTCTGCGCTGGCAGCTGCCCATGCTCGCGCTCGTGTGCCTGGCCAACCCGCTCTTTTCGGCGTCCGGCTCCACGCTGCTCGCCAAGCTCGGCCCGGTGAGCATCTACTTGGAAAGCTTATGCTACGGAGCCACGATGGGCGCCCTCATGGTGGCCGTTGTCCTGTGGTTCGAGGGCGCGGCCGCGATCCTCACGCAGGACCGTTTGCTCGGCTTGGGCCGGGACCGCGCGAAGTCCGTCTCGCTCGTCGTCTCCATGGCGGCGCAGCTTGCGCCCCAGCTTCTCCGCCGCAGCCGAGGCGTCCGGTCCGCCCAGGACGCGTGCAGCGCCGCGGGTACCCGCCCGCCGCTTGCGCAACGGCTTGCCCGTGCGTCTGGTCAGCTCATGACCTGGGCCCTCGAGGACTCGCTCGAGCGCGCCGACGCCATGCGCGCCCGCGGCTGGGAGTCCGGTTGCGCGCGCACGAGCTACCGCGCCGACGCCCTGCGCGACTCGGACGCGGCCAGGTGCTGCGCCATCGTGCTTCTTTGCGCGGGCTGCGCGTTCCTCGCCGCGGTCGCGTGCGGCCAGTGGCGCTTCTATCCCGCGATGCCGCGCCTTGTGGCCTGGTGGGGATACGTGCCCTACGCTGGGCTTATGTTCGTTCCGGCGGCCGCTGCCGCGCTGGAGCGCCTACGATGGAGGGACCCTCGATGACCCAGAAACCCGCAATCCCTGCGCTTGAGGTCGCCGACTTGGCCTTTGCGTACCCCGGATGCGACCGGCCCGTGCTCGACCACGCGTCGTTTACGGTCGCGGAGGGCGACTTTGCCCTGCTCACGGGCGCCACCGGTTCGGGCAAGTCGACGCTCCTGCGGCTCTGCAAGCCGGAGATCTCGCCGGCGGGGGAGCGCTCGGGGGCCGTTCGCGTCTTTGGTTCCGATGCCGTCTCGCTTGGCCCGGTGGAGTCCGCCCGCGCCGTGGGCTTCGTTTTTCAGAGCCCCGACAACCAGATCGTGTGCGACTCCGTCTGGCACGAGATGGCCTTTGGTCTCGAGAACCTCGGCGTTCCCGAGCCCGAGATGCGCCGCCGCGTGGCCGAGACCTGCAATTTCTTTGGCATCGAGCCGTGGTTCCGCGCCCAGACGGCCGAGCTCTCGGGCGGTCAGCGCCAGCTCCTCGCGCTCGCGGCCACGCTCGCCATGCGCCCGCGCCTGCTCCTGCTCGACGAGCCCACGAGCATGCTCGACCCCATCGCCGAGAAGAACTTCCTCTCCCTGCTCTTCCGCGCGAACCACGAGCTGGGCATCACCGTGGTCGTGGCGACCCATGAGCCGCGACCCATGACGGAGTACGCCACCTGCGCGTTCACGGTTGCGGACGGGCACGTGGAGCCGCGCCCGCTCGAGGAGCTCTCGTCCCCTCGGCCCCTGGAGCCGCTTCCGGCGCGCGAGCTTGCGGCTAGCGGCTCGTCGGTTCACGAGAAGAGCTGCGGGCCCGTGCTCGATTGCCGCGAGGCGTGGTTCCGCTACGAGCGCGAAGCTGATTGGGTCCTTCGAGGCCTTGACCTGCGGCTCGTTTGCGGAGAAGTGCGCGCGCTCGTGGGCGGGAACGGCTGCGGCAAGTCGACGTTGCTGCAACTCGCGGCGGGTCTCCAGAAGCCGCAGCGCGGCCGTGTGCGCAACGTGCTCGCGGCGTCTCAGGCGCTTCTTCCCCAGGGGCCCAAGGCTGTCCTCACGTGCGAGACCGTGCGCGACGAGCTCGCCGAGTGGTCCGCCGGTGCCGGCTACGGCGCCTCCGAGGTCGAAGTCGCGCTTGCCGAGCTTGGCCTTGCCGACGCGGCCAATCGCCACCCCTACGACCTCTCCGGTGGCCAGCAGCAGCTCCTTGCCCTGGAAAAGCTCCTCTTGACCGCGCCTGACCTGCTGCTTCTTGACGAGCCGACCAAGGGGCTCGATGATGCTGCCCGCGCCTGGGTCGTTCGCGCGATCGAGGCCGCCCGGGACCGTGGGGCCACGGTCCTCGTCGCGACGCACGACATGGCGTTCGTCGCCGCGGTGGCCGATCGCGTGTCGCTCATGTTCGACGGCGGCGTGACCTGCACGGAGCCCACGGCGGAGTTCTTCGCCTCTTCGTGGCTCTACAGGCCGTAGGGGAGGGAAAAGTGAAGACTCCAGACGCGCAAAACAGCTCGCAGAACCGTCATTTTCGGACATCCGCGGGCCCTCGTATGTCCGAAAATGACAACCTCGCGGGCTCCCAGAGCCCAAAAACCCGCGTCCTCGCCCTCCTGGAGGCTCCGGCGCTCGTGGCCGTCCCCGTCGTGATGGTCGTCACGGCTGCGGCGGGCCTCGACGCGACCGCCGGCCTCACGCTGCTCGTCGCCGTTCTCGCG
>DJRK01000064.1:11153-31127 GCA_002440065.1 Atopobium sp. UBA6362 | reverse complement strand
GATCGGCCTCCTCTTTGCGAGCTTCGAGGCGAGCCGCCCCGCGCTGCGCCAGCTCATGCCCACGGCCGTCCTCGCCGCGACGGCCGCCGCGGGCCGCGTGCTCTTTGCGCCGATTCCCGACGTCAAGCCCGTGAGCGCGATCGCCATCATCGCCGGGGCGACCCTGGGCCGTCGCAGCGGCTTCGTCGTGGGGGCCGTCGCCGCCCTCGTGTCGAACTTCTTCTTTGGGCAGGGGAGCTGGACCCCGTGGCAGATGTACGCCTGGGGCCTCGTGGGCTACCTCGGCGGCGTGCTCGCCGACCATGGCATCCTCGAGCGGCGCGGCGCACTCTATGTGTGGGGGTTCGTGAGCGCGCTCATGTACGGCGCGATTCTCAACGGGTATTACGTGCTCGGCTTCGTCAGGCCGCTGACCTGGCCTTCTATCGTTGCGGCTTATGCGGCCGGCGCCCCGCTCGACATCGTCCACGGCATCGCGACCGCTGGTTTTCTCGCCGCGATCTGGCTTCCCTGGGGCCGAGCCATCCGCCGCGTCGTCGCGAAATACGACCTCTAACAACTATGCACGCCCGGAACGGACAAGCGATTGCCGGGCCCTATCCGCGGAAAACAACCTAACGAAACCGCGGAAAACTACCGATTAGAACCGCGGAAAATTACCTAACAAAACCGCGGAAAATTAACTAGTAAAACCGCGGAAAACTACCTAGTAAATAAGCGGAAAATTCACTACCATGTCGATATAGGCCATTTGAACTGCATAAACACAGAGAAGGATAACGTACGTGCTGACCCCTGACGGATATAAACCTCGGCTCGTCGATCACCAAATCACAAGGGCTCTGGGCGTTTTTGGCGCCGTCTGCGTCGAGGGGCCCAAATGGTGCGGCAAAACATGGGCCCTCATGAATCAGGCCCAAAGCGCGATTTTTCTCGGCGATCCGTCCGGTAATTTTCAGAACCGCCGCCTGGCTCAAATGGATCCGTCGCTCGTGCTCCCCGGGGAAACCCCGCGCCTTATCGACGAATGGCAGGAAGTCCCGCCGATTTGGGATGCCGTCCGTTATGCCGTCGACAAGGAGGGCGAGAAAGGGCGCTACCTTTTGAGCGGCTCGTCGACCCCGCAGTACAAGGGCGTTATGCATAGCGGGACCGGACGAATTGCAACGATTCACATGTCCCCCATGTCGCTCTACGAGTCCGGCGATTCTGCGGGCGCTGTGTCGCTCAAGAGCCTCTTTGAAGCCGGCCTCGAGGCAAGCCAGACGGGAGAGGTGCAGATCAGTCACCTATGCAGGTTGATTATCCGTGGCGGGTGGCCCGGCAATATCGACGCCCCGGCGGGCGACGAAGGCTTGGTCCCGGCGTCCTATGTCGAGCAGGTGTGCAACCAAGATATAAACCGAATCGACGATAAGACCAGGAGCACAGAAAAGATGACCCTGCTCATGCGCTCCCTGGCGCGGAACGAGTCGACGCTGGCGAGCGTCTCGACCTTGCGCAGGGACATGCTTCAATTCGATGACGATACGCTGTCGCCGGATACGGTTGCCGATTATCTTGACGTGCTTTACAGGCTGTTTGCCATCTATGACCAGCCTGCATTCAATCCGAATATGCGCTCCTCGGTGCGCGTGGGAAAGAGGCCCAAGCGGCACCTCGCGGACCCTTCCTTGGCGGCCGCCGCGCTCGGCGCAACGGAGACGAGCTTGATAAACGATCTGAATACGCTCGGCTTCTTATTTGAAAGTTTATGCGAGCGCGACCTTATGGTCTACGCTCGGGCAAACGGTGGGAAACTCTTCCACTACCGCGATGGGCGGAATCGCGAAATCGACGCAGTCGTCGAGATGCCGGGCGGCGAATGGGGTGCGTTCGAAATAAAACTTGGAGCCAATCAGATCGATTCTGCGGCCGAATCGCTTCTTGCGCTCAAGGAGGACATGGAAAGCGATCCGCATGCGAAGCCGCCATGCATTCTCGTGGTCATATGCGGGCTTACGAGCTTTGCGTATACCAGGCCGGACGGCGTTATGGTCGTGCCGATCACGGCGCTCCGTGAGTAACGGGCGACCTTCAACATGGGCTCCTCAGCTTGAGGGCGTACCCTCGCCGCATTTTTGGGCCTCTATGGGAGGCCCCTCAAATCGCCGTTGCGGCCCCTCCCATAAACCCTCAGCGAACCCTCAACCTTTCAGGTATAAAAGCGCAGGTCAATGGTATCCTATTAGCGTTTGTACGTTGGATTATGCTGCCTAAATGCTCCCTGGGGGTCGGAAGAGCGCTCAGGGAGCCGAGGCCAGGAGGGGAGGGCCGCCCGCGCGGGCGCGAAGAAGAAGCGGATGTTTGGCAAGGGGACACATAACGAGCGCGACCACAAGTCTGCTGCCGAGTACCGCCAGACGGCCGACGAGCACGTCCAGACCCTCAAGGACTTCTGGAAGGAATTCCTGGTGAGCGGCCTCTTCGTCCTCGCGGCCCTCGTGATCATCCTTGCCTGCCTCGCTTGGTTCGCCGCGAACAACAAGGTGAATGCGACCGGCTCCTCCATCAGCGCGAAGGGTTCGCGCTACACCATCACGGCCGCTGGCGACGGCGCGGCCGGCTCCCACGTGGGCTACTACGAGCGCGATGAGCGCACCGCAGACGAGAAGGAAAAGCTCGAAGGCCTCGACCTCTCGGACTCTATGACCGTGACGTCCGATTCGAACCTCAACAACAACACCGCCGGCTCGATCTACCCCGGCGCCCGCGGCTGCATCACCTTGACCGTGACGCCCGTCGCGACCGACCTCAACGGCGTGACCATAAGCCTCCCGCGCATCCTGAAGACCACCGCGCAAGGAACCGTTGCGGATCTTGCGGACGGCACTTCTCAGACCTTGACCGCCGACCAGCAGAACCTCATCGCGCTCGCGAAGGGCCACGTGCTTTTCTTCGAGTCGTGCGACAACGGCTATTATTCCCACCGCATCACGGACAGCTCGATCAGCATCCCCAAGGAGCGCTTCTGCGCGGCCGGCTCCACACAGACCACTGAACCCGTCACGGTGAACATCTACTGGGTCTGGCCCGAGTACCTGCAGAACTTCGTGCTTCTCAAGAACGCCAACTACTACAAGAACCTCTTTGCTGAGCAGTACGGCGACTACACGAGCCTGCAGTCTTACGTGAACGACCACAAGACGTCGTTCTATTACGGCACCTCAGATGGCACCTCGGACGGTACCGCCGCGGCGGCCGCCCCCAATCTTTCGCCGGCCATGTCCTCCGCGGACATCGCCACCTGCTCCGCCCTCTACAACAACGCCGACGAATACCTCGGCAACAACATCGCCTACTTCCAGCTCAGAATCACCTCAAGGGAGGGCGCGCAGTGACCGACGCGCAGACTCGCATAGAAGATATGAAGGAATGGGTCCACGAGCACCGCAGGGAGATCCTGTGCGTCGTGGCGGGCATCGCCGCGGCGATCCTGATCATCGGCCTCACGCTCACGTGGTTCGTGAGCGACAGGGGCCACTCGACCGTGGGCAAGGTCCAGGCCCCCGCGACCCTCAAGATCCTGGGCCCCAACGAGACGGCAACCGAGCAGATCGACCTCACCTACGACGCCGATAAGGATACGACTGCCGAGGATGGAACCGTGACCCGCAAACGCGCCTTCTGCGTGAAGAGCGGCGGCGAATCCTTCGAGCTGCAGGTGGCGAATACTACCAACATTGATGGACTCACCATTAAGGTCTATCGCGTGGGGAACACGAGCGCCTCGACCGCGGATGCCGATGTTGCGGGCCTCGATGGCCTCAACCAGCCCTATGCGTGGAAGAAGGGCAGCGAGGTCACGGGCTTCACGTTCATCAATTCCGGAGATGCCACGAATACCTATGCGAAGGAGCCCACAGCTCCTGACCCGACGTTCGAAAACTACACCACGAACGTTCAGAAGAACGCGCGGCCGCTCTACCGCTACAAGGCCTTTAGCCAGAACGACCTCGACAAAGGCGCTGACGGCAAGCCCGCCGATGCCACGAACTTCATCATCGAGTGCACCTGGAACAAAGACAGCGCAAAGAACATGAAGGAATCCGATGTGGTCTACCTCATAGCCCGCAATATCCAGGCTTCGAGAGCGGGGGAGTGAGACAGTGTTCAAGAAGCGCAACAAAGAAGCTCATATGGCTCCTGCGCCTAAGTCCGCCGATCCCAAGCGCTCAAAGGTCAAATGGGGCATTGCCATCCTCGCGTGCGTGGTCGCACTGGTCGCCGGCGCACGCCTGACTTACACCGCCTTTACCGCCTCCGACTTCCTCAAGGCAGTTGCGGTCACGGGTACGTCGCAGAGCCTCTTTGCGTCCGATGCGCTTTCGCCGTACAGCGCAGACCCGGGTGATTCTCCCGTGCTGCGCTCGATGGTCGTGGATACGAGCGGGGATAAATGTTCCTTTACCTTCAAGATTTACAACTGTCTGCTCGATGACCCCAACGTATTCAATGACAAAGAAGTGAGTTATAACCTGAGCGTAGTTGCTACCGGAGCAGGCGATAGCCAGTGGAGCATCGACTCGCAGGGCGAGTACGATTTCCCTAGTACGAGCGGAGTTATCAAGACTTATACGATTTCGTTCGATAAGTCGCTGGTAGATAAGGTTTCGTTCAAGATCGTCGCACAGGTCAATAAAAGCAAAAGCCCCGGCACGTCACTCTACTGCCTGGCTGCCCGCGTCGCGCCCGTCCAGCGCTCGGACGTGCAGACGGATTCCGTGCGTGGCTCTTGGGTCGATACGGGCGACGCCTCCGATTACGATGCGTATAACTATCGCGTGACCGCTACCGGTAAGCAGCAGCAGGTTCTCTTGACCTGGGGAGAGGGTGTCGAGCTCGATGCCCACTTTGAGGCGAACCACCATGAGGCGGGGGATTCAGTCGACCGGAATGCCCGCCGTGCGATCTTTACGATGGACCCCGGCTCCGAGATCGTGAACTTCTATCGAGCCGACGACTCAGCCCCTTCGAGCTGGGACGAAATTGGCGTCAACGCCGTTGCGTATACCGGCGGTAACTAACGACACGACCGGTCCGTTAAGGACTTTATATAGCAGAACGAGGTTTACCAGATGAAATCGGCAAAGCGCATACTCGCCGCGTTCTTGACCGCAACTATGGCTTTCCAGTCGATCGCGCCTTCGACTCAAGCGTTGGCGCTCGAGCTCGACGCGATCTCGCCCATTGTGGCGAGCCGGTCAGACGACGCCGATGGCCAGGCCGTGGTTAGCGCATCGATGGGCTCGCAGGACGACTCTGCCGAGTCCAATGCGGATGCTAGCGTCGGCATGGAGGACTCCGAGCCTTCGGGCGAAACCGGTGGCTCTCAGGATGATGTGTCATCTTCAGAACCTGAGGCTGATGCCAATGCCGACGTCTCCGACGGCGCTACGGATGCCCCTCAGGACCAGGTGAGCGAAGAGACCGATAAAACCTCCGAGCAGGCAGATCAGAGCGCTTCTGTTCAGGCGGCGGCGACTCCAACGATTACCACGGCTGAGCAGCTCAAGGCCGCAATTATGAACGATGGTGGAACCAGCCACGGCACTGTAACCGTAGAGGGCGATAAGGTTACTGCAGTCTCCTGCAACGATGCGTCGGCACTTATCCTCATTTCCAACGCTGACCCGCAAATCTATCAGGACGCGACAATAACCAAGGGCGGCATTACTGGTGGAGGCCTCGATTTAAGTTCGGCGATTGACGGCTATGACTTCCTGGGTTTTGGTAGCAGCGCCTATCCGTTCAAGGGCTCCCTCAATTTGGATGACGTGCCGATTTCGGTCGCTCGCACGCTTTACAACGCTATTGAGCTGAGCGATGCCAATTGCAACATAGCCGCGACCTGGAAAGGAACGGGTTCTGATCCGATTGTGGCCGGCGAGGTCACGGGTAACGGCAAGACGCTCAACGCGACCGTGAAGATTGATGATCCCGTAAATTCGGAGGGCGTCAAAGAAGATACTGCCGGCATCACGGGCTCGCTCTTGGGGTCGGTCAAAGGAAACCTTTCGCTTGAGGTGTCCTACAGCTTCTCCGGCACGCGCAAGGGGATTAGCATCAAAGAGACTTTAGCGAATGCCAATGCGGGTCTCTTGGTGAACACCCTCGAATCCGACACGCTTACGCTCAAGAGTTTGTCCGGCATTGATGGCGCAAAGGGCACGCCGACCATCTCCGCAACGGGGGAGGACGGCTGCGCCGGTGGCTTGATCGGCGCGGTGAACGAGGGCGCTTCGGTCGTGGTCGAGAGCCCGATCGACGTCTCGAGTCTTACTGTGACGGCAAAGGACTCCGCGGGCGGTTTTATCGGAAAGGCAACGAAGCTCAACCTGTCGTTTGGCGACAGCGCGAGCATCAAACCGGCCAAGAAGGTCGGCGATGCGAGCACGACGTACGCCGGCGGCGCAATCGGCAGCGTGTCGTTCACGGGGGACTTTACCCTCGAGTCCGGTCAAATCGACTTTGGCGGGAACACGCTCGAGCTCGGTGCGACCAAGCGTGCCGGCGGCCTCTTTGGCCGTCTCGACGTCACCAATGGCGACGTCACCGTCCAGGGCGGTATCTACAAGAGCAAGCTCTCTGAGGGTACCGACAATAACTCCGGAGACACAAAGAATCGCGGCAGCTACGGTGGACTCGTAGGGAACGTGTATGCAACCGAGAAGGCTGACGGCAATGGGCTGCGAGCCTTTAGTGTTGGCGCAACGACGGGCGACAATCCGGTGACGGTTGAGTTTGAGCTCGCGAGCGCGCTTTGCTACGCGGGAGGTATTGCCGGATATGTGGGCGACAAGAGCAAGGGCGTCCAGCCGGTAGCTATCGTCTTGAATGGTGCGTCGATTTCATGCAAGGGCGCTGCTTCGGCGCTTAACGATAATGGTCGCTTTGGCAGTGCGGCGGGCGTTCTCGATATGTACGACGTCCTCGATATCCGTAATCTTACGGTGAGCAGCGATAATAGCATTGGCGGCAGCTCGCAGGCGCGCTCGGGTGGCATCGTGGGTTCCGCCTGGATTGCAACTATCAAGTTCAGCGGCGTAACCGACCTGACGAATGCCAAGTTTGCGGACAACGATACGACCGGCCAGCTCGTATACGAGAACTACAACTCCTTGATTTTTGCCGATGGCAACGGGAGTAACGGTGCGATCCAGGACGGCACCGCTACGGGGTGGACGCTTAAGCGGCCGAGCCAGGCGGTGACGATCGACGATCTTGCGACCTATGGCGAGGTTATTAGGCTGGGAAATGGCCTGTCATCTTCCCTTCTGACGCTTGATTCGCAGACTCACGTCCTGAGCAATTCAGGGCTTCTTTCTGCCGGTACCGCTGGCTACACGCTCACCAGTGCCGACGACTTCGCGAAACTCGCCATTACCTGGCAAACCAACGGTTTTTATTCGCTGGTTAACGGGATTTCACACACTAAGGACGACACAGAGAATGGCCTTGGAACCCTGACGTCATCGACGATCACGGTATCTCCGAGCAATGAAAGCAAGACCATCGACCTTGCCGGTACAGGTTTGACCGGACTTACAAAAGACCGTGCCCCTACGGCCAACATGTGGGATGGGGGCATTGAGGTGAATCACTATTTCAGCGGTATGCTCACGGGTCCCGGTACCATCAACCTTGCGGTCGGCGAGCCCTACGGTATGCGCAACGATGCCCCGATTGGCTCCGCCGATACGAGCGACGGCAACGGCAAGATCTATCGCCACCAGCGTCTGGGCCTTTTTTCGGCTGTTACCTCGGGTGCGCAGACGAGTGGCGGTGTGACTATCGGCGGTACGATGCACTTTGAGAATAAGGCTGCTATCGATGCGGGTTCGCTCGCCGCTCAGGTGGTGGGCACAGGCGACGTGACGATTTCCGATGCGGCGTTCCGGACTGCGATTACCTATGACAGCGCGAATACTGGCAAGGTTCTCAACGTGGGCGGTATCTTCGGTTCCCTGGCGGACGCATGCACGCTTACGCTGGGCTCAAGCGCTAAGGCCCAAGCGACCATTATTTCGAATGCTTCTAACGCCGCAGATATCCGTGTGGGCGAAGCGGCTGGCTATGTCGTCGGCGACAAAGCGGCAGTCATCAACGTCACTGGCCTCAAGGTCGGCGGCAGTATCACGGCGTCTGGTGATTGCAACAAAGATGTATGGGCTCTCGTCGGTGGTTTAATTGGGTATATCCAGCAAGGCCCCACCGAAAAGGCAAAAGTGGTTAAGAAAACCGTGAACATCGCGGGCCTCGCCTACAACGACTTCTCCATGACCGTGGGTAAGAACGGCGACCAAAGAAATGGCGCCGGCGGCCTTTTGGGTTACAGCTGGGGTAACTCGATCGTCACCATCGGCGGCGATGCGAACAACAGCGACAGCGCCTATGCCCTCACCACGAACAACGCGAGCGTCACGGCCAACAGCGCCACCGAGTTCGGCGGCCTGCTCTATGTCATGAGCGGTCACCTCGTTATCCAGAATCACGCTATCAACCTCTCGGATGCAAAACTCAGCGCAACTAGTGCCACGTCCTTCGGCGTCCTGCTCGCACGCGCTGGTACCAGCGACGCGAATCACAAGTTTGGTATCGAGGGCGCCTATACCGGCCTCTATCTTGAGGACAAGACTGAGTGGGAAACGGCCTATGTAGTTCCCGCCGTCGGGAAGATTACGGCGGATGCCATAACGACACCCGATAAGACAAACTTTGACGAGTGGGTTGCCGCTACAACAAAGCAGGGCAGCACGACGATGAACGGCGAGTGCAACGGCCTGATATCGCTGCACACCGTGGGCGACAAGCTCTACATGGGCAACGCTGCTACCCAAGACAACAGCTATCGGAACCGCACGGACGTTGGCCGGAAGCACAAGACAAACCAAAGCGCCCGCTACTACTACAACCTTGACGTTTGTTTGCGTCAGGCTTCGCCTTCAGGAAAATATATAGCGGGTGAAAATCTCGAGAAGGGCGATAAAAAGTACTGGGTTAAATCACCTCAGGCATTGATGATTTGGAGCGCATGCCGCAATTCTCCTGCTGGCATACGTGACTACATTGCTCCCGATCTCAATTTTGATAAAACTTTTGGCATGCAGATTGGAAACAATAGCGATGATCCCGGTAAAAGGGTCGAGCTTGATCTCGATGGCTATAGCTACTATCCGGTCGACGTGAGCGGCACGCAAGCCATCTATAACGTAGATATCACGTTTCACTATTCGGATATCAAAACAGAGCAGACAGCGGCGGAAAACAAGAGCAACGATCAATTTACCCAGCATGCGAATATGCACATGGCGCTGTTTCGTGTGGCCCAAAGTGATTTTAAGGTCGAAAAAAATGTGACACTTGCCGGCTCCGTCGGTCGCGTGGTCCCCGGTTCCGATCCTGGCAGCAGTACTGGCGAGACAAATTCCGGCGCACTTATTTGCCGCAGCATAAATGGCAGTGAAGGCACTGCTGGAAAAAATCCTACAATCGTCAACGTTTCGTTTGACCAGGTGGTCTTGGATGGCCTAACGGTCGATGGCGCCAATGAAAAGAGCTCCGGCAAGTATGTTTACGCTCCGCTGCTTATTAACAACTTCCCGCAGTACACGAAGCTTGACGTGCAGCAGCTCTCAGTCAAGGAAAACTCTTACGGCGAAAACGGCAAGATGAAAATCGCCGCGAGCAGCCTGTTTGGCAAATTTGGTGTCGTGGGACGTATCGGCACCGCCTCAGTAGATGCCAACCAGGTCAGCGCGAATTTTCACAACAACGTCGAGCTGCCAAGCGGTAAGGATTCGGGATGTGGCATCTTCACGCGCGCCTCGTTCTTCGATTCGTTTGGTTATGGCGAAAGTAAAACAGGTTCGGCGAGCTATATCTTCAATACTGACGACAAGGCGACGTACGGCGAAGAGATTGACTCAAAGGGCACCGAACATGGCAAGCAGCTCTGGTACTACGATGCCCCGGATTACGGCAATGCGTCGGCCACCGACGGGAGCTTGGTCACCGATGGCAACAAGACCGCCAATATCGATGCGCCGCAATTCGGCAGCAAATATCTGCCCTACGTCTACAACAGGCAAGTAGATGAGACGGATCCTAGCAAGCCTAAGCCCGGCTATCGCGAGATTAAAGTAAATCAACGCACGGCCAATCTCGTAACCGGTTGCGGTACCTATAGCGACCCCTATGTCGTGAAGAACGCCCAGGAATTATACGCACTGACCAATTTCATCCGCGGCGCCGGCAACGCAGTCGATGGCTGGGAGGTAACGGTTACGACCGATCAGGAGCAGGTCTGTACGCGTCGTAGCGACGGAAAGACCGATTGTGAGGCGACGTATCAGTTCAGCCTTTCGGATGGCGGTAAATGGAAGAAGGTAAGCGATAGCTCGGCCGGCGCCGCCGAGTTGGATAACGACACGATGCACCTTTATATGCAGAGCGCCTATTACAGCATCGAGCCCGCTGATATGACGACCAATACAATTGAGGTGGACGCGGCGGCCTTTGGCGGCTTTGGTAGCCACGATAACCCGTTCAGAGGCGTGATCGTGGGTAACCTGGTGTCCGGTTCCGATTCCGGTAACGCGACTATCTCGATTAAGAATGCCAAGGGCAGCACCTTTGGCCTGGTGCCGTACAGCTACGGCAGCGTTGTGCGCAACCTGAACGTGAAGTACGACGGCGGCACGAATGGCGTCTCCTATAGCGGCCAGTACACTGATGCAACGCCTCGGGCGGTCTTTGGCGGCGTGATCGGTTGCATCATGGGTGGCGACAACATCATCGATGGTGTCTCGGTGTCGTCTGACAGCTTTACCGTTGCGGGTTCAGGGAGCCAATCCTACCTGGTTTCTGTTGGCGGCTACGTGGGCGCCATCTGCGGCGGCGGCGTGATCTTCCGCAACATGGGTGGCTCAAGCAATTGGCGCAGAACAACAAAAGACAACGGAACGCTTTACGACAATCCCTACGTCGGCCGCGTGATCGATGGTTACGCCTTCAGCGAGGGTTGCGAAGTTGACAACGGCAACGACAACTACAAAGTGAACAAGCTCGATACGAATGACAGGGACTGCATCACGACGGGCGAGATCGCAAACAAGTATTACGAGGCTTCAAATTCCGAGGCAATCCAGACCACAGTGAAGGATGCTCAGGGTCTCCTTGTTTTGTCGGCGATCATCAGCAGCGGTTCTGGTGCCGGCGCTGCGAACTCCGGCTACAGCGATGATGATTACGGAACCTTTAATGGTTCTAAGGCTTACTACGGCGGGAGCCAATCGAAGCAAGGCTATAAGTTCGGAAACAGTTCCTACGGCAAGGTTCGTAATGCCACGTATGCCTTCGTTGGCAAGGCGGACGCAGAAGCGATGGGCGATAGAAGCGTTTCGCTGAGCGATGACCAACTGGCTCCCGGTCGTCAAAATCAAACGGCTTGTGGTCCGCTTGATTCGCTCGAGCCCGGTGAATCGGTCAACTCTCCCTACTTGGTTGCCAAATACGCGACCGATTGGAAGACCGGCTACGTGTGCGCTGCGAAGGCGACGGGCATGGACTTGCAATTCGCTTCTGGTACATACGATATGAGCGATTATGGTACTGGGTTCACGGGCCTTGCGGGTCGCTATTACTCCAATGCATGCGCCTCGAACCGCGGAGCCGATCGCGATAGAATCGTTCCTCTTGTTGCCTGCATTAACGGCAATAATTCCAAGCTGATTCTTTCGGCTGACGTTAAGCAGTATTCCGACGACGATTACTTCTTGCAGTCCTGGGGTGGGCTCTTTAGTGCCGTGACCTTTACCGCGGCGCATGCGTCGACGAGCGTGAACAATAATGGCGGCTATATCGTCAAAGACCTGCAGTTTGGCGATGATGCTAAGCAGTCATCTGTGTCGCTCACATGCATCAAGGGGAGCGATGAAGCCAAGCCAAAAGATATTTCGAATCTGGGCGTTGGCATGTTTGCCGGCATGACTGCCAATCGCGATAGCCTTGTTGAAAGCGGAAAGTACAGCAACGTCTCCATCGAGAACTGTACAGTGGAGAGTCCCTCAATGGCCGGAGGACTGCTGGGCAACTCCGCCTGGGCATCACGAAGGACCGATGCCGGCAGCACGGCGATGGTCGACTTTAATTCCGATAAGACCATCTCATCGCCGGTCCGTCTCTATAACTGCTCATATAAGAATTTGAACGTTAGAGGAGCTACGAGAGTCGGCGGATTTGTCGCTGCGGTAGGCGGTGGACATGGCGAATATCCTGAGAAGTCACCGGTTGAACTGAGGGTGATGAATGCCAACGTGGCGGTGGGCTCAGATTCGACGCTCGAGGCCACAGGTGACAACTGCGTGATGGGCGGCATCGTTGGTCTTGCGTGGTCGCAGGTCAGCGTGAATGCGAAACAGGGGGATGACAACACTAATACCTACCAAACGGCTAAGCTAAGCGATGTCGTGATCAAGAACGGGAAAGCTGTTACGGACGACAGCCTGACCGGCACCGGCGGCATCGTCGGCAACCCAAAGGCGGGAATGGACATCTCGAAGGTCGAGATTTCTTCGTCCAAGAGCTCGTCTGATGAGAACCCCACCTATCTTGGTGCGCTGGAGCCTCCTTCGAACTTCAAGCGCGTGGGCGGTATTGCAGGTCAGATAGACTCGGCCGGAACCTATAAGGTTGCGGACGCCACTATAAGGAACGTGCGGATTTCGGCAAACGATAGCGCGGCCGGAATTGTGGGCTCGCTCCGTAGCGGCGTGCAAATAGCCTGCGACGGTGTAACTGTTGAAGGATGTCAGATCAACGGTCAGTGGTCGGGCGGCATTGTTGGCGCTATTGGAGACGTAAAGAACTCCTCCGTAGGTAATCCCTCTTCGGTAACGGTGACGAACTCGATAATTCGTCAGAACAACTTCCAGAACGAGAACACCGGTGGCGTCGCGGGCGACGGTCGCGGCACGTTCCGCCTGTCGAACGTGCTGCTCGACAAGAACGGCTACGCCGAGGCCGCCACAAAGGGACAAGGTCTTCTTATTGGCATAGTCGGGACAGACTACGCTGATTACAATGGCCAGTTTGGAGGCGTCTTCGCGTCCGGCATCGATATCATCCCGGCCAACGAAACCGGGAAGACGAATAATGCCGTTCTGCCGGATTTGATCAGGACTGCAAGTGCGGACATCCTAAAGGCCGTAAACAAGAAGTCGTATATCGCGTTTGCGGACTATGCGGATGCGATTGGCCATGTAAATGGGGCAGCGCTCTATAACGACGAGCGTGCGGACGATGATTCGATGCCGGCGGTAAGCTCGGCGAGCCCGTATGTCACGACGAACCCGGTGAGCTCGCTTGCGGTCAAGGCGTCAGAGAACAGTGATGGCAAGTTCGTCTTTGGTGATGGCGCGGAGATTTCGACGGCCGGGACAATTCTGGACGAGCACGGGAGATTGGTGAACGGTCGTTATACCTACAACAATATCGGGGGCAGAAACGAAGCTGGAGAGTATCAAAACTCAAACAGCTACGATAAGGGGTCCCAGAGCACGTTCAATGCATGCAATACCGGTGCTGATGCCAAGAAGGCACCCAATGATTTCAACGTCCTCGTGATTTCCGGTAACGATACCGAGACAGTCACGAACTACCTGGACCTTGTTACAAACGGCGGCTTCTCGGATGCCGTGCGACTGAACGGCTCGACCCAGCAGTACGTAACGGCTAAGACGGAGATGTTCGAGCTTAAGGACGGCTCCCTCGTGAAGAGCGGCGAGAAGCCGTCTCTCTCGGTGGTGTCGAACGGCGAGAACGATATGTACTTCCGTGCCTCGACGGGTTGGGACAACGACCAAAGCCGCTTCACCCTCCTCACTGTTACGTTCAACGACGGGGCCGATCACACCTATAAGGTCCAGGTGCCCATCGTGGTCAAGCGTATGCTCGAGATTAACTTCTCCGCGACGTATACCTATGACACGAACTATAAGAGTTCGAACTATGACAACCTTACGAGCCACGTGTTGACCAGCGTGGGGGATGCCATGACCGGATACCTTACCTGGACGTACAACAAGGCGTTGGACAAGGAGACGCAGTACGGCCTGAAGACCTATCTTGAGGGCGGCGGCGCTCTTAAGCCAGTTGACAAGACGATCGTCTTCGACGGCGCGGACAACAAGGGAACGCTTCCCGAGGGTGCACAGCTCACGCTCGTCGATACGGCGCACAACGATAAGCAGTATCACTACACGGTGGCGGCTGAAGATACGTCAGGCTCGACAACGAATGTCCCCTTGACGAAGTTTAAAGATGCGAGCGAGAATTCATATAAGGGACGGTGGCTCAGTGAGCTCATGGGCGTCACCGCGGACCAAGATGGTTCTGGATCGTGGGTCAGGATGGACAGCCCGAGCGATGCGGAAATCGATCAGAAAGCCGTTGCCAAGGTAGATGGGTATTATTACCGCCTTGTCGGCGACGGCGAGCAGGTACCGGCGTTAAGCCGTTACAAACTATCGCTTGCAAATGAGGGAGCTCGTTCCGAGAGCTTCTATCTCGTGGTTCGTCTTCCGCAGGGGACGTCCAAGAATGTCAATGGGTTCACCACGACAACGGTACCTTCCACTGATATGAAAACGCATGTGAACTGCGTGCTGAGGAACAATCCGTCTCAGAGCGATTCTCATCTGAACACCGCGAGCACTTACAGCATTGCTTCAAGCTATGGACAAACACTGACCGACAATCGCAGCAACACGGTCGTTCAAATGAGTATCGCGGAGGGTGACTCCGTCTATAGGAACCTACAGCTGGATGTTACCGACGCGATTACGCTGGGCGGCAACGAGTACAACAGCAACGACTCGCTTTACTACAAGCTCGACTCTTCGCTGGCCAACTTCGAGAACAGCGGGGATGCGGGTGCCGTTGGCTATCCGAGGGGTGCTCAGATAGATTACAAATATTATGTGAATGTCGGTGGCAACTACTACAAGTATGAGAACGGAAACTGGGTTGATAAGGGTGCATCTGAAGTTGCTGTGACCGAGGGCTCTACAGCCGCCGACGGTAACGACTTGTCGCTTACGCTTGCTGATGGCGGCGGTAACGCGCTTGACCTCCAGGGGATTCGAGAAATTGCAAAGAGTCAGGGCGGCTTCTCGATTCAGCTGAAGGCCAATGTAGTTATGACCGATCCGCAGTGTCAGGCTGCGATTATGGCCTCAACTGACCAGGGCCAAACGTCCTACACCAAGCCGGCGTACCGCTCGTTCCTCTCGGTTCACCCGGATACGCTGGGTACGAGCAGCATGACGGACGATTGTGACGGAAACGTCAAGTACTATCGTCAGGGTATCGGTAGCTCGACGATTTCTCTCATGGCGACAAAGAAGACTCAGCTTGGGATTAACGTCGACGACCTTGGTTCCGCCGACGGTACGATTGCGCTTGTGGGTACCTATGACTTCACGAACCTCCGTGATGCGGATAGCCTGCTTTCCAGGGCCGACACGGTGACGTACACCTTGAGTCTGCAGAGACGCAATGATAACGGGTCTTATGAGACTCTCAACAACAGTATCGGACAATACATTACCGTCAAGGAAAGTGACCATCTAGGCACGGGGACGGTGAGCGCTGATGGAGGCTCGATCGTCTTTACCGATACGAAGGGTGCCGATGGGTTCGCAACGCGTGAAGGAACGAGCCTTGCGCTGAAGCATCGCTTCGTTGTGCAGGTGAATACCGATGTTGAGGGCAAGAGCCAGTGGTATGACAACTACCGGCTTGTGCTTACCGCGCGCTTGTCGGGCAATGGGGTGAACAATACCCCGGTGAACGAAGAGGGGATTGCCGATTATCCCAGTTCCGACTATGTGACCTACACCTTGACGAGGGTCAATACCGAAGGGATTCCGCACTCGTAGCGCCTGATGCGGCGGCCGCGACGATTCTTGTGCTCAATACTGTCCACCGAACTTACCAGCATTCCACCTGAGCGTGGAAAGATGGGAAGTTCGGTGGACAGTTGCCGTTTGCGGGTCATTTGCGCGAGTGCGCGGGCTTCTCAAAGCAAAGTTCGAACATCTCTGTGACTCGCAACGGTTGGGCCGAGTATCCGAGCGAGTCGCAATTACAAAACCGCAGGTCAGCGGGTTAGCTCAATTGCGAGCTACTCAGCAAACCCGCTGCGAGTCACAGAGATGTTCCGTTTTTCCTCTCAGCTCGTTGATCATTCGGCCAAACTGTCCACGCAACATTCCTCCTGACTTACCAACATTCCACCAACCCGTGGAAAGATGGACACTTCGGTGGAATGTTGGTAAGTTGGCTCCTGCCCGCAAGACATTGGGCTGCGCGGGATTGCCGGCATAGAAGACGCCAGAGGTGCATCCGGTGGTGGATGCACCTCTGGCGTTATTGTTGGCAATTGAATGCACTTGAGGGGCTTTTTCCGATGCACGGCATGCACCTCTGGCCTGAGGCAGGACGCGGCACCCGATGCGGAGCCCTTCACCTCTGGCCGTGGCGGGACGCGACACCCGAAGCGGAGCCCTCGCGCTTGCGACACGCCGCACGCAAAGCCGCTAACCCAGGATGCGCTCCACGGCGTCGGCCGCGTCCTCGGCGGTGAGCTCGAACTCCTGGAGGAAGTTGCCTTTGAGCTCGCGCAGGACGTAGTCCGCGACCTGCATCCTTCCCGGCGGCCGGCCAATGCCGAACTGCAGGCGCATGAAGTCGCGGGTCCCCAGCTTGTCGGCGATGGAGCGTAGCCCATTGTGCGCGTTCAGCCCGCCGCCCATCTTGGCCTTTACCTGTCCCGCGGGAAGGTCCACCTCGTCGTGGACCACGAGGATCTCGTTCGGTTTCACGTGATGCGCCCGCGCAAGCTTGGAGAGCGGGCCGCCGCTCGTGTTCATGTAGCTCATAGGCTTGGCGAGAGTCACCTCGCGCGATTCGCCGTCGGTCCCGCGCCAGGTCAAGCTCGCGGTCATGGCGCCCGCCTCGCTCCTCCAGTAACGGACGCCGTGGCGCTCGGCGATCAGGTCGACGGTGGCGAAGCCTGCGTTGTGCCTGGTGTGCTCGTACTCGGCGTCGGGGTTCCCCAGGCCGCAGACGATTTTGATCGTACCGGGCTTGAGCTGCTGTTTTTCTTGCTTAGGCTTAGGCATCTCGCTCCTTAATAAATTGGGGTCGGATACCAAATTAATTTAGTATCCGACCCCAAATTGCAGATGGGGCTAGCGGCTAGAGGTTCAGGTTGCCACCAAAGATGCTGGAGACGGGCTTGTTCATGTAGACGCTGTAGATGGCCTCGGCGAGCTCGTTGGCGATGGAAATCGTCTTGATCTTTGAGCCGGGCTTGTTCGCGACGGCGCAGGGGATGACGTCGGTGACGATGCACTCCTCGATCGGGGCCTCCTGCAGGCGATGGATGGCGGGGTCGGTGAAGATGCCGTGGGTGGCGCACACGTAGATGTCGCCCGCACCCATCTCCTTGAGCTTCTTGACGGAGCCGCAGAGGGTGCCCGCGGTGTCGATCATGTCGTCGTTCACGATGCAGGTCTTGCCCTTGATGTCGCCGATGATGCCCATGACCTCGGACTGGTTGTGTTTCGGGCGGCTCTTGTGGGCGATGGCGACCTCGCAGCCCAGGTAGTCGGAGAGCTTCTTGGCAGCCTTGGCGCGGCCCATGTCGGGGGAGACGACGACGGTGTTGTCCCAGTCGAAGTCCTTGGCCTTGAAGTAATCGCCAAGCAGGTAGAGGCCGGTGAGGTGCGTCACGGGGATGTTGAAGAAGCCCTGGATCTGGCCCTGGTGCAGGTCGACGGTAATCACCTGGTCGATGCCCGCGGCCTCAAAGAGGTTGGCCACCAGGCGGGCGGTGATGGGCTCGCGGGCAGCGGCCTTGCGGTCCTGGCGGGCGTAGCCGTAGTGGGGGACGACGGCCGTGAAGCGGCGGCAAGAAGCGCGCTTGGCGGCGTCGGCCACGATCAGCGTCTCCATGATGAGGTCGTTCACGTTCGCGCCGGCCATGGTCTGGATGAAGAAGACGTCGTCGCCGCGGACGGACTCGGTGAAGCGCGCGTAGGTCTCGCCGTTCGCGAACTTCTCGGTGGTAAGGCCCTGCAGCTCAAGGTGCAGGATGTCGGCGATCTTCTTGGAGAGCTCGGGGTTGCCCGTGCCGGCGTAGAGCTTGATCTCCTTCTGCATCGGCATGGGATCGTTCAGGTTCTCGTACATCTTAGGCCTCGTCCTTCCTCAGTTGTTCCATGTGCTTGCTGGGCCAACCCTCGATGAGGGCCTGGTTGCTGCGCTCGATGGCCAGGGTGTCGGCGGGGACGTCCTTGGCGATGCAGGAGCTGGCGGCGGTGAACGCGCCGGCGCCGATGTTCACGGGGGCGACCATCATGGTGTCGGAGCCGATGAAGGCCCCGTCGCCGATGGTCGTGCGGTTCTTGTGCACGCCGTCGTAGTTGCACGTGATGGAGCCGCCGCCGATGTTCACGTGGTCGCCCATCGTGCAATCGCCGATGTAGGAGAGGTGGGGGACCTTGGAGCCGCGGCCCACCACGGTGTTCTTGAGCTCGACGTGGGTGCCGATGTGGGCGCCCTCGAGCACGTGCGCGCCGCCGCGGAGGTAGGCGCGCGGGCCGCAGGTGACGTCGCGCTCGATGGTGACGTCGGTGCCGACGGTCTCCTCGAGGGTGACGTTCTCGGCCACGGTGCAGTTCGTGAGGCGGGTGTTGGGGCCCACGACGCAGCCCTCGCCGACGGAGGTCTTGCCCCAGAGCATGGTCATGGGCAGGAGCTCGGTGTCGCGGCCCACGGTGACGTCCGGGCCGACCCAGACGGTCTTGGGGTCGAGCATGGTGACGCCGGAGGCCATGAGGCCCTCGTTGATCTTTGCCTGGGCGAGGGCGGTGAGCTCGGCGAGCTGGATGCGGGAGTTCACGCCGAGGCCCTCGCGGTAGTCCTCGCAGTGCGTGATCGTGGTCGCGTGGCCGTGGGCGCGCAGGATCTCGACCATGTCGGGCAGGTAGTACTCGCCCTGGGCGTTCTGGTTGCCGATCTCGCCGATGTGGGCGGCAAGAAGGGCGCCGTCGAAGGCGTAGCAGCCGGCGTTGCACTCGAGGAGCGTCGCGGCCTGCTCGGGCGTGCAGTCCTTCTGCTCGATGATGCGGGAAACGGAGCCGTCCTGCGCGAGCTCGACGCGGCCGTACCCAAAGGGGTCGGGCGGGGTCATGGTGAGAATGGCCGCTGCGTGCTTGCCGTCCGCCACCGAGTCCGCGAACTTGCGGATGGTCGCGGACTCGACGAGCGGGAGGTCGCCGTTCAGCACGACGACGGGGCCTTCTTTGACGCCCGCCTCCTCGATGGCTACTCTCGTGGCGTGGCCCGTACCCAGGCGCTCGGTCTGCTCAACGCACTCGACGTCGGGCTCGGACGCCAGGTGGGCGCGAACCTCGTCTGCACCGTTGCCGATGACCACGACGATGCGGTCGGCCCCTGCGTTGCGCGCGGCGCGCGTGACCCAGGAGACCAGGGGACGGTCGAGTAGCTTGTGCATTACCTTGGGGTGACGGGACTTCATGCGCGTTCCCTCGCCGGCGGCGAGGATGATCGCGGTCATGGGCATGGGTTTCTTGCCTCCAAAAAGCGAAACGTTGACGGTCCCAGTAACTAACATTCTCATAATACCGCAGGCGGGCACATATGCATCTGGTACAATGGCCCAACGCACAGGGGTATCGTCCAATGGTCAGGACACGGGTTTTTGGTGCCTGGAATGTGGGTTCGAATCCTACTACCCCTGCCACGCAAATGTTGCGGCCCGGCAGAAGCGCGAAGCTCCCGCCGGGCCGCTTTTTGCAAAAATCGGGGACAGGTTCGTTTTTTGCTCAAATGAGTAAAAAACGA
>DJRK01000064.1:0-11133 GCA_002440065.1 Atopobium sp. UBA6362 | reverse complement strand
CCTGTCCCCAAAAGTGCTCAGAGGGCGAAGTCGTCGAAGGCGGAGCAGATCGCGTCGAGCAGGAGCACGGCGTAGGTCTGCGCGTCGCCGATGGTGAACGTGCCGTTGGGGTCGGCGCCCACGGGCAGCTCGATGCGGGTGCGCGCGGGCTTCTTGCGGGAGACCTGCAGCGCGGTGCGCATACGCGTGGGCAGCGTGTCGATGTCATCGAGCGTGATCGAGCCCTCCGCGGGCGCGGTGTCGTTGTCATGCGGCGTGGCCGAGAGGATCAGCACGGCCTTGGCCGCCCGCCCCGCCTCGTCCGCGCGGTCCACGAGCTCGAGCCCGCAGTTCGCGCTCGTGGCCTGCGCGAGGTTGAGCAGGCGCCCGGCGACGTTGCGCGAGATCGGGTCGTTCGCCGTGATGGCGATGTCGAGGTCGTCGAGGACGTTCGCGGCGCGCGCGAAGCCCATCGCGCCGGTGGGGTGGGGGCCGGCGGCCTGCTTGCCGTCCCACACGTGCTTCAGGCGCTCGATGGCGTCGAAGGTGTCTTGGAACGCCATGCCGTCGGGCAGCGCGCCCACGCTCTCCTGGAACTCCTTGACGGCGGCCTCGGTGTAGGCGCCAAAGAACCCGTCCGTCTTGCCGCAGGAGAAGCCCAGGATGTTCAGGCGCTCCTGGAGCTGGCGCACGTCGTTGCCGTGGAAGTTGGGGAGGCGCAGGTAGAGCGTGCGGTCGCCCAGCTGGTAGCACTCGTCCACGAGCGCCGACCATGTGGCCGCGTCCACGACCTCGCCGAGCGACAGCTCGTGGTCCAGGCGGAAGCGCGCCACCGCGGTCGCCGTCTGGCGGCCAAAGGCGCTGTTCTCGCGCTCGTCGCCCTCGATGCGGTAGCCGAGCGAGACCAAGCGCTCCTGGATGTCCTCTACAGCGGCGCCCTGCGCGCCCTCTTTGATAGCTTCCATGTCTCTCCTATACGTTCGCGCCCTGCGCGGGCGCGCGATGCGACAAGCGGCGATGGCGGATGCGTCGGCGTCAGCCCGCTCGCTCAACGAAGAAGTCTGCCATAGATTCGAGCGTCAATCGAGCGTCGCGGTCGAGTTCGGCCCCCTGGAGACAGGATTTCGCCTCGTCGACGAGCTCGCGGGCGTAGGCGCGCACGTGGTCCACGGCCCCGGCCGACTCGATGAGCGAGACGGCGCGGTCGAGCTCGGCGGCGTCCGTGGTCTTCTTGCCAAGAAGCCCGATCAGCTCGTCGCGCCCCGCCTCGTCCAGGTGGGAGAGCGCCCAGACCACGAGGAGCGTGCGCTTGCCCTCGGTGATGTCGGAACGGAAGTCCTTGCCCTGCTTCGATGCGTCGCCCACGAGGTTGAGGAGGTCGTCCTGCAGCTGGAAGGCGAGGCCCGCCGCCATGCCGAAGCCGTCGAGCGCGCGGCGCTGCTCGGGCGAGCCGCCGCCCACGGTCGCGCCCGCCACGAGCGGCACGGCCGCGGAGTAGTAGGCCGTCTTGTGCGAGGCCATGTACAGGTAGTCGTCCGGCGTGATGTCCCAGCGGCCGTCGCGAACCCAGCCCAGGTCAAGGGCCTGGCCCTCGATGGTGCGGAGCTCCATGCGGTAGAGCTCGCCCATCACGTCGAGGCGCGTCTGGGCGGGCAGCGCCTCGTCGGAGAGCACCCCGCCCAGGACGACCGAGAGCCCCAGGTCGCCCACGTTTATGGCGACGCCGGTCCCCTCGGTCACGTACGTGCAGGGCTCGCCGCGGCGCAGCTCGGACTCGTCGGCGATGTCGTCGTGGATGAGCGCGGCGGACTGGAAGTTCTCGATGGCCGCCGCCGTCGAGAGCGCGAGCGCGGGGTCGCCGCCCACGGCCTCCGCGCCCAAAAGGCACAGGGCCGGGCGCGTGCGCTTGCCGCCGGAGGCGGTGAAGCGGGCGAAGGGGCCGTACAGGTAGCGGTCGAGCTCGGCGCGCGGGGCGCCCTCGGTCCCGGGCTCGCATGCGGGCGCGGTCTGCGAGAGGTACGCCTCGATCTGTGGGCGCTTCTTGGCGAGATAGGCGGCGAAGAGGGCGCCGGAACCTGCGCCGGCGCCCCTCTGCTCATCGCCCTGGGCGGAGTCGGTGGTCATCTGCTGGGTCCTAGCCCTCGTAGCCGTTGGGGTTCTTGGTCTGCCAGTTCCAAGAGTCGCGGCACATGTCGTCGATGCCGTACTTGGCCTCCCAGCTCATCTGCTCCTTGGCCTTGGAGCAGTCGGCGTAGTTCGTGGCGACGTCGCCCGGGCGGCGCGGGTCGATGACGTAGGGGACGTCGTGGCCGCAGGCCTTGGAGAAGGCCTTGATGATCTCGAGCACCGAGGTGCCCTTGCCGGTGCCCAGGTTGAAGACCTCGACGCCCTCGCGGCCGTTCATCCATGCGAGCGCGGCGGCGTGGCCGCTCGCCAGGTCGCAGACGTGGATGTAGTCGCGCACGCCCGTGCCGTCGGGCGTGTCGTAGTCGTTGCCAAAGACGTGGACCTCGCTGCGCTTGCCGATGGCGGTCTGCGCGACGTAGGGGAGCAGGTTGTTCGGGATGCCCTTGGGATCCTCGCCCATGAGGCCGCTGGGGTGCGCGCCGATGGGGTTGAAATAGCGAAGCAGCACGACGTTCCACTCGGGGTCGGCGGTGTGGAGGTCGGTGAGGATCTGCTNNCGATCATCCACTTGGTCCAGCCATAGGGGTTCGTGGCGTTCTTCTTGGGGCTCTCCTCGGTCAGCGGCAGGGAGTCGGGGTCGCCGTAGACGGTGGCGGAGCTGGAGAAGATGATGGACTTGCAGCCGTGCTCGCGCATGACGTCCACGAGGGTGAGCGTGTTGCCGAGGTTGTTGGAGTAGTACTCGATCGGCTTGGAGACGGACTCGCCCACGGCCTTGAAGCCGGCGAAGTGGATCACGCGGTCGATCTTGTTCTCGTCGAAGATGCACTCGAGCGCCTCGCGGTCGTTCACGTCGGCGCGGTAGAAGGAGAGGCGCTCGGCGGCCTCGGGTCCCACGATGGTGTCGATGCGGTCGAGCACCTTCTCGGAGGCGTTGGACAGGTCGTCGACGATGACGACCTCATAGCCGTCCTGGAGCAGCTCGACGCACGTGTGGGAGCCGATGAAGCCGGCGCCGCCGGTGACGAGGACGCACGTGTCCTTGGGGGCGATCTTCTCGCTCATGAGATTCCTTTCGGTCTGGGTCGGGCGACGCGGTCGTGCCCGGGGGATAAAGCCCGCTCGTTAGTATACGTCCTGCATGTGCGCGGCTTGTGGGCGGGCGCGCGGGGCTCGTGGGCGGCGCCCGGTGAGCGAGCGGGCCTGAACGTGGTGCGAATCGGGCGCGAATCGGGGAAGGCTGGAGCAAAAACGGAACATCTCTGTGACTCAGACGCCACCTCGCGAGTAGCTCGATGGTTTAAAACCATATATCCGCAGGTAGACGACGCGCGCAAATAGCGTTTCGAGGCCGTCTACTCGGCAAACCCGCGCTGAGTCACAGAGATGTTCGACTTTTCTCTCGGCGAGGGCCGTCCGCGGCATCCAATGCCCCTCCGCCTGCGGGAATCGCGTGTGCGACTCGTGCCCACCGGCCCGACCAGCCCGCTTCTCGGTACAATACGTTGGGCGCGCCCCGGCCTCCCGCGGCCGACGTGCCCGCAACGCATCGCTTTACCTGGCATCACGCACAAAGAAGGAACCGCATGTCCAACCTTTCCGACCAGATTTCCTCTCGCCGTACGTTCGCGATCATCTCCCACCCGGACGCCGGCAAGACCACCCTCACCGAGAAGCTCCTCCTCTACACCGGCAGCATCCAGACGGCCGGCTCCGTCAAGGGCAAGAGCAGCTCGAGGCACGCGGTCTCGGACTGGATGGACATCGAGAAGGAGCGCGGCATCTCCGTCACGTCCTCCGTCCTGCAGTTCACCTACGACGGCTGCTGCGTGAACATCCTCGACACCCCCGGCCACCAGGACTTCTCGGAGGACACCTACCGAACCCTCATGGCTGCCGACGCCGCGGTCATGGTCATCGACGGCGCGAAGGGCGTCGAGGCCCAGACCAAGAAGCTCTTCAAGGTCTGCACCTTGCGCCACATCCCTATCTTCACCTTCGTGAACAAGCTCGACCACGACGCGCGCGACCCCTTCGAGCTCATGGAGGAGATCGAGGACGTGCTCGGCATCCGCACCTACCCCATGAACTGGCCGATCGGCTCCGGCCGCAACTTCCGCGGCGTCTTCGACCGTCAGACGCGCCGTGTGCTGGCCTTCGAGGGAGACGGCCATGCCAACGCCACCAAGAAGGTCGCCGAGATCGAGGCCGAGCTGGGCGACCCCGCCATGGACGAGCTTATCGGCGAGGAGAACCACAAGAACCTCGTGGACGACATCGAGCTGCTCGACGGCGCCGGTGATGAGCTTGACCTCGACGCCGTGGCCTGCGGAAAGCTGTCGCCGGCGTTCTTTGGCTCGGCGCTCACGAACTTCGGCGTGGAGCCGTTCCTCAAGGAGTTCCTGCGCCTCGCTCCCACGCCGCGCCCCTACACCGACGTCGAGACGAACGAGCCCGTCGAGCCCACGCGCGGCGACTTTTCCGGCTTCGTCTTCAAGATCCAGGCGAACATGGACAAGAACCACCGCGACCGCATCGCTTTCGTGCGCATCTGCTCCGGCAAGTTCGAGCGCGGCATGACGGCCTACCACGTGCAGGGCGGCCGCAACCTCAAGCTCGCGACGGGCACCTCGATGATGGCCGACGACCGCGCCATCGTGGACGAGGCCTACGCTGGCGATATCGTGGGCCTCTTCGACCCGGGCATCTTCTCCATCGGCGATACCGTCTGCGCCGGCAAGAAGCACGTGCGCTTCCCGCAGATCCCGACGTTCGCGCCGGAGCACTTCGCAAAGATCTCGCAGGTAGATACCCTTAAGCGCAAGCAGTTCGTCAAGGGCATGGAGGAGCTCGCGCAGGAGGGCGCCGTGCAGATCTTCCGCGAGCTCGGCGCCGGCATGGAGAGCGTCATCGTGGGCGTCGTGGGCGTGCTGCAGTTCGAGGTCCTCGAGCAGCGGCTCAAGAGCGAGTACCACGTGGAGGTCTATCGCCAGGCGCTCCCGTACAACACGATTCGCTGGATCGAGGGCGACATGGAGGAGAAGGACGTCCGTGCTCTCTCCCTCACGCGCGACACGTGCCGCGTGGAAGACATGCGCGGCGGCAAGCTGCTGCTCTTCACGAGCCCGTGGAACCTCAGCTGGGCGATCGAGCACAACCCGGAGCTCAAGCTGTCCGAGTTCGGCAACGTGACGTTCTAGCTTTTCAGGCAAAGCGATGGTTTTGGCGGCGCGGCATAGGGCAGCGCCGCTTTTTCGTCGTCGCCCAGCCGAGAAACTCGACTTGTAGGCGATTTTTTGCGGGTGGGCTAAGTAGCCGGGGCTGTTTTGGCCACGTTTGCCCAGGATTCCGAAACTCGATACTCGACGGGGTCGAGAAAAATCGCCTACAAGTCCCTTTTTTGAGCAGCAGGGTTGCAGGGCTGGCCCACGGGGCGGTGACCAACGCCCCGCGGGCTAGGTGCTTACCGATCTGCCGCCTCGTCGGGCGACGGCCGGTTGACGACCACGATGCCCAGGCTCACGAGCACGAGCGCCACTACGGCGAGGACCGGGTTCACGACCGCCGCCTCGCCCAGCAGCATGGCCGAGAGGATCGCGCCGAAGACCGGGTTCATGAAGCCGAAGACGGCGACCTTGGACGCCGGGTTGTGCGCGAGCGCGAGCGACCAGAGCGAGTAGGCCGACGCCGAGATGAAGCCCATGTAGATGAGAAGCGCGATCGCGGGCGCCGGGTTCGCCGCATCGACCGGCGCAAAATGCCCGCCCGCCGCGAGGCCGGCCGCGAGCATGACCGCGCCGCCGATGACGAACTGCCAGCCCGAGAGAAGCACGGGGTCGTGCTCGAGCGAGTACTTCTTAGCGAGGTTGCTCGAGATCGCCGGGGCGATGGTCGAGAGAAAGACGACGCCCTCGCCGGCGAGCGTGAACGTCGCGCCGCCCGTGGCGCCGCCCAGGTTCACGAGGACGACGCCGATGAAGCCCACAAGGCAGCCGAGCATCTTGCGTCCCGTAAGGCGCTCGGTGTGGAACATCGTTGCTGCGAAAAGCACGACGAAAAACGTGTTGCTCGCTTCGATGATCGATGCGGTAACCCCGGAGCTCCTCGACATGCCTATATAGAACAGCGCGTACTGCAGGATCGTCTGGAAGCTCGAGAGCTTGATGGCGCAGAGCCACTCCTCCCGCCCGTGGGGCACATAGGCGCGGCGCCGCACGAGGCTCATCGTGACGACCACGAGCGCCCCGGCGATGAGGAATCGCGCGCCCGCGAACGTGATGATGCTCGCGACGTCGGAGGCCTGGATGCCGAACATCGCATAGCCGATCTTTACGCAGGGGAAGGCCGAGCCCCACAAAAGGCAGGCGCCCAGGCAGGCGAGCAGCAGGCCGGCGGGCGTCGCCAAGAAGCTCTCGCCGTTGGTTTGAGTCTTTATGCTTTGCAAAATCAATCTCCGTAACCGTTGCAGGCAATCGGCCGCGGGTCGACCGCGGCGGGCGATCCGTCGCTACGCGCCCACGTAAGCGCGCAGCAGCTCAAAGGTGTTGCGGACGCCGTCCATGTGCGAGCGCTCGTAGTTGTGCGAGGCGTAGACGCCGGGGCCGATGAGCCCGTGCCGGATGTCGAAGCCCGCCGTGAGCGTCGCCTCGACGTCCGAGCCGTAATGGGGGTAGACGTCGATGGCGTAGTCGAGCCCGTGGTCGCGCGCGGCGCAGGCGAGCTCGGTCGTGAGGTCGTAGTTGTACGGGCCGCCGGAGTCCTTCGCGCAGATGGAGACCTTGCGCTCGGTGCAACCCAGGTCATCGCCCACGCAGCCCATGTCGACGCTGATCATGTCGCGGGTGTCGGCGGGCACGACGCTGCCGCCGTGGCCGACCTCCTCGTACACGGTGAACAGCAGCGAGACCTTGCGCCCGAGCGCGACGTCGCCCTCGCGCACCGCGCGGGCGAGCGCGAGCAGGATCGAGGCCGAGAGCTTGTCGTCCAGAAAGCGGCTCTTGATGTAGCCGCTCGGCGTGATCGTGGTGCGCGGGTCCATCGCGATGATGTCGCCGGTCTGCACGCCCAGGGCCAAGACCTCGTCTTTTGTGGACACGTTCTCGTCGAGAAGGACCTCCATGTTCTTCTCGACCTGCTCGACCTTCTTGTCGGCCACGTGGCTCGAGGGCTCGGTGTTCAGGACGACGCCGGTGTAGATGCGGCCGTCGCGCGTGTGCACGGTGCAGTTCTCGCCGTCGGCCGTGCTCCATTGGTGCCCGCCCAGCGTGGTGGGGCGCAGCCGGCCGTTGTCCTTGATCGAGCGCACCATGGCGCCGAGCGTGTCGACGTGGCTCGCGAGCACGAGCGGGTTGCCCTCGCCGCCGAGCTCCACGAGCACGTTGCCCTTGTTGGAGAGCTCGGGCGCGTAGCCCATGCCCCGAAGGGTCCCCATGAGGTAGTCGGTCGCGTGCTTGGTGAAGCCCGTGGGGCTGGGGATGGCCGTGAGCTCCTTGAGCGTGCTGCCGATGAGCTCGAGGTATGCGTCCATATGAGGTCTCCTAGCGTGAATCGAGGTTTGCCGGGGACCATTATGCGCCCGGCAGGTTACGGGCGCGCGTCCGGCGAGAACCCGGGCCCCGCGTCACGCGTTTGGGGTACAGTTGCGCCCGTCACGAAGGAGAGCCCCTCGAGCGAAGAAGGAATCCATGAGCGTACCGAGCATCGACGTGCATTCCCATGCCCTGCCGGCGTCCTACCTGCGCGCCCTTCGCGAGCAGGGCGTCGACGCCGCGGCGGATGACGGCTTCCCCACGCCCGAGTGGAGCGAAGAAGCCCACTTGGAGTTCATGGAGAAGACCGGCCAGGCCTTTTGCGTGCTGAGCATCTCGACTCCGCACATCCATCGCGGCGACGACGCGGCGGCCCTGCGCCATGCGCGCGCGATCAACGACGAGCTCGCCGAGGTGTGCCGGCGCCATCCGCGCAAGCTGGGCTTCGCGGCAACGCTGCCGGTGCCCGATGTCCGCGGCTCCATCGAGGAGGCGACCCGCGGCTTCGACGAGCTCGGGGCGCTGGGCGTCAAGCTCCCGAGCAGCGGGAACGGCGTCTACCTCGGCGACCCTGTGCTTGAATCTTTGATGGAGGTCCTCGACGAGCGCGCGGCGGTCGCGACCATCCATCCCTCCCGGCCGCCCGCGGTGCCCGAGGGAGTCTTCACCTCCGGCCCGGCGCCGCTCTTCGAGTACATCGCCGACACGACCCGCGCGGTCCTGAACCTCATGGCGCACGGCGTGCTCGAGCGCTACCCGCACATCCGCTGGGTCGTGCCGCACGCGGGCTCGTTCCTGCCCGAGGTCGCGCATCGCCTCGCGGGGATCTCGCGCGTGCTCGTGCCCGCCGGCATGATGGAGCCCGTCGACGTGATGGGGAACCTCAAGCGGCTGTACTGGGACCTCGCCGGCGACGCGCTGCCCGTGATGTTGCCGGCGCTTCTGGAGGTCGCCGACCCCGGGCACCTGCTCTACGGGAGCGATACGCCCTACACGCCCGCGCCGGCCATCGCGGCAAAGAAGGCCGCGCTCGAGGCCGACCCCCGCATAGCGCCCGTGGCGCACGACGTCTTCTACGGCAACGCCGCGCGCCTCTACGGCCTCGAGGGGCTTCTCGGCTAGGTGCGTGCGTGCGACCGCAACGGCCGTTTGAACAGGTATTTATTGCAAAGAAGACCAGCCCCGAAGCTGTTGAAGCCTTCGGGGCCGGTCTCGTGGGGGCACTAAGCGAAGCGGGCCAAAGCCGCCCTCGCCGCTACTCCGTGAAGTAGGCCACGCCGCCCTCGATGAGCGGCTGGAACTTGTTGCCGGGGACGTTCTTGTACAGGCCCTTGCCCGAGCGCTCGGTGTGGCCCATCTTGCCCAGGACGCGGCCGTCCGGCGAGGTGATGCCCTCGACCGCGAGGATCGAGCCGTTGGGGTTCACGTCCAGGCTCATGGACGGCTCGCCGTTCTCGTCCACGTACTGCGTGGCGATCTGGCCGGAGGCGGCGAGCTTCGCCACGAGCTCCGGCGACGCGACGAAGCGGCCCTCGCCGTGGGAGATCGCGATGTCGTGGACGTCGCCGACCTCGCACTTGGACAGCCACGGCGACAGGTCGCTCGCCACGCGGGTGCGCACGAGGCGGCTCTGGTGGCGGCCGATGGTGTTGAACGTGAGCGTGGGCGCGTCGGCCGTGGCGGGCACGATGTCGCCGTACGGCACGAGGCCGAGCTTGATGAGCGCCTGGAAGCCGTTGCAGATGCCGAGCATGAGGCCGTCGCGCTTCTGCAGCAGCTCGCGCACGGCCTCGGTGACCTCGGGCGCGCGGAAGAACGCGGTGATGAACTTGGCCGAGCCGTCGGGCTCGTCGCCGCCCGAGAAGCCGCCCGGGATCATCACGATCTGGCTCTCGCGGATGAGGCGCGCGAGCTCGTGGGTGCTCTCGGCCACGGCCGCGGGCGTGAGGTTGTTTATCACGAGCGTGGTCGCCTCGGCGCCGGCGCGCTCGAAGGCGTGGGCGGTGTCGTACTCGCAGTTCGTGCCCGGGAAGACCGGGATGACGACGCGCGGGCGGGCGACGCGGACGGCGGGCTTGGGGCGCTCGACGCCGTGGTCGGCGGCGCGGAACTCGACCTTCTCGACGGCCTCGCCCTCGCCGCGGTAGGGGAAGACGCCCTCGAGCCTGCTCTCCCAGGCCTCCTGGAGCTCGGCGAGGTCGATCTTCTCGCCGTTGGCCGTGAGCTCATAGGCCTCGGTCGTCGTGCCCAGGACGTAGCCGGTCACGCCGTCGCGCGGAGCGGGGACCTGCGCGTCGTCGGCGAGCTCCACGATGAAGCTGCCGTAGGCCGGGCAGAAGAGCGCGCGGGCGTCGAAGCCGGGGTCGCACGCGAGGCCGATCGTGTTGCCCACGCACATCTTGAAGACGGCCTCGGCGGCGTCGCCGTAGCCGAGCGTGGAGACGGCGAGCGCGCCGCCGTTGCCGATGAGCTCCTCGACGATGTCGTAGAGGGCAAGAAGGGACGTCGCGAGCGGCGTGAGGCCGTCGGCGTCGTAGTTGGGGGAGAGGACGAGGGCCCTGTGGCCGGCGCCCTTGAACTCGGGCGAGGTCACGCGGTCCACGCGGCCGAGGCCCGTGGCGAAGCTCACGAGCGTGGGCGGGACGTCGAGGTCCTCGAAGCTGCCGGACATGGAGTCCTTGCCGCCGATCGCGCCGATGCCCAGGTCGACCTGCGCGGCGAGGGCGCCGAGTACGGCGGCCATGGGCTTGCCCCAGCGCTCGGGGTCCTGGCGCAGCTTCTCGAAGTACTCCTGGAACGTGAGGTAGAAGCCCTTGTGCTCGAAGCCGGCGGCCACGAGGCGGCTCACCGACTCGACGACCGAGAGGTAGGCGCCCGTGTAGGGGTCGGCGCTCATGAGGTAGGGGTTGAAGCCCCAGGCCATACCGGAGCACGTGGTGGTCTCGCCGTCCACGGGGAGCTTGGCCGCCATCGCCATGGCGGGCGTGAGCTGGGTCTTCCCGCCAAAGGGCATGAGGACGGTCGCGGCGCCGATCGTGGAGTCGAAGCGCTCCGAGAGGCCCTTGTTGGACGCGACGTTGAGGTCGCGCACGAGCGAGAGGAACTTCTCGGCGAGGGTGTCGCCGTCCCAGTCGAGGTCGTACTCGCCGGGGGCGGCCACGTGGACCTCCTGGTCCTTGGGCGCGCCGTTGGAGCCGAGGAACTCGCGGCTCACGTCAACGATGCGCTCGCCGTTCCAGTCCATGGTCAGGCGCGGCTCGGCCGTGACGGTCGCGACGGGCGTGGCCTCGAGGTTCTCCTCGCGGGCGTAGCCGAGAAACTCGTCGACGTCCCCGGGGGCGAGGGCCACGGCCATGCGCTCCTGGGACTCGGAGATGGCGAGCTCGGTGCCGTCGAGGCCGTCATATTTCTTAGGAACCTTGTTCAAGTTGATGCGCAGGCCGTCGGCGATCTCGCCCAAGGCAACCGACACGCCGCCCGCGCCGAAGTCGTTGCAGCG
>DJRK01000068.1 GCA_002440065.1 Atopobium sp. UBA6362 | reverse complement strand
ACATGCGCCTGTGCTCGAACGTCCCGGCGCAGTCCATCGTGCAGACCGCCCTGGGCGGGTATCAAAGCGTGAACGAGTACATCCGCCCCGGCGGTCGCGTCTACGAGCAGCGCAACTACGTTTACGAGGCCTTGAACGCCATCGACGGCATCACGGCCGTCAAGCCCAAGGCGGCGTTCTACATCTTCCCCAAGATGGACGTGAAGAAGTTCAACATCACCGACGACGAGCAGTTCGCGCTCGACCTGCTGCACGAGAAGAAGATCCTCATCACGCGCGGCGGCGGCTTCAACTGGGGCGAGCCCGACCACTTCCGCATCGTCTACCTGCCGCGCATGGAGGTGCTCAAGGAGTCGATGGAGGACCTCGCGGACTTCTTTGCGCACTATCGGCAGTAGGGGGTTCTTCGCGTTCGCGCCGGTGGCCCCGTTGCCGCGCCTGCCGCAAAGTGAAGTCTTCACAATGAATGTGCAGCCTGCACAACGTGCCTTTTTGCCAAAAAGGGCCAATGTGCAGGCTGCATTTCTTTGGTTTTTGAAAGGGAAGACTTCACTTTCGCGGAACGGGCCGGGGCCGAGAGCGGACGTCGCCGGGGGCACATTTATGTCCGGCGGGAGGTGTACAGTTGAGCCCTGGCAAACGCGCCCTTCCGGGCGACCCGGGGAAGGAAGAAGACCATGGCACTGAGCATCTCCAAGAAGATCGACGGCGCGGGCGTCTGCCTCGCCCTGTCCGGCAGGCTCGACACCGTTTCCGCGCCCGAGCTCGAGGCGGTTCTCGACGAGGTGCTGCCCGACGCCAAGGACCTCACCTTCGACCTCGCCGGGCTCGAGTTCATCGCGTCGTCCGGCCTGCGCCTCATCCTCCGCGCGCAGAAGGCGATGAACACGCAGGGCTCCATGCGCCTCGTCCACGTGAACGACGCCGTGATGGAGATCTTCGACATCACCGGTTTCATGGACTTCCTCGTCATCGAGTAGCCGCCGGATGTCCGACGGGGAGGCCTCATGACCCTCATGCTCGCCATACAGACGGCACTGCCCGCGCTGCTCACCGGCGCGCTCACCCTCGCCGAGAAGCGCGGGCTCGGGCGCGGCATGCCCGAATGGGCGCGGCAGCTCGTCATCGGCCTGCTCTTTGGCGCGGCGGCGGTCTTCGCGACCGAGACGGGCGTGCCCGTGGTGGACGGCGGCGTCGTGAACGTGCGCGATGCGGCGCCCCTCGTCGCGGGCCTCGCCTTCGGCGCGCCGGCGGGCATCGTCGCCGGCATCGTCGGCGCGGCCGAGCGCTGGATGTGCGTCTGGTGGGGCGGCGGCATGACCACGCGCGTCGCGTGCTCGCTCGCGACCCTCGCCGCCGGACTCGCCGCCGCGGCCTTCCGCAAGCTGTTCTTTGGCGACAGGAGGCCCCTCTTCGTCTACGGCCTGGGCATCGGCGTGACGACCGAGGTGCTCCACATGCTCCTCGTCCTCCTCACGAACATGGGTGACCTCGCGGCCGCCTTCGAGTACGTGCGGGCCTGCTCGCTTACCATGATCGCGCTGAACGGCATCGCCTGCGGGGCGGCGCTCCTGGGCCAGGGCTACCTGTACCGCGAGGCGCTGAGGGCGCGGCCGCCCTACCTCATCCGCGACCTCGGCTCGCGCGTGCTGGCGGTCATCCTCGCAGGGTTCCTGGGCACCTCGGCCTTCACCGTGCGCGTCACGCAGCTCCTCGCGGCCGACGAGACGGGCGGCCAGCTCCAGACGAGCCTCGACGACATCGAGGCGAACGTCGGGACCTTCGGCTGGTCGGGGCTCACGGAGGGCGACTATACCTGGCACGTGGAGCGCTCGGGCGCGGCCGTGGTCTATGACCCGGGCACCGGTAGGGTCGCCTCGGCGCAGGGCCGCGGCTCGACGCTCGGGGACGTGGGCGTGGACGGGGACGAGCTCGCGCGGCTGCAGGGCGGCGGGCTCGTCGAGCTCACGGCCTTCGGCGGGCGCCGCTACGCCATGATGCGCGACCTGGGGGTTTACTCCGTGATTGCCTACGTCTCGGTGGGGGAGGCCGATTACTTCTCGGACGCGCTGCTCTACCTCATGGTCTTCATGGAGGTGCTCGTCTACACGGCGCTCTTCGTCATCCTCTTCCAGCTGCTGCGCCGGCGCGTGGTCGACAACATAAAGACCGTCGAGAAAGGCCTCGCCGCCATCACGGCCGGTGACCTCGACACGCAGATAGACGTGCGCACGCACCAGGAGTTCTCGGCGCTCTCGGACGACGTGAACGCCACGGTGGCGGCCCTGCGCGGCTACATCGAGGACGCCGAGCGCCGCATGGACGCCGACCTCGCGCTCGCGCGGCAGATCCAGCGCGCGGCGCTGCCGTCGGTCTTCCCGCCGTACCCCGACCGCGGCGACTTCGACCTCTATGCCCGCATGGACCCGGCGCGCGAGGTGGGCGGGGACTTCTACGACTTCTTCATGCTCGACGGCCACACGCTCGTCTTCGAGGTGGCCGACGTCTCGGGCAAGGGCGTCCCGGCCGCGCTCTTCATGATGCGGGCCAAGACCGAGCTCCGCGCCCTCATGGAGAGCGGCATGGACGTGGACGAGGCCCTGGCCGCGGCGAACGGGCGCCTCTGCGAGCAGAACGACTCGGGCATGTTCGTCACGGCGTGGCTGGCCAAGCTCGACCTCGCGACCGGCGACCTCGCGTACGCGAACGCCGGCCACAACCCGCCGCTCGTGCGCCGCGCGGGCGGGCGCTACGAGTACCTGCGCGCCGTTCGCCCGAGCCTCTTCCTCGCCGGTATGGAGGGCACGCGCTACCGCAAGGGCCGGCTCACCCTGGGGCCGGGCGACAAGCTCTTCCTCTATACCGACGGCGTGACCGAGGCCTGCGACCCCCACGAGGCCATGTACGGCGAGAAACGCCTGGTCGCCGCCCTGGACGCCGCGGCGGGCGAGGGGCCTAGGAGCACGTGCGAGGCCGTGGCCGCCTCGGTCGCCGGCTTCGCCGCGGGCGCCGAGCGGTCCGACGACGTGACGATGCTCGCCGTGGACGTCTACGCCCTGCGCTCGCGCGACCGCATCGTCACCCAGGCCGACCGCGCCTCCCTCGAGCTCGTGCACGAGTTCTTCTCGGAGCGTCTGCCGAGGCTCGGGGCCGACGGGCGCACAGCGGCCCGCGTGCAGGTCGCCGTGGACGAGGCGTACTCGAACGTCTGCGCCTACGCGCACGCGACCCGCGCCGTGGCGAGCGTCTTGCGCAAGGGGGCCGACCTCGTGGTCGAGCTCGCGGACGACGGCGACGCCTTCGACCCTACGGCGGCGCCCGAGCCCGACCTCTCGCTCGACGCGCGGGAGCGGCCCATCGGCGGCCTCGGCATCCACATGCTGCGGCGCCTTTCCCGCTCGATGGCATACGCCCGCGTGGACGGGACGAACATCCTGACCTTGACCTTCTTTGCCGGGCAGGCGCCCGAAGCCTCGCCGGTCGAGGGGACGGACAGATAGAAGGGGACACCTTGGACCTGAAGAACCGCATCATCCTCGAGGAGTACCGCAAGAACCGCGGCGACTTCTGCCGCATGGGCGAGATCGTGGGCAGGATGCTCGACGACATCGTGGCCGAGAGCGGCGTCCGCACGCTCTCGACGCAGCACCGCGTGAAGAGCGAGAAGAGCCTCGCGGGCAAGCTCGTGCGCGCCGAGGGCTGGTACAACCAGCTCTCCGACCTCATGGACCTCCTGGGCGCCCGCGTGATCTGCTACTTCAGCGACGACGTGGACCGCGTGGGCCGGCTCATCGAGCAGCGCTTCGTCATCGACCGCGAGTACTCGTCCGACAAGCGCGAGCTCATCGACGCCGCGTCCTTCGGCTACCTCTCGCTGCACTACATCTGCAGCCTCCCGCCGAGCAACGAGTACCCCGCCGAGCTCTGCCGCTGGCGCTTCGAGATCCAGGTGCGCACGTGCCTGCAGCACGTGTGGAGCGACATCGAGCACGACCTGGGCTACAAGTCGGAGTTCGGCGTGCCCCGCCCGGTCAGGCGCGGCTTCGCGAGGATATCGGCCCTGCTCGAGCTGGCCGACGACGAGTTCGTGCGCGTGCGCGACCTCATGGAGGGCTATACCGAGTCGGTCCGCACGGGCATCATCGAGGACACGGCCGACGACGTCCCCATCGATGCCGTCTCCCTGGGCGAGTACGTGCGCCACAACAAGCCCATGCGCGCCTTCCTCGACCGCCTGGCGCAGGAGTGCGGCGTCCAGATCGAGGAGTGCGACCCCGCCGCCTACGTGGCGCAGCTCGAGTGGCTCGGCGTGACCACGGTCGGCGGCCTCTCCAAGCTCCTCTCGGCGAACTCGCTGATGGCGCTGAGGATGGCGAGGAACTCGCTTGCCGCCACCGACCTGGACATCGTCTCCTCTTCCTCGGGCCTGCGCTACCTGTGCCACGCCGAGGTCTGCCGCCGCGGCATGGACGAGGAGGAGGTCGCCGACTTCCTGTCGCTGTCGCTGCGCGACCCTGCCCGCGCGAGGACCCGCGCCGCGTACCTGCTCAGGACCTACAAGAGGCTGGAGGACTGATGGCCAAGAGGACCCCGGGGGAGATCGCCCAGAGCAAGCGCTACGCGGCCGCGCTCGAGTACGCGGCGCGCATGCACGCGGGCCAGGTGCGCATGGGCGGGATGCCCTACATCGTGCACCCCGTGGCCGTGGCGGACATCGTGAACCGCTGGGGCTACGGCGAGGACCACGTGATCGCCGCCTTCTTCCACGACCTCCTGGAGGACACGGAGGCCACGGAGGACGAGATCAGCGCGCTCGGGGGGCCTACGGTCCTCGAGGCCGTGCGCGCGCTCACCAAGGAGCCCGGCTACGCCATGGCCGACTACGTGGCGGGCGTGAAGGCGAACGACGTGGCGCGCGTGGTCAAGGCCGCCGACCGCCTCCACAACCTGCGCTGCGCCGTGCTCGCGCCCGAGGACTTCAAGCGCCGCTACGTGCTGGAGACGCTCGACTGGTACCTCGACCTCTCGCCCGAGATCGCGCCCGCGTTGCGCGACCTCGCGCGGACCATGGAGCACCCGGTGGCCGAGCTCCCGCTCGACTACGCGCCCGTGGGCTCCTGGCGCGCCGAGTGACGCGGCTCGGCGGCGCGCGCCGGCCGCCGCGCCTCTCAACAACAGATGTTGCCGTCGAATGTGAAGGCTACAGAATGAAAGTGCAGCCTTCACATCGGGCTTTTTGGCAAATAAAGCCAAGGTGAAGACTGCAATTTGCCCTTCTTTGCAGATGAAGGCTTCACTTTCGTTTTTTGTCCGTCCCCGTGCAAGTTTCGCCGCGCGAGTGGGATAATCAAGCCTTACGCATGCATCGACCGGCCGCGCCCGAGCGGCCATGGGGGACCGTACATGAACGCAAAGAAGACCTTCTCCTCGCGCCTCGCCGCGACCGCCCGCAAAGTCGCCCGGGCGGCCTGCGCGCTCGCCCTGGGCGCGGCGACGCTCGCCGGCTGCGGCTCCGCCGGCCAGCAGCAGGCCGCCGCGAAGACCGCGAAGCTCGACCCGAACAACCCCGTGACCATCACGGTGTGGCACTACTACAACGGCGCTCAGCAGGCGTCCTTCGACGAGCTCGTGAGCGAGTTCAACGCCACCGAGGGCAAGGAGAAGGGCATCTACGTCGAGGGCTACAGCCAAGGCTCCATCTCGGACCTCGAGAAGGCGGTCACGGCCTCGGCCGCCGGCGAGGTGGGCTCCCAGGACCTGCCCGACGTCTTCTCGAGCTACGCCGACACGGCCTACTCCATCCAGCAGGAGGGCAAGCTCGCCGACCTCTCCCAGTACCTCACCGCGGACGACCTCTCGGCCTACGTCGACTCCTACCTCCAGGAGGGCCGTCTGAACGGGGATGACGGCCTGTACCTCTTCCCGGTCGCCAAGTCGACCGAGGTCATGATGGTGAACAAGACCGATTGGGAGGCGTTCGCCGAGGCCACGGGCACCACGACCGACGAGCTCGCCACCGAGGAGGGCATCGCCCGCGTGGCCAAGCGCTACTACGAGTGGACCGACGCCCAGACGCCCGACGTGCCCAACGACGGCCGCGCCTTCTACGGCCGCGACTCCATGTCGAACTACTTCGTCTTGGGCCTCAAGCAGATGGGCACCGACGTCTTTGAGGTCAAGGGCGGCAAGGCGACCGTCAACGTGCCCAAGGACCAGGTCAAGCGCCTGTGGGACTGCTACTACGTCCCCTACGTGAACGGCTACTACTCCAGCGCCGGCAAGTTCCGCTCCGACGACGTGAAGACGGGCGAGATCCTGGCATACACGGGCTCGACCGCCTCCTCGATGTACTTCCCCGACCAGGTCGTGGGCGACGACTCGTCCAGGCCCATCGACTACCTGGTCCTGCCCGCTCCCGTCATGGAGGGCGGCGAGGACGTCCAGATCCAGCAGGGCGCCGGCATGGCCGTGACCAAGTCCGACGACGCCCACGAGTACGCCTCCGTCGAGTTCCTCAAGTGGTTCACGCAGAAGGAGAACAACCTGCGCTTCGTCGCCGACTCCGCCTACCTCCCGGTGCGCAAGGACGCGAACTCCATCCAGGCGCTCGACGAGGTCATCCAGAAGGACGGCCTCCAGATCGCGCCCAAGGCCCACGACTGCCTCGAGAGCGTCCTCGAGAAGGGCGACTCCCAGACCTACTACGCCTCCGAGACGTTCCCCGAGGGCTATGCGGCCCGCAAGGTGCTCGACACCGACCTCAAGGACAAGGCCGTGGCCGATCGCAAGGCCGTCCAGGAGGCCATCGCGGGCGGCGCGTCACACGACGACGCCGTCGCGCCCTACGTGAGCGACGCGGCCTTCGACGCCTGGTACGACGAGTTCACGGCGGCACTCGACTCGGCCGCGAACCCCTCTTAGCGGACGAAAGGCCAGAAGACCGTGGCGGCCCCCGGGAGCAAGAAAAAGACGACCCTCACAAAGAAGCTGCTGTGGCCGCTTCTCCTCGTCGTCGTGCTCCTGGGGGTCCTCCCGTTCGTGACCCTGCTCCTCTCGGGCGTGCGCGAGACCATGGAGAGCAACGCCGTCGACATCGACTCGCGCGTCGTCGAGAACGCGGCCGTCACGCTCGACGGGGCCATGGTCGACCAGTGGTCGCGCGTGGGCGACGAGTCCGAGTACCTCGACCGTGCGCTCGAGGACCTGCTCGCCCGCGAGGGCGCGAGCATGCAGGAGTTCCTCGGCAGCCGGGAGCTGCAGCAGAGGTACTCCCAGGCGGTCTTCGGCGACCTGCTCGAGTACCTGCGGCAAGACAGCTCCTGCGGCGTCTTCCTCGTGCTCTCCAGCGGCGCCCCCACGAGCGGGGCGAGCTCGCACGAGGGCTTCTTCCTGCGCGACTCCGACCCCACGACGAAGACCGACACGAACTCCGACCTGCTCGTCGAGCGCGGCCCCAAGTCCCTGGCCCACGACTCCGGTATCACGATGGACACGGCGTGGGCGCCCTCGTTCAGCTTCGAGGCGTACGGCGAGCGGGACTGCGACGACTACTTCTACGAGCCCTACCTCGCGGCGATCGGGCACCCCAACGTGGACGCGAGGAGCCTGGGGTACTGGTCGAGCAAACCGTTCGTTCTCGAGGACGACACGGCCGACAACCAAGAGATGCTCACCTACTCGCTGCCGCTCTCGGTGGACGGTGAGGTGTACGGCGTCCTGGGGATCGAGCTCTCCACCTCGTATTTGGAGAGCTCGTACTTCAGCGTGAGCGCGCTCGACCGCGACCAGAACGCGGGCTTTGCCCTGGCCGTGCGCGGCGAGGACGGGGAGTACCGCGATGTGTGCGGCACGGGCCTGCTCTACGACGTCGCGGCGGCGAACGGGTCCTTCTCGCTCTCGTCGTCCGGCCAGGAGAGCCTGTGGCACGTCGACGGCGCGCACGTGGGCAACCAGGACGTGTACGCGCTCGTGAGCGACGTCAAGCTCTACGGTAGCCGCGTGCCCTACGAGGGGACGGACTGGGCGGTCGTGGGCTTCGTCCCGGCGAGCTCGGTCTTTGGCCTGGGCAACCAGGTCTACCAGACGATCATCTTCGTGATCCTAGCCTGTGCGCTCATGGGCGTGGGCATCCTCGTCGTCGCCACGCGCGCCGTGGCCCGGCCGGTGGGGGAGCTCATGGAGAGCGTCCGCGGCGGCATCGAGGGCCTGCGCGCGTACCGCCCGTCCGCGATCGCCGAGGTCGACGAGCTCCACGACGTCGTCCTGAGCCTGACCGAGAACGAGCTCGCCACCGCCTCACAGCTCAGGGACGAGAAGGAGCGCTACCGCCTCGCCATCGAGAGCTCGAGCGACGCGTTCTTCACCTATCGGGCGGCAGACCAATCCTTCGAGGTCGTGAACAGCCGCGGCTACGACGGCGTGTGGCCGCGCGAGCGCTGGACGGGCGAGCTCCTGGGGAAGCTCTTCGCCCCTGGCGACCGCCGCCGCATCGCCGATTTCCTCAACGGCGACCAGCAGGGCCTCCAGATCCAGGTGCGCCTGAACCTGAGCGGCTGCCCCGGCGGCCGCTGGTACGAGGTCTGCGCCAACGTCCTGCCCGACGACGACGGCTCGCCCCGCCGCATCGCCGGCTTCGTGCGCGACATCGACGCCGCCAAGCGCCGCGACCTCGAGCAGGAATCGCGCCAGATGCGCGACCCCGTCACGATGCTGCTCCGGCTGCGCCCCGCCCGCGACCTCATCTCGCAGAGCCTCTCGCAGGAGCTCGAGGGAACGCTCGCGGCCGTGAACATCCGCGGCTTCGGGCGCATCGTGAGCGACTACGGCATCACCTTCGGCGACGTGCTTCTCGACGAGCTTGCCCGCGGCATGCTCGAGCTCTTCAAGGAGGGCAAGAAGGACCCCGGCATCATCGCGAGGGCCGGCGCCGACGACTTCCTCATCTGGGCGCCCGGCGTCTCGGAGGAGGAGACCGCCTGGCGGCTCGCGTCCCTCGCCGAGCGCTTCGGCTCGCTCGTGCGCAAGGAGGCCCTCCTGCTACGGCTCTACGCGGGGATGTCCTCCGCCGACGCGGGCTCCACGGTCGACTCGCTCGTCTACGAGGCGCGCGTCGCCATGGCGGAGGCGCGCCGGCGCGAGACGGACGCCGTTTCCTACGAGAGCCTGGGCGGTCGCAAGCCCGAGCCGGCCCCGTTCGGCGAGATCGTCTCCAGCGGCTACGCGAGCCAGGTGAGCCTCTCGTCCCTCGCGCTCAACCTGCTCGACCGCCGCTTCTCGTTCCACGCGGCGCTCGACCTCCTCTCGGTGCGCCTTTCCGAGAAGCTCGGCCTCACGAACCTCATCGTGACGTCGTTCACGGAGGACTACCGCAGCGTGGGCATCCGCTACCTGTGGAAGCCCATCGCGGGCGCGGACCCGCAGAACTTCGTCCTGCGCCTCACACAGGAGCAGGTGGACGAGCTGCGCCGCGTCGCCTCGCGCTCCGCGATGCGCCCCGTCTCGCAGGCCTTCCTCGCGACGCTCATCGCCCGCGCGGCCGACGAGGGCTCCATCGCCTCCGACGGCGTCGTCTACGCCATGGCGAACGGCGGCTCGTACGTGGGCTCCATCTTCCTTCTGGGCGTCTCGAGCTCGGTCATGGGCGACGAGGGGCGGATGAGCGCCCTCAGCGACGTGTGCGCGATCATCCAGAACCGCATCAACCAGGAGACGCTCGACCAGTCTGCCCGCGCCAAGTCCGACTTCCTCGCGCGCATGAGCCACGAGATCCGCACGCCCATGAACGGCATCATCGGCATGACGCAGATCGCGCTCAAGGACGGGCAGAGCGAGGAGCGCCGCCTGGAGTGCCTGCGCAAGGTGAACGAGTCTTCTTACTACCTGCTCGGCCTCGTGAACGACATCCTCGACATGTCAAAGATCGAGAGCGGCAAGATGACCGTGGGCTCGAGCCCCTTCGACATGCGGGAGCTCGTGGAGTCCCTCCACCCCATCGTGGACGCGCGATTCGCCGAGAAGGGCCAGCGGCTCGACGTGGAGCTCGACCTTACGCACGGGCGCTTCATGGGCGACTCGCTGCGCCTGAGCCAGGTGCTCGTGAACCTGCTGACCAACGCGAACAAGTACTCCGGCGAGGGGGGCGAGGTCAGGCTCACGGTGCGCGAGCGCGCCCGGAAGGTCGGCGCGCCCGAGGTCTTCTTCGCGGTGCAGGACCACGGCATCGGCGTGGGCGACGAGGACAAAGAGAAGATCTTCGGCATGTTCGAGCAGGTGGACAACACGATGTCGCGCCAGCAGGGCACGGGGCTCGGGCTCGCCATCTCCAAGCGCATGGTCCAGCTCATGGGCGGCGACATCGCGCTCGAGAGCGAGCTCGGGCGGGGCAGCACGTTCTCGTTCACGCTGCGGTTGCCCGTGGCGGCGGAGGCGGAGCCCGCGACGGGAGGTGCGGGGGCTCCGACGGCGACATCGGCTTCTGCGCCGACGGTGGCCGAAAGCGGTCCGGCGGCGTCGGGGCCGAAGGGCGGCGCGGCGAGCCTCGGCGGCGTGCGCGTGCTCGTGGCCGAGGACAACGGGCTCAACATGGAGATCATGCAGGTGCTCCTGGAGGACCTGGGCTGCAAGGTCGAGGGCGTGGCGGACGGCCGCGCCGCGCTCGACGCGTTCGAGGCGTCTGAACCGGGCTTCTACCAGGTCGTTATTCTCGATGTGATGATGCCGCGCATGAACGGCCTCGACGCCGCGCGCGGGATCAGGGCGCTCCCGCGGCCCGACGCGGCGACGGTGCCCATCATCGCCGTGAGCGCGAACGCCTTCGACGAGGACGTCAAGCGCTCGCTCGCGAGCGGGATGGACCTGCACCTCTCCAAGCCGATCGACCAGGGGCGCCTCGCCGCCGCCCTAAGGCACGTGCTCCGCCGCTAAAGAATTGGCGCCAAGCGATCGCGCCCTTTGCGGCGCGCACCTCTGCCTGCACCCCCCCCGCATCTCTCGGCTCTTCTGCAAAATGAGACATCTTGGGGCCGATTTATGTCTCATTTTGCAAAGGGAACGCAGACGGGCTGCAGGGGGGCAAGGGGGTTCCGACAAGGGAATCGCGCCGGCGGCGAGGACTGACGTGGCTTTCCTGTGTGCGCGTACTTTGTCTAGCTGCATCGACGGGACCGAAACTAAACTGTAATGCTTGTGATGCCGCATGGTAGCGGCCTAAGAGAATCGCCTGAGGGCGCAGAAGGAGACGCATGTCTGAGTACACCGAGAACGAAGAGATCATGGACGAGAACGAGGAGGTCCTGGCCGAGGCTGCCGAGGACGAGGAGCTCGATGAGGACGTCATCGAGGACGAGATCGACGAAGATGAGGATGAGGACGAGGACGACGAGGCGGAGGAGAAGGCCGTCGACCTCGACGCCGAGCTCTTCGACAAGGTGAACCGCGCCGCGCGCCTCCTGCGCAACCGCAAGGACATGGTCAAGGAGGAGCAGGCCGAGAAGAACGAGCGCGTGAGCAACCTCGTGCGCGCCCTCAAGCTCCTCGAGCTCAAGCCCAAGATGGAGCAGGCCGAGATGGCCGACCTCCTGGGCATGCGCCTGCGCGAGCTCAACTCCATGATGATCGAGGCCGAGAAGAACGACCTCGTGGGCCGCATCGAGCCCGAGGAAGAGGACATGCGCAAGGTTGTCGTCTTCGCCGCCGAGGGTGCTGTCGAGGCTGCCCAGAAGACCGGTCGCGACGGCGTCAAGCTCGTCCCCACCCTTTCCGACGAGGAGATCTCCGAGCTCCTGGCTGCTCTTGACAAGATCATCGCCCCGCTGACCGAGATGGGCCTCGACCGCGACGACCGCGGCCCGCGCGGCGGCTTCGGCGGGCGCGGCGGCGACCGTGGCGGCCGTGACGACCGCGGCCCGCGCGGCGGC
>DJRK01000073.1:1969-8346 GCA_002440065.1 Atopobium sp. UBA6362 | reverse complement strand
GTGCGGCTCTTGAGCTGGTCGAAGAAGTCGAGGATCAACTCGGCCAAGGGTATGTCGAAGTGCATCTCGACGGACTTCTCGGTGAGATAGACCATATCGCGCATCTCGCCGCGGTGCTCGATACCGAGCTGCATCACGGCACCGGTGAACTCGGGCGGCACGATGACCTTCGCGTTGAGGTACGGCTCCTCGATGTGCTCGATGCGCGTGACGTCGGGCAGGTCCTGCGGGCTCCTGACCTCGACCATGGTGCCGTCCGTCTTGTACACGTGGTAGTCCACGGAGGGGCTCGTCGCGATAAGCGACAGGTTGAACTCGCGCTCGAGGCGTTCCTTCACGACCTCCATGTGAAGAAGACCGAGGAAGCCCACGCGGAATCCGAAGCCCAAGGCAACGGACGTCTCGGGCTCCCACGTGAGCGACGGGTCGTTCACGTGCAGCTTGTCGAGCGCGTCGCGGAGGTTCTCGTACTCCTTGTTGTCCACGGGGAAGAGGCCCGTGAAGACCATGGGCTTCGCCACGCGGTACCCGGGAAGCGGCTCGGCCGTCGGGTTCTCCGCGTCAGTGAGGGTGTCGCCCACACGGACGGCATCGGGGTCCTTGAGGCCCGTGACGACGAAGCCGACCTCGCCCACGCCGAGCTCAGGAAGGGGCTGCTCGGCCGGGCGCTTCACGCCTACGCCGTCCGCGAGGAAGTCGGTGCCCATCTGCATCATGCGGAGCATCTGCCCCTTGCGGATGGAGCCGTCGAACACACGCACCGTGGCGACGACGCCGCGGTACTCGTCGAAGTAGGAATCGAGGATAAGCGCCTTGAGCGGGGCCGAGGCGTCGCCCGCGGGCGGGCTCACGAGGAAGACGATGGCTTCCAGGAGGTCGTGGATACCCTCGCCCGTCTTTCCCGAGACGCACACCGCGTCCTCGGCCGGGATGGCCAGGTCCTCCTCGATCTCCTCCTTGACCTCCTCGGGATGGGCGCTCGGCAGGTCGATCTTGTTGATAGCGGGCACGATGTCGAGGTTCGCGTTCATGGCGAGCGTCGCGTTCGAGACGGTCTGCGCCTCGACGCCCTGCGTCGCGTCGACCACGAGCACGGCGCCCTCGCACGCGGCGAGCGAGCGAGAGACCTCGTAGGTGAAGTCCACGTGGCCTGGGGTGTCTATGAGGTTGAACTGGTACGTCTGCCCGTCATCGGCGTCGTACTCCACGCGCACGGCGTTCGACTTGATGGTGATGCCGCGCTCGCGCTCGATGTCCATCGTGTCGAGGAGCTGGGACTCCATGTCCCTCTCCTCGACCGTGTGGGTGAGCTCGAGGATGCGGTCCGAGATGGTCGACTTGCCGTGGTCGATGTGCGCAACGATAGAGAAGTTGCGGATATGTGAGGTATCTAAAGTAGTCATAAAGTGAATGATAGCGAAAGGTCGCTCGTTATGCTATATTCACGAAGTTGACCTCGCCGTGTCAGGAATCGGCACCCCCACACCCGGTTCCATCAGAGGCCTCAGTATTAGAAACCGAAAGGAACCGCACGTGGCTAACATCAAGTCGCAGAAGAAGCGCATCATCACCGCCGAGAAGGCTCGGGTCCGCAACCGCGCTGTCCGCTCTGAGCTCAAGACCGCCGTCAAGGCCGTCCGCACTGCCGTCGAGGCCAAGGACGTCGAGACCGCTCAGGCTGCCGCCAACAAGGCCGGCAAGCTCCTCGACAAGGCTGCTTCCAAGGGCATCATCCACAAGAACCAGGCTGCCCAGCGCAAGTCCGGCGTCCAGAAGCTCGTCAACACCATCAAGTAAGACGGCTTTCTTCTTTGCTTCATAGCTTTGTGCAAGGCCCGGTGTGCTGACCGGGCCTTTTTCATATCGATAATGCTCGAAGTTGCCTGCGTTCGCGCCTCCCCACGTTCACGCGTCCCCCCTTGCAAAATGAGACATTTTCTGCCCGTAAGATGTCTCATTTTGCAAGAGCGGGTTATTTGCCGCAGAGCTTGGCGACGAGAACGGTAAGGGTCGCGTCGGGATCGGCTCCGGTCTTGAGGGCCGCATCGGCCAAGGCGCAGTCGGCCAAGAGGTGCTCGAGCTCACCGTCCTTGAAGTTCCGTGCCCAACGGCTGTAGTTCCTCACCTGCCACGACTGCTTCTTGAGCTCGGTCGCGATCTGCGCGGATGCGCCGCGCTCATTGAGGCTTCGCGCACAGATAAGCTCGCGCACCCGTCCCGTCAAGAGCGAGCAGAGGCCGATGGGAGAAGACCCGTCGAGAAGCCCGAGCAACCTCAAGGCCCTCCCCGCATCGCGTTCGCACACGCGGTCGAGAAACTCCCAAGGCTTCACCTCCACAACGCGAGCGACGTCGCGCTCGACTAGCTCGCGATCGACGTTGCCTCCGCCGCCCAACAGCGCGGCGAGGCTCGCCAGCTGTGTATCGAGCATCGTCGTGGACTCGCCTACGCGGGCGACGAGCTCCGTCGCGGCATCGACGCTGATGGTGAGGTTATGCGCCCTAGCGAGCTTCTGCACATACGGCGGAAGGTCACGGCCCTTCTTGGCGGCACACTCGATGATCGCCTTGGGCCCGACCTTCGCCACGGCCTTGTACAGGCGCGTGGACTTGGCAAGCGTCTGGGCCGTGAGGCAAAGCGTGCACCCGGGGTTCGGGTCCTTGAGGTACGTGATGATGGCCTCGGAAACGGGTTTGGGTAGCTTCTCGGCGTCCTCGATCACAACGATTCGCAGGTCGGAACCCATGGGCAACGTATTCAGCGAAGAGGTGACCTGCAGAGGCTCCAACTCAGGCGATGCCTGGATCTCTTCGAGGTTAAACGCCTCAAAGGGACCCTCGACCTTTGCCTTAAGCCGCACAAGCGTCTCTTTCCTCTTGAGCTCGTCGGGGCCGACGGCAAGATAGGCAGGCAGAAGCTGGGATGCGGCGGGCATAGGGTCACTCCATTTCGAATCGGGGGCCTTATCTTAACGCTTGACGCGGCTCAACGGCCACGGTGAGAAGCGGCTACGTGCCGGGCAATCCTTGGGACGCCTTGGAGCACGACACGACGGGTCCGTTCGCGCCCGGCTCAATGGTCACATCGCCCACATCCTTCGTGCAAAGAAATATGGAACCTGCTTCCTCGAGCGCCTCGACGCACTCTTTGCGGGGATGGCGATACTCGTTCCCCTCCCCCGCGCTCGCCACCGAGACCTCGGGAGCAAGAAACCCCGCTTCATCGGAATCGATGGAAATGGCCGATCCGTGATGGCCCACTTTAAGAAAATCGATGTCCCCCACATCACCGGCTTCGATGATGGACCCGGTCTCGTCCTTCTCGGCATCGCCGGTAAGAAGCCCCGTAAGGGACCTGCCGCCATCGCAAAATGTTAGGGAGAGCACGACCGACTCCGCGTTTCCAGAAGCAACGGCTTCGGCCCTGGGCCACACCATACGGGCTTCGAAATTTCCCACAGAGAGCGAATCCCCGTAGGAGACCTCGTGTGCCGATGAACCGGAAAGCCTTTCGATGCTTTGTGCAAGGCTTGGGTCAATTAACTTGGCTACTCCCCGTGCCACGTAGACAACATCGCAGTTCACGACCCCTATAAGGTCGTCGAGACCGCCTACATGGTCCTCGTCTAAATGCGTGAGCACGATTGCATCGAGATGCGTGGCATGGTTGCGCAGGAGCGCCTCGGCGACTTGAGAGTCCAACCCTGCGTCCACGAGGAGGGTGCCCGGCCCATCGCTCACAAGAATCGAATCGGCCTGCCCGACGTCCATAACGCAGACCCTCGCCGGCGCAAAGTACCTCCATCGAATATGCCAGGACATAATCCCAACGCAGACAAGCCCGCAAAACCCCGCGACCGCAGGCGGAGACACGCGAGGCCAAACGAGGAACAGCGCCAGAGAACAAGCAAGGAGGCCGAACGCTAGCACCTCGCCCGGGGCGTCCGCATAGATGCTTCCCCCCGGAATAGAGGAGACCGCCTCGAGAATGCGGACGAGGATGCCGCCAAGCAAGTCAACGAGACCGAGGGCCGCTCCATGGATCGGCCCCAACCCGCCGCTCAACGCCGCAAGCACGCCGCAGAGCATAAGAGGCTCGAACACGGCAGCGAGAAGCCCCGCGACAAAAGGCCCGACGAGCGAAAGGCGCCCAAAGGCCGGCAAAGCAACCGGGAGGGAAAAGACGGTGCAGACAAACGCGAGCGCGAACGCATCCGCTAAGGACCGAGAGACAGATCTCACCCGACGGCCAAGGGCCGCCGGTAGGGGCAGAAAACTCAAAGGAGCGAGCAGAAGGGACCGCACGAAGTACTTCCCATATTCACCAAAGAGACAGATCCCGGCCACCGAAAGGACGGAAAGAAGAAAGCCAAGGCGGCCGCAACAAGCCGGGTCGAGCAGCAGCATCGCAAGGGCCGCGGCGCATAATGCGGAGAAACCGTGCCCACGCCTACCGACCAGGCTCGCACCCGCAGATGCGCAGCTCATGATCCATGCACGGACCGCAGACGAAGGCGCGCCGCACATTACGACGAAAGCTGCCGAGACACTTAAGGTAAGGAATACCTTCACGGACTTCTTCGCACCGCATTGGAGCAGCCCAGCCGATAAGAAGGCGCACAGAAGGCTCAAGTGGCTTCCGGACACGGCTACGAGATGCGAGGCTCCGCAAGCAGCGAATAGCTCGTCGAGCCCCAAGGCGCTCAACTCGGCTGAGTCGCCGCAGATCGCTCCCGCCGCAATCACCCTTCCCTCATGTGCTTCACCGCCACCAGATTCCGCTTCGAGTGCAGCTAGGAGCGTCTCACGCAGGTGCAGAAGCGGACTCTGCGTACTTACAGCCCCAGTCACCGTAAGAAGCCTTACAGAGCCGGAAATCCCTCGCATACGAGAAGAACTCCCCCACTCGTCATCCGCGTTTGGAGTGAAGCGGCCTACTCCCGTGAGGGCATCACCACGGGCAAAGCGCTCGGGAGTAGAGAGCCAAACCGAACCGACCCGCGTGTCGCCAGCGAGCACACCAGCCTCGCTACGCCATCCACCCGTGAATTCCCGCATGTCCCCTTCGACCACAAACTCCCATGATGAAACGCTGGATTCCGCGAGGGCATCCGCGGTGCCCAGCACCCTCTCGGCTTGGAAACTCGCCAGCAGAAGTGAGACGGAAAAGGAGAAGCAGGCAAGGGAGACACACGCCAATACTGGCCATGGTTTCTTGGAATGAAGGAACAGCAAAATACCGGCCAAAGCCAGACAGCAAAAAGTCGCAGCCCACACATCCGCCGGGACAAGCCCATCTCCCATCACCCAGCGACAAGCGGCGGCGCTTGCCGCCAAGGAATACGCAAGCGGAGGCACGGCCGGCCTCGACGGAATCGGCTCAGGCTCAAACACAAATCTTCTCCTTGAGCTTGGCGAACTTCTTCTCGCCGATACCGGATACGCGCATCAGGTCCTCGATCGAAGTGAAAGGGCCATTGGACCTTCGGTCATCGAGGATCGCCTCAGCGGTCGCATCGCCTACTCCGGGGAGCGTCTTGAGCTCATCGGACGAAGCGGAATTAATGTTGACCAAAGAGCTCCCGCCCGAGCCGCTCGATGGCGCGACGCCGGAAGACGATTGGGAGTCACCGACCGAGCCCGTCGAGTTGAGATCTCCCTGCGCCTCCCCGGCAAAAGGAACATAGACTTTCGAGCCGTCCTGAACCGGGGCCGCGAGGTTCAGCGAAGAGGTGTCCGCGCCTTCGGCGAGACCGCCCGCCGCAATAACGGCGTCGTTCACCCGAGAGCTCGCTTCGATCGCATAGACACCCGGCGAGGCAACGGCCCCGTCAACATGCACGAAAAGCGTAACTGGCGCTTCCTGTTCCGGCTCAGTATTCGGCACGGCAGCTTCCTGTGCATCGCTTCCTTGAGCCGCTTGTTGTACATCGCCCTGAGAAGAGCGCTTAAGCTCGACGCCGGACGAGCTTCCCCCAATAAGGGCAAAACCGATGCAGGCCGCCACGACGATAAAGGCGGCCGCAGCGGCTGGAACCATGCCGCCTCGTCCGCAAAGCCGGCGCATCACCCGCCTAAAGGCATGTTTTGGGTTATCGCTTTTCATCTGAGCCATAGCGTCTCCTCTCGACCTCAATGGTGAGGAAGTGGAAACGACCGGAAGACGAAAGACGGCGATTCATAAACCTAAGCTAACGGATAGCGAGCACGTAGCAGACAAAATACTGGCACCACGTATACGCGCGACAAACAAAGCCAAGGTAAAGAAGGCTATAAACGAAGCAGGGACCCAACGTCAAAAACAAGCCACAACGCAGCACGACCACTTGCCGGGACCGACCCCAAGAAGAAGAACTCCGTCCACAGCCCCTTTCGCAT
>DJRK01000073.1:0-1959 GCA_002440065.1 Atopobium sp. UBA6362 | reverse complement strand
GCCCAGGCAAAGAAAAACCGCCTGCCTCCACAAAAGAAGACAGGCGGAAGAATCCTGACGCTTAGACGAGGCCAGCCAATGCGTCTAATCAGAAATCGGAAGCTCGGCAGGCGCAAGCTCGCTATGGTGCGCCCGCAGGCGGCCCTTAGGCGCATGGTAGCTCGGGCACTGGCTATAGTCTCGGTACTCCACATGGTCGACGAGCTCCTGCACCGTAGCCTCATGGTCGAAGCTGTCCCACGCCTCATGGATATGGTCGAGACGCGCGTGGGTCTCGGGCCGCCTCGGCATGAAGAGCGTGCAGCAATCCGGCGCGGTCTGGCTGGAAATCTCGTACGTGCCGATCTCCTGCGAGCGCTTGATGATCTCCTGCTTATCGGAGCCGATGAGCGGACGCAGCACAGGAATCTGAACCGCTTCGTCGACGGCCCAGATGTTGTCGAGCGTCTGAGATGCCACCTGGCCAAGGGACTCACCGGTCACGATCGCCTTCGCCCCCTCGAGCGAGGCAAGGCGCTCCGTCACCTGGAACATAAGGCGACGGTACATGAGGATGCGGAGGCTCTGAGGAACCGCGAGCGAGATCTCGCGTTGCTTGTCACCAAAGGGCACGACGTAGAGCCTTCCCACAACGCCAGACGGCGCCAAGGCTTCAACGATGTCCTGGCAGAGCCACTCGCTCGTATCGGACGTCTGAGGACGCCCCGAGAAGTGCACCGGGATGCAGGTCGCGCCGCGTCGGCCGACCATCCACGTGGCGACCGGCGAATCGAAGCCGCTCGAGAGCAGCGTCATGACCTTGCCCGCCGTGCCCACGGGGAGCCCGCCCACGCCGGGCGCGGAAGACGCGTAGACGTACGTCGACCCCTGCACGACGTGCACGACGACCGTGACGTCGGGGTTGTGGACGTCGACCTTCTTGGTAGGAAACGCCTCGCAGAGGGCCGAGCCCACGAGCTGATTCATCTCGAGGGTGTGGCGCTCGTAAGTCGTGGAAGACCTGCGCGCATGGACCTTGAAGCTATGGAAGTCGCCGGCCTCGCCGAGCGCCTTGATCGCGGCCGCGATGAACTCGGTCTCGTCAAGCCCGCATTTATAGGCGAGCGAGACGCGCGCGACGCCGGGGACGCGACGGATAGCCGCAGCCATCTCCTCCGACGCCTCGCGGTCCTCGGATTCCACGACGACGTAGCCGGAAATGCGCTGGATGTTCGCGACAGCGAAGCCCTTGAGGGCACGATGGAGGTTCGTGACCAGCTGGTTCTCGAACGTCGAGCGGTTCTTGCCCTTAAGGCCGATCTCGTGGTAGTGAACGAGGCAAAGTCTCTCTGTCATGGGCTAGATAGCGATCGTGTTCGCGCCCTTGATGTCCTCGTCGAAGTCTTCCTTGACGAAGCTCAGGGTGCCGGACTCGATCTCCTCCATCGCGATGGAAACGGTGTCCTTGCCGGAAACGACGGTCGTGATGTCGTCGAAATCCTGGATGGCGGCGACGCGGAGGTGCTGGCCGCGGATCATGTTGTTGATGTCGCACGCGCGCTTGGAAGCGAGCGAGCAGAGGAGGAACGGGTTCTGCTCGGTCTTCTCGAGCAGGGTGTCAATGCTAGGCTTGGTGACGGACATCTAAAGAGACCTTTCGTTTGTCTCGTATGAATCAATGAGCGCGTCGAGCTCGGAGGCGGCACGGTCTAGGTCGTCGTTCACGACGCGGGCATCGTAGACGGGGGCGAACTCCATCTCCTTGCGGGCGTTTGCGAGCCTCAGCTCGATGGACGCCTCGTCCTCGGTGCCGCGCCCGCGAAGGCGACGCTCGAGCTCCTCGAACGACGGAGGCTCGATGAAGACGAGCACCGCGCGCGGATCGAGCTTCTTTACGTTGAGCCCGCCTTGGACGTCGATCTCCAGGATCACGGAGCGGCCCTCTCCCAAGAGGCGATCGACTTCGCTTCGGAGCGTTCC
>DJRK01000114.1:10979-11131 GCA_002440065.1 Atopobium sp. UBA6362 | reverse complement strand
GATCTCGATGTTGCCGTTGTAGCTCAGCAGCATCCCGCGGAAGATTGCCGTGAGCGAGCCGATGATCACGGGCAGGCATAGCAAGAGCGACGCGGCGACGACTAAGGTGATCGAGCGCAGGTAGAGCTTGGAGATCTCGCCGTCGCGGTAGC
>DJRK01000114.1:5224-10946 GCA_002440065.1 Atopobium sp. UBA6362 | reverse complement strand
CGAACACCTTCATGTAGCTGATGGAGCGGGCAGATCGGTCGATAACGGCCTTGGTGAGCAGATATATGAAGAGCAGGAAGATGAAGACCGAAAGGCCCGTGAGCATTCCGATCATGTCGCCCATGAGGCCGGTGAACTGGTCGCCGATGGCCTGCATGTCGTCGGGCGTCGTGTCGTTCACGAAGTAGCGCGAATCGAGGTCGAGCTTCTCGTCGCTCGCGTAGGCGTTGAAGTAGCCGGGATCGTTGCCAAAAAGCTCGTTGAAGTCGTCGATCGAGAGGTAGACGTTCATGTTCGACTTCGTGCCCCATGTGCCGGAGGCCGCCGGGACCTCCAGCTCGCGTTCCTTGTCCTCGTACTTGTCGTAGAAGCCGACCATCTGACCTGGCTTGAAGCCGAACTTATCGATAAGGCCGTTGCCAAAGACGGCGCGCCCGTTCCCGAGGTCGAGTCCCTGCCAGTAGCGCGAATCGGGCTCGATGCCGTACACGGTGACGGTCTCCTCGCCGGCACCTTCGCCGCGGTCGTACTGGAGGGTGTAGACGGCGTACTTCTCGGCCTGGTCGATGGCCGACTGGGAGTTCTGCGCGGTGTTCACGGGGTGGACGTTCTCGTCGTCAATATCAACCTTCGAAGCGTCATCGATGAGGTCGATCGCCTCGTCGCGACTCGTTCCCAGAGCATCTGCGAGTCGGTCGAGCTTCTCGTTCATCGTATCTTGCGCTTCTTGGGCGGCCTGCATCGTGGTGAGCGCGGGCGATGCCGTAAGCGCGTCGGCGGCCTGTTCCAGCTCGTCCTGCGCGTCTCGCGCTGCCGAGAGGAGCGTTGGGTCGACGGATCGCAGCTTTTCCACGGCGGCCCAGGCGGCTCGCTCCTCGTCCGTTCCCTCGAGTTCGAGCGGCGCCTTGAGGGTGTACTGGTGCTCCGCCACGAGGCTGTACTTGAGGTTGTCGGCGTACTTCTGCATCGTGGGGAGGATCGCGAGGGCAAAGAGGAGCAGCAGCGACGCGAACCCGATTCCGACGAAGAGCGTCGCGAAGTTCCCGAGGTTACGCAGGAAGACGCGGGTTCGGAAGCGCGCGACGAACCCCAGGCGGCTGGGCAGTTTGATGCCGCGCTTCGTGCCGGACTTGCCGCTCGCCTCGTGACGGAGGAACTGGAGGGGAGACTTGCCCATCTTGCGCACGAGCCCGATGAGCGTGATGCCCACGAGCACGGCGACGGGGGCGACCGCCGTCTGCAGGAAGATCGACCAGTCCCAGCTCACGTGGAAGGGCGGGAGGCTGTAGGAGCCGTAGTAGAGGCCGCGCATGGGCTCCGTGAAGACGGCGACGCCCAGCGCGGAGCCGATGCCCGCGGCGGCGATCCCGATCGCGGCCGGCAGCGCGAGGTAGTGGGCGATGAGCTCGCGGCGACGGTAGCCGCTTGCGAGGAGGGTGCCGATCACGGCGCTTTCCTCCTCGATGGTCGCCGAGGACAGGACCACGAAGACGAAGGCCATGATGGCGACGATGATCTCGAGAAGTACCGTCCACATGGCGGAGTCGCCCTTGACGTCGTCGGCCGCGTAGCCGATTCCTTGGTTCGAGTCGGCGTCGAGGAGGTCGTCTACGCGGGCGTCCGCATCGGTGAGGGCGGAGGCCATGTCCTTCTCGGCATCGGTGCGGCGGGCAACGGTGAGGTCGCGGTCGCGGAACATGAACGAGTAGACATAGGAGGGGGCGCCACCCGCGGCCTCGAGCGCTGCGAAGCCGGAGTCGGAGACCTCGGCGACGCCGTAGGTGAGCGTGTTCACCGTGAAGTCCGAGTTGTTCAGGAAGAGCGCCTGGCTGTCGGGCTGGGTCATGATGCCAACGACGGTGTAGACGCGGCCCTCGAGCTGGAGCTCGTCGCCAACAGAGAGATTGTTCGTCTGCGCGAAGACGCGGTCGATCGCGACCTCGTCGTCTGCCTCGGGGACGCGGCCGTCGCAGTAGCTCGCGACGTCGATTTGCGTGCGGTGGGCGTAGGTGCGCAGCGTGCGCTTGGTGCCGTCGTCGTCCTTCTTGGTGAGAAGCGCGTCGATCGAGTAGTTGCGGTAGATGTCGACGCCGCCTACGGGGTCGGCCGCCTCCGCCGCGGCGTCGAGCTGCGTCTGGGTCGCCTCGAAGGCCGTCGTAAAGCGGCCGTCCTCGATGGCGTACTCGTCTCGCATGCCGTCGATGATCTGCGTGATGGAGTGGGCAGCGAGGAGAAAGCCCGAGGTCAGGGCGACGGAGGCGCACATGAGCAGGAAGATTCCGAGGTATTTGCCGATGTTGTGCTTGAGGTCGCGGGGGAGCCTGCGTGCGAGGGGACTCATGGGGCGCCTACCAATCGAGGTCGGAGGCGGAGAGCGGGGCGTCGTTGACGCGGTCCTCCACGAGGGCGCCGTCGCGCAGGCGCAACACGCGGTCGGCCATCTGAGCGATCGCGGCGTTGTGCGTGACGATGACGATTGTGCAGCCAAAGTCTTGGTTTACGCGCTCCATGAGCTCGAGGACCTCTTTGGACGTCTTGTAGTCGAGGGCGCCTGTGGGCTCGTCGCAGAGGATGAGGCCGGGGTTCTTCACGAGGGCGCGGCCGATTGCGCAGCGCTGCTGCTGACCGCCGGAGACCTGGCGAGGGAACTTATTGCGGTGCTCCCAGAGGCCGAGGGAGCGCAAGAGGTCCTCAATGGGCAGGGGGTTCGTGGAGAGGTGGGCCGTGACCTCGATGTTCTCTTGGATCGTGAGGTCGGGGACGAGGTTGTAGAACTGGAAGACGAAGCCGAGCTCTCGGCGGCGGTACTCGCCGAGATCCTTCTTTGAGAGGGCCGTGAGCTCCTCGCTGCCGATTGCGATGGTGCCGCCGTCTGCAGCCTCGAGGCCGCCTATTAGGTTAAGGAAGGTTGACTTTCCTGAGCCGGAGGGGCCGAGCATGACGCAGATCTCGCTTTTGTTCACGGTAGTGGTGATACCACTAAGTACCTGCACGCGGGCATCGTCGTCTCCGTAGTGCTTCTGTAGATTGTGAACCTCGAGATATGGTTGGGACGATTTCATGGCATTCACTCCGTTCCTCGTGAAGCAAAAAGTTAGCTATGGGTTAAGTTACCTAAGGAAAACTTAAACGACAAGTGTTGGAACGGAATAATGTGGTTCAGGGGGTTGCCGGGTGCCCTGCGAAATTGAAATCGGAACATCTCTGTGACTCGCAGGCGGTTCCTTGAGTAGCTCGATGATTAAATACCATATATTCGCTGGTAGACGAATCGATGAAATTTCGAAATCTCGGTAGCTACTTGGCGATACGCTTGCGAGTCACAGAGATGTTTGGATTTGCCTGACGGCGAAGAGCCGACGTGTGGCTCCGAGGGCCCAAAGAGCTGCTCGACGGGGGAATTTGAGCGTTGCGATGGCCTCGCTGCGCGGTTTGCCGCAACGGGCGTCGAGCACGAGGGCGTCGATGGCCTCGGAAACGGGGCGCCTCAACCAGCCCAGGCGGGGAGACCTCGCGAGAAGGACGTAATCTACAGCTGGTTCATACAGAATCGCATATTGGGTAGACGCGTCGTGGCTGTTTTGCTTGTCGCCCATGGGTGCGGCCCAGACGAGGCCGTCAATGGTCGTTTCGTCGGAGACGCTTTCTGGGAGGAACTCGAAGGTCTTTTTGCCGTCGCCGTAGAGACGCTCGTAGGTCGTGAGCGCGTCGGCGAAGTCGTTCAGAAGAGCTTGCGCGGACGGGTCGCCTGTCGCGTTTTCCAGCGCAAGGCGGACGACCCTTTCTGCGCGGTGATTCTTGGTTGGGGCTGTGCCGGTCGGCATGGGAGTGCTTAAAGGAAGAGCTGGTAGGCGCGGCGCGGCTGGTTGCGGTCGCCGTCGATGAAGATGCGGCCCGCGTACGAGAAGCCCTGCGACTCGATGACGCGGCGCATGCGGGAGTTCTCCTCGTGGGTGTCCACGCGGATCTCGGCAAACCCGCGGGCGCGGGCTTCTTCGATGAGGCGTGCATAGAAGCGCTGAGCGACGTGATGACCGCGAAAGGCTGGGCTCACCGCGACACGGTGAATCGTGGCATAGCGCGGGCCGCCCGCGATGCCCGAAAGCGTGGGGCGACCTGTCGGGGGCACCGCCCAAGCACCGTCCTCGATGACGTCGTAGTTGGGTTCGTGCTCGCCCATGAGCGCGGCCGTCGCGGCGACCTTGCCGCCCACGGTGAAGACACGGCCCCAGCCGCGCAACACGTCCTCGGCCACGGCGTTTGCCGAGGGGCCGGTGCCGTTTTGCCACTGGTCGATGCCGTCTTTGGCGAGGAGCTGACGGCCGGACTCAAGGATGGCGACGATGGCCGGGACGTCCTCGGCGGTCGCGGGGCGCATATCGCAATCGGCGAGCTTCAGCTGGGGCTGGTTTGTTTGGGTCATGGGGTTGTTTCGATTCTCTTCTTGGTGTGGCGAACGGGGTGGCTGGCGACTCTTCTATGATTCGAGGTCGAGCGCGGCCTCGGCGAGCAAGTCGCGGATCGGGAGGTGCTGGGGGCAGACGTCCTCGCACTTGCCGCAGCGCACGCAGTCGCTTGCCGAGCCCACGCCCTCGTTGCCGGTGAGCGACTTGTAGTAGAACTTGCCGTTGCTCGCGCCGTATGCGCGCGCCGAGTTCAGGCAGGCGAAAATGTCGGGGATGGGGATGTGGCGTGGGCAGCCGTCCGTGCAGTAGCGGCAGGCGGTGCAGGGCACGGAGTGCTGGGCGTGGATGACCTCGACGATGCGCGAGATCGCGTCCTTCTCGGCGGGGGAGAGCGGCTTGAGCGGCGAGAAGGTCTGGATGTTGCCCTCGACCATCTGCATCGAACCCATGCCCGAGAGGACCATCTCGATGCCCTCGTGGCCGGCGGCGAAGCGCAGGGCGAGGCTCGCGGCGGCGTTCGCGTCCGAGCCGAAGCCGGTTTCCTCGAGCATCCGCGCGGCTTTGGGCGGCAGGTTCACGAGCGTGCCGCCTTTCACGGGCTCCATGACCATCACGGGCAGGCCGTGGGCGCGGCAGACCTCGTAGCAGGCGCGGCTCTGGACGGCGGGGCTGTCCCAGTCGAGGTAGTTGAGCTGCAGCTGGACGCACTCGATCTCGGGGTGGTCGGCGAGGATGCGCTCGAGCATGGCGGCCGAGTCGTGGAACGAGATGCCCACGTGGCGCACGAGGCCGTCGGCCTTTGCACGGGCCGCCTCCTCATAGGCGCCGCACGACCGGTACTTCCCGTAGTTCTGCGAGCTCTGCGCGTGCATGAGGTAGAGGTCGAAGTAGTCGACGCCGCAGCTTGCGAGCTGGGACTCGATGAGCGGACGGATGTCCTCGCGGCGCTCGAAGCACCCGCCGGTGAGCTTGTCTACGAGGAAGTAAGAATCGCGTGGATGGCGGCTCGTGAGGCACTCCGCGAGGGCGGTCTCGGACTGTCCCTTGAGATAGACGCGGGCGGTGTCGAAGTAGTTGAAACCCGCGGCGAGGTAGGCGTCGACCATCTGGGAGAACTTCGCTGTGTCGACGGAGCCGTCCTCGAGCAGCGGCAAGCGCATCGCGCCGAAGCCGAGTTTGCCGTGCGCGCGCTCGAACGGCGCAGGTTTCAATTCGTCTGACATTGATTCTCCCTCGATCTGGTGAGGTTGCGGCGTGTCTGCCGCATCCGTCCTATCTTACCCTCCCTGCCTCGCTGAGCACTTTTGGGGACAGGT
>DJRK01000114.1:0-5194 GCA_002440065.1 Atopobium sp. UBA6362 | reverse complement strand
AACGAACCTGTCCCCAAAATTCTCGCGGGGGGTGTGGTCGGAATTGGAACGGAAGGAATCGGGGGCAGGCTCGTTTTCTCATGTGCAGAAAAACGAGCCTGCCCCCGAGTGGCCAAGAGATGCGCTAGAGCTCCACGAGCTCACCGGTCTCGGCCGCCTTCTTGATGGCGTTCAGACAGCGCAGGGTCTTCACGTTGTCGGCGGGGGTGACGACGGGCGCCTCCTCGCGACGGACGACTCGGACGAAGTGCTTGAGCTGCATCTTGTGCGGCAGCGCGGGATCGACGGCGGGGACCGTCTCCCTCAGCGGCTTGTGCCAGCTGGAGTCGCCGTCGTAGCCCACCTGGTGCAGGCGCGGGAGCGAGAGGGCTCCCTTGGTGCCGCCGATGAAGTATGCGTCGGCGTCGAACGGGCGGTACTGCGGGTCCTCTCGCGCGGTGGCCTCCCAGTTCCAGGGGCTCGCCGTGGCGTCGGAGATTGTCATCGAGGCGAGCGAGCCGTCGGCGAAGCGCACGTTCACGACGGCGGAGTCCTCGGTCTCGAAGCCGCGAGCGGCGCTGGATTGCATGCCTTGGACGGCCACGGGCTCGCCGAGGAGGTAGCGCAGCAGGTCGACGTCGTGGACGAGGTTGACGAGAATCGGGCCCGCGCCCTTCTTGCGGCGCCACTCGACGTCGAAGTACTCGTCGTTCTTGTAGATCATGTAGTGGAAAGAAGACACGGTGAGCTTGCCGAGCTCGCCGGATTCGATGATCTGCTTGGCCTTTTGCACGAAGGGGTTGTGGCGACGGTGCTGGCCCACGAGCACGGGCACGCCCGAGGCTTCGGCCTCGGCGGCGAACTTCTCGGCGTCCTCGAGGTCGTCGGAGATGGGTTTCTCCACGAGCGGCACGATGCCGCGGCGGACGGCCTCGCGGGCCACGGAGAGGTGCAGGCCGTTGGGGGTCGCGATGATAACGCCCTCGGGCTTGATCTCGTCCATCATCTGGGCGGGGTCGGTGTAGAACGGCACGCCGGCGGCCTCGGCCGTGGCACGGGCGCCCTCGAAGGCGTCGGCGATGGCCACGAGCTCGGCCTCGGGCTCCTCGGTGACGAAGCGGATGTGGTTGCGGCCCATGGCACCGGCGCCGACGACGGCGAGGCGGACGGGGGTCTTCTCGGTCATTGTTTTCTCCTTTGATGTGGAGTGGCTTTGCGGAAGGCGGCTCGCCGGTCGGGGGCCCGGCGAGCCTCGGGAGAGGAAGGGCGCGAGGAAGAGGCGCTTCTTTCCCCGCGCGAGGATACGGGCAGCTAGGCTGCCTGAGCCTTCCTGCCGTCGGCGGCCATCATGTAGACGGTGAGCGCAACGGCAATGGCGGCGATCACGATGGCGCCGTAGAAGGACTGCTGGTAGGCGGCGCTGCCGGCCTCGGCGTGGTAGAGCACGGCCGTAATGGGCTGGCTGATCCAGGTAGAGGCGGCGTAGCCCAGGAACATGATGCCGTAGTTGACGCCCAGGTTGGACGTGCCGAACGCGCCGCCCGTAAGAGGCGGGTAGATCACGAGCAGGGCGCTAAAGCTGAAGCCGAGAAGCGCCAGGGCCACGAAGAACATCGGCTGTGAGAAGCTCATGGACATGATCGCGAGCGCGACGATGGTCACGACGAGGCTCACGAGCAGGGACTTGTACGTGCCGAGCTTGTCGATGATCTGGCCAAACGACAGGCGGCCGACGAGGTTCGCGCACGTGTTGACCGTCACGACCACGCCGCCGAGGGCCACTGCCGCGGCGCTCGCGGGGTCGTCGAACAGCTGCACGGCTGCGATGGAGGCAACCTTGCCCACGAGCAGCGTGCCGGCGGTGGCGGCGAAGGCAAACGTCGCGATGAGGACCCAGAAACGCGGGGTGCGGACCATCTGGCCAGGGGTGAGGTCACCGAAGGTGCCCGCATGGGCGCCGGCGGCGGGGGCCACGTAACCCTCGGGCAGCCAGCCGGCCTCCGGGGCCTTGAGGAAGAGCGCGGATGCGAGAATCGTCACGAAGAAGATGACGCCGAGCGCCTTGAGTCCGCCGAAGATGCCCAGGTTCGGGATGAGCAGCGACGCAAGTACCGGGGAGAGGACGGCGGGGCCGGCCGTGGAGGCCGCCAGGGTGATGCCGGAGGCGAGGCCCTTCTTGTCGATGAACCACTTCTGGCCCGTCGTGAGCGCCGGGTTGTAGCCTAGGCCGTTTCCGATGGCCGCGATGACGGAGAAGTACAAGTAGAACTGCCAAGGCTCGGTCACGGTGCCGGAGAGGAACCAGCCGACGCCGTAGCAAACGGCTGCGGCGATGACGACGTTTCGCGGGCCGATTTTGTCGGAGATGCGTCCGGCGAAGATGCCGGTGACGGCCATGATGGTCTGGAAGACGGGGAAAGCCCAGGTGAGCGCCCCGGACCAGTCGGGATAGGCGGCCAGGAGGTTCTTGCTTACTACGGAGTAGAGCGCGATGGAGCTGATGAAGAACATCGTGACGCAGGCTGCCGCGAGGACGGCGCCGCGCCCCTTGTTCGAGGTTGTGGTTGCCATGCTTCCCTTTCTTGGAGCGTGCAAAAATCGGGGACAGGTTCGAAAAGCTTTCATTTGGAAGGAAATCGAACCTGTCCCCAAAAGCTTTCAAAGTGGTCGATTACTGGTCGGTGGGGGTGGCGACGCCGGCCTCGTCGGTCCAGAGCGCGACGCCCTTGTTCTTGAGGTAGTTCTCGGCAAAGGCGCGGCGGCCGCCCGGCTTGGCGGTGAGGTCGCCCATCATGTTGGAGAAGCCGCCGTCGACCATGATCTCGGCGCCGGTCGTGAAGTCGGAGCGCGTGGAGGCCAGGAACATGACGGCGTTGGCGATGTCGGTCACCTCGCCGATGCGACGCGTGGCGATGAGGCGGCTGCGGCTCTTCTCGACCTCGGGGTCGGCGTAGAAGCTTGCGCTCATCGGCGTCTTCACGAAGCACGGGCAGACACAGTTGGAGCGCACGCCGTAGGGGCCCCACTCGGCGGCCATCATCTTGGACATCATGTTGACGCCCGCCTTCGTGGAGGAGTAGACGCCGGAGAAGGTCTCGGGCTGGTAGCTCGCCGCGGTCGAGATGTGGACGAGCCGGCCGGAGCCCTGCTTTATCATCTGGCGGCCAAAGCGCTGAGAAGCGATGAACGTGCCGGTGAGGTTCACGTTGATCACGTCGTTCCAGTCGGAGAGGGGCAGGTCCTCCATGGGGGCGAAGCGCAAGATGCCCGCGGTGTTCACGAGGACGTCGACGCGGCCGAATTCGGCAACGGCGGCGTCGACCGCGGCCTGGACCTCGTCCTCGTCGCAGGCGTTCATCTTGTAGCCGGTCGCGCGGACGCCGAACTCCTCTGCGAGCGCTGTGGCCGCCTTATCGACCTTCTCCTTATCGAGGTCAAGAAGAACGACGCTCGCGCCGTTGCGGGCGAACTCGCGGCAGATCTCGGTCCCCATGCCGCCGAGTGCGCCGGTGACGGCGCAGACATCCCCTTCGAGATTGAGCCAATTGTTCACGGCTGTGCTCCTTTCTTGGCTGTTTAGCCATATTCTTCGTGCCGAGGCGGGTTCATGGGTAAGCCGTTGACCTGCCTTGATGGCGCAACCTGAAAACCAAGGCATCACTATAGGGAGCGAAGACCTTCTCAGGAATTTCATAATTGGTAAGATGGGGTGAACCATTGGTTCACACCTCAGTGTCGAGTCCGCGTCGCTTCTTTGTGCAATAGAACAACAACTATTGTTTTGTGCGAATCGGCGCAGGTAACGCTCTGACGCCCAGACCAAAGAAGGACGCGTGTACGATCGCAGGCTTGACGGTATCGTCGCCGCCGCGGAGCTTGGGAGCTTTTCGCGGGCGGCGGAGCGTCTCAGCATCTCTACGCCCGCGCTCGTGAAGCAGGTTTCGGGGTTTGAGGCGGAGCACGGGTTGACGGTCTTCTCTCGGTCGCATTCCGGGGTGGAGCTGACGGCGGCGGGGGAGTCGCTCGTTGCCGACGCGCGGTCGATCATGCGGATGTCCGAGGAGGCGCTGCGCCGCGCGCGTTCGGCGGCTTCGGGCTCCGATGTGGTGCGGATGGGGGTCTCGCTCATATCGCCGGGGCGCCAAACGCTGAATGCATGGCCGCAGATCCATGAGGCGCAACCGGAGCTCAAACTCGAGCTCGTGCCTACGGGGAGCCTCTACGTCGAGGACTCGCTGATGTTCAAGTTGGGGCAGGACGTCGACGTGATCCAGACGAGCTTCTCGACCGTGCGCTGGGAGGGTGCCTGCAACCTCTTGTATCTCTTTGATGTGCCGATGTATGTTGACGTACCGCGGACGTGCCCGGTCGCGTCGTTGCCTGAGGCGCATGCGTGGGACTTGGCGGGGCTTCGCGTGCGGGTGCTCAAGCACGCGCATGATTCGATGGACGAGCTGCGAGAGGGTCTTCTTGCTACCGAGGGGGTCGAGGTGGCTGATGTGGACGCGTTCGACATCGAGCTGTTCAACGATGCAATGGAGCGTGGCGACGGCGTGCTCACGAGCGGCGCATGGTCGGGCGTGCACCCGGGGTTTGTGGGTGTGCCGCTCGCGGGTGTGCCGGGCGTCCCGTGCTGTCTGGCGTATCCTTTGAACCCGGCGCCGCACGTTGCGCGCTTCGTGGAGGCGCTCGCCCACGCGGTCGAATCCAGGGCCTTTGCCGGTCGCGCGTAGGCGAGAGGCTGCGCCCCCCCCCTTCTCCGAGACGGTTCCCAGCGGGCACCGACCGGCTCGGCTCGGTATCGATGGCAGCCCGCCGACCTTCTTTGGAGAAGCAGGAATTGAGAATCAACGATGGGTCGCTGCCGTCCAACAAGTGGGCGGTCCTCTTTACCGTGCTCGTGATGACTTTCATGAGCTGCCTGGACTCCAGCATCGTCACCGTGGCGCTGCCGGTCATGCAGAAGGAGCTCGGGGTGGGACTTGCCCAGATCCAGTGGGTGACGTCGGCATACCTGATCTGCGCCTGCGTCGCGATGCTGCCCTTTGGCCGCGCGGGCGACGTCCGCGGCAAGGTCTACGTGTTCCAGGCGGGCGTCGCGGTATTCTCGCTGGGATCGCTCCTGTGCGGCCTGGCGCCCACGCTGCCCGTGCTCGTCTGCGCGCGCGTCGTGCAGGGCGTGGGCTGCGCCATGGCCATGGCCAACAACATGGGC
>DJRK01000142.1 GCA_002440065.1 Atopobium sp. UBA6362 | reverse complement strand
TAAAAATGTCTAATAAACATTTATTTGATACTGATATAATATCGTTTCAAAATCTTAATCGCATACCTATTGAGTTTGAATATGACCCAAACAAAAGCAAGGCAAACAAAGCAAAGCACGGGATCGATTTCAAGGAAGCCCAAGCGTTATGGCTTGATCGCGATTTGGTCGTCGTCAAACTCTCGTATCCGCAGGAAGAGCGCTATGTCGCAACCGGACGCATGCGGGGAAAGCCCTGGTCCGCGATATTCACGGTGAGGGGTAAGGCCCTGCGGATCATTTCCGTTCGCAGAGCGCACAAAGAGGAGGAACGCCGCTATGAAGAATACCGAGCCCGAGGAGCTCGACCGGAGATTTGACGAAGGGGACCCTTTATCCGAGCTCGTCTCAAGCGAGCCCTACGGCTTTTTTTACGGCAAAAACGAAACGCGGCAAGTTGCCCTTAGTTTGCCCGCTTGGCTCGTTGGCGTACTGGACGAAGAGGCAGCAAGACGAGGAATCGCACGGAAGGCACTTGTCAATGTCATCCTTGTGGATTGGGCCGATAGATACGGAAGCCAGCGTCGAACGGGATACTCGCGGCTTTGGCAGCGCGATCCCGAAGATTATCAGACCGATGCTTCTCAACCCACGAGACCGGGTGCCCCCATCGATTACGGCGAGGCGCAAGCGGAAGCTCAATAGAACCAAGACCCTAGCAAATTGAGGAATACGCCGCCCCCTACGGGCTGGACACGTAGGGGGCGGCGGGGTCGAGGCTGTGACGGCGCTTGACTAGCCGATGAGGCCAAAGTGACGCAGCGCCTTGGCGATGCCGTCCTTGTCCAGGTCGTCGGTCACGTAGTCGGCCGCCTCTTTGGCCTCGGGGTTGCCGTTGCCCATCGCGACGCCGATGTGGCAGAACTCGAGCATCGTGGCGTCGTTCGCCCCGTCGCCGAAGGCAATCGTCTCTTCTTGGCCGATCCCATAATGCTCAAGGGCCGCCTTGATGCCCACGGGTTTGCTGCTGTTCGCGGGGACCACGTCGCAAAAGACGTCGCACCAGCGGGTAATGATGGTATCAGGGAGCTCGGCGCGGAGCTCATCGTCCTTCTCGGGAGGTATGAACGCACAGAACTGGTAGATGGGCTTCTTGAGCAGCTCGTGGAAATCGGCCTCGGGGTAGTTGAAGGCGACCATGCGCTCGAGCTCGACCATACGGTCCCCATGCCCGCTGGCAAAGGAGCCGTCACGGTTGAGCGCGAGGGCATCGAACCCGTCGCGATCTCGCAGGTCTATGAAATGCTTGGCGACGGTATGGGCAAGGGGCGTGTCGGCATAGACGCCGTTCTCGTCGTAGCACAGCGAGCCCGTCATGGTGATGTAGGAATCGAAGCCGCCCTCGAAGCCGGGGAACCCGTCCCTGATGCACCACGGCAGCTGTACCTTGGGCCTACCCGAGCAGATGATGCACTTCACGCCGCGACGGCGCAGCTCCGCGAGGGCGTCCTTGGCGCTCTGTGGAATCAGGTTGCCCGTGGCCTGGCTGAGCAGCGTCCCATCGATGTCGAAGAATGCGGCCTTGATCACGTCTCTCCCCTTCCGTCCCGGTCATCCGCACAGAAGGATAGCAGCTCAGGGACCCCAATGTCTCACCAGGGGGCGTACAGAGAGGGGCGCAGGCTCGAAGGCACGCCGTACCTTTACAAAAACCTGACGCAAAAGTCCCCATGCCTCTGCTACTATCCCAACGGCTCAAAAAAGCGCCCTAGAAGGGCGAGCCCTCAGGAACCACCAAGCAAGGAACCGAACCCGAGGAGGTGCGTCATGCCCGACGGCCCGAGTCACAGTCACAGTTGCTCATACAAGCCTTTACTGCCCATGAAGGAGACGCCCGCCCTCGGGATGGCGAGCGTTAGCCGAGCATAGCCGGACTCGTCGCGCCCATCCGCGACGATGCATGCTCGGCCGCGTCATGTACGCGCCTTCAGGGGCTGTCCCGCGAACGGGACGGCCCTTTTTCTATCTCCCGAGATTGCGAGGTGCGCCATGACCAAGCGTACCCTCACCTCACGCACCGCCGTGCGAGCCCAGAAGAGCGCGGCGCCCGCCCAGCAGGAATGGCTGCGCCACGTGGCGGTATCCCCCATGCGCGAGCTATTCTCCGAGCTCAATACCTGCGAGGAAGGCCTCTCTTCCGGCCAGGTCGACGAGGCCCGCGCCTTCTGGGGCGCGAATTCCACCGCGACCGCCGCAAAGAAGCCCTTCTTGCTGCGCCTCCTTGCGGCCTTCGCCGACCCCTTCACCTACATCCTCGTGCTCATCGCCGCGGTCTCGGTCCTTACGGACTGGGTCTTCGCCGATGCGGGGAGCCGCGACATCACCACGCCCGTCATCATCGGCATCATGGTCCTCGTCTCGGGAGCGATGCGGTTCGTCCAGGACGAGAAGAGCGCCGTTGCCGCCGAGTCGCTCGCCCAGATGATCGAGACCTGCGCGGAGGTCGAGCGCGACGGGGACGGCGGCAACGAGACCCCGATCGACGAGATCGTGGTCGGCGACGTCGTCCACCTCTCCTCGGGCGACGTCGTGCCGACCGACCTGCGCATCTTCTCGGCCCGCGACCTCTTTGTGAGCCAGTCTTCCCTCACGGGCGAGTCCGAGCCGGTCGAGAAGCTCGCCTCGTTCCCGGGCTGCACCGCCGACGCCGCAAAGACCGCCCTCACCGACCTCAACGACCTCGCCTTCATGGGCTCGACCGTGATCTCGGGCAACGCGCGCGGCGTCGTGGTCGCGACCGGGGCACGCACGATGTTCGGCGAGGCGACCGGCACCCTTGCGGGCCGTAAGCGCCAGACCGCCTTCGACGAGGGCATCTCCTCCACGAGCAAGCTGCTCATGCGGCTCATGGCCGTCATGCTCCCCATCGTCCTCGTGATATCGGGCGTGACCAAAGGCGACTGGCTCGCGGCGCTGCTCTTCTCGCTCTCCGTGGCCGTGGGCCTCACGCCCGAGATGCTCCCCATGCTCGTGACGTGCTGCCTGGGCAAAGGGTCGGTCGACCTGAGCCGCGACCGCGTCATCGTGAAGCGCCTCGACGCCATCCAGGACCTCGGGGCGATCGACGTCCTGTGCACCGATAAGACCGGCACCCTCACCGAAGACCGCATCGTGCTCGAGCGCCACCTTGACGTGAACGGCCGCGAGGATGCCCGCGTGTTGCGCTACGCCTTCCTGAACAGCTATTTCTCCACCGGCGTGAAGAACCTCATCGACCGGGCCATCATCGAGCGCGCGCAGGAGGTCGGCACCGACGAGGTCGCCGCCGCCGACGCGCCCGCCACCGCCGAGGAGCTTGCCGAGCGCTGGCACGGCATCGACGAGCTGCCGTTCGACTTCGAGCGCCGCCGTCTCTCGGTCGTCGTGGGAGATGCCTCCGGCCAGACGCGCCTCATCTGCAAGGGCGCGATCGAAGAGGTCCTGGCCGTGTGCACGGACGTCGAGGTCGACGGCCGTGTGCGCCTGCTCACCGCAGACGAGCGCACCCGCGTCCTTGCCCGGGCCGAGGACCTGGCGAACGAGGGGATGCGCGTCCTGGGCGTCGCCCGCAAGTCCGACCCCGCAGGCGCCGCCTCCCTCACCGTCGAGGACGAGCGCAACCTGACCCTCATCGGCTACCTCGCGTTCCTCGACCCGCCCAAGGCGAGCTCCGCCGACGCCATCCGCGCGCTGGCGACCCATGGCGTCCAGACCAAGGTCCTGACCGGCGACTCCGCCCGCGTGGCCGAGCACGTGTGCGCGAGCATCGGCATCCCCGTCGAGGGCGTCCTGACCGGCACCCAGGTCGAGCAGCTCTCAGACGAGGAGCTCGCCGAGCGCGTCCAGGAGACGAGCGTCTTCGCCAAGCTCTCCCCGTCCCAGAAGGCGCGCGTCGTGGGAACGCTGCGCGGGCTCGGGCACGCCGTGGGCTTCATGGGCGACGGCGTGAACGACGCGGCTGCCATGCGCGAGAGCGACTGCGGCATTTCCGTTGACTCCGCCGTCGACGTGGCGCGCGAGGCGGCCGACATCATCCTGCTCGAGAAGGACCTCATGGTGCTCGAGCGCGGCATCGAGTGCGGCCGCCGCACCTACGCGAACATGATCAAGTACGTGAAGATGACCGTGAGCTCGAACTTCGGCAACATCTTCTCGGTCCTGGTCGCGGCGCTCTTCCTGCCGTTCCTCCCCATGACCGCCGTCCAACTGCTCCTGCTCAACCTCATCTACGACCTCACGTGCACGGCCGTGCCCTGGGACAACGTGGACGACGCCATGGTACGCACGCCGCGGCGCTGGGACACGGGAAGCATCAAGGATTTCATGTTCTCCTTCGGCCCTTTGAGCTCGGTCTTCGACATCGCGACCTTTGCGGCGCTCTTCTTCTGGATCTGCCCTCTCGCAGTGGGCGGCGCCTGGGGCTCGCTCGACGCCGCGGGGCAGGCCGTCTTCGTCGCCGTGTTCCAGGCGGGATGGTTCATCGAGAGCATGTGGACGCAGACGCTCGTCGTACACCTCATCCGCACGGAGCTCGTGCCCTTCGCGCAGAGCCGCGCCTCCGGGCTCCTCACGGCCCTCGGCGCCATCGGTATCGCCGCGGTGACGGCGCTCCCGTTCACCCCGCTCGGAGCCGCGCTCGACTTCTGCGCGCTGCCGCCGCAGTTCTTCGCGCTCCTCGCCTGCGTCGTCGTGGGCTACATCGTGCTCGTCTCCCTGGCCAAGCGCCGCTACGTGCGTCGACACGGCGAGCTGCTGTAGCGAGCGTGCTCCCTCGGGCCCGCACGCCTTTTGGTGGGAAGCCCTTCTCGCCGTTGTGAGGGGCGCCCCGTCAGAGGTGTATTCCCGGTCGTTGCCAAACGCCCCAAGACACATGCACTTCTCGGCATTTTCCCGACTTTTGCATGCACCTCTGCAAAACACCTCATACACCTCTGAGCGCCCACACCAACTCACATAGAGGCGCATGCCAAGAAACGCCTGGTAGCAGATGTCATGTGCTATCTGCTATACTTGCTATACGTAATGAAAAGCCCCAGCGAGGAGGACGAATGCCTGGCACGATGACGCAACTCAACGTCAGGATTCCACGCGCGCTCAAAGATGCCGGCGACGCTGCGCTTGCGAGCGTCGGCGTCTCACCTTCCGAAGCCATCCGCGCGCTGTGGGAAAGAGCTTCCGATCGCGGAGAAGGGCTGAGCCAAGCGATGCGGCTTCTTTTCTCGCCGGCAACGAGCTCGGCTCCGGAACCGGACCTCCCAGGACCAGGAATCGTAGACGGGGCTCTCGCCCAGCTTAGGTTGAGTTTCCCCACCGATACGCGGCCCTCCCCCACCGATAACGAGCTCCTAGAGGCATCCATGGAGGAGCGTCTGCAGGAAAGAGGCCTCATATGAGCGTGGCGGCGACCTCCGGCCTCAATGCGTCCCCCGATTCCGTGAGGATTCTCGTCGACACGAACGTCTGGCTCGATGCCTACCTCGGGTTCAGGCAAGGCAACTCCGCGGCACGGGCGCTCTTTGCCGCAGGAAGACAAGCCGGCGCGCTCTTCCTGTACCCCGTAGGCTCACTGCAGGACGTCTTCGCCCTGCTCATCATGGAACTCAAGAGAAAAGCGCGCGAAGAGGGTTCGGTCCTCGACGAGGCCATGATGGCAACATTTCGGCGCACTGCCTGGAGCTGCATAGACAATCTGCGAGAGAACGCCACGGCGGTCGGCGCCGACGACGCCGATGTCTGGCTCGCTTCCAAGTACCGCAAGGTCAACTGGGATTTGGAGGACAACATGGTGCTCGCCGCGGCGAAGCGCGCCGAGGTCGACTACCTCGTGACCAGCGATCGCGCCCTCATAGCAAAGGCAAACGTCGCCGCCCTCTCGCCCAAAGACCTCACGGCCCTTCTTACCAGCCGGTGACGCGCCGTTTCCAGTCATCGCCCACAGCTATTTTCATACGGCATCGCGCAGCGAGCACCCCGCCAGAGGTGTATTCCCGGTCATTGCCGAACGCCCCAAAACACATGCACTTCTCGGCATTTTCCCGACTTTTGCATGCACCTCTGCGAAACACCCCATGCACCTCTGAGCGCCCACAAATAGCGGCCCGCACGCCGAGAAGGACGTGCGGGCCGCTTCGCGAACCTGGCAGCGAGCTTCGTGCTAGAGCAACGCCTCGACGACCTTGTCGCCCATGGCGGAGGTGCCCAGGACGTGGTCGGCGGGCGTGTCCTCGTCGGCGATATCGCGGGTGCGCCAGCCCTCGTTCAGCACGCGCTCGACGGCCGACTCTATCCAGCCGGCCTCCTCGGTCATGTCGAAGGCATAGGTGAGCATCATGCCCACGGAGAGGATCTGCGCGAGCGGGTTCGCGACGCCCTGCCCCGCGATGTCGGGAGCGGAGCCGGCGGAGGGCTCGAACAGCGACACGCCGTCGCCCAGCGACGCGGACGCGAGCATGCCGAGCGAGCCCGTGATCTGCGCGGCCTCGTCGGAGAGGATGTCGCCGAACATGTTCTCGGTCACGACGACGTCGAAGTCGGCCGGGCGGTTGATGAGCTGCATCGCGGTGTTGTCCACGAGCAGGTCCTCGAGCTCGACCTCCGGGTACTCCTCGTCGTGCACGCGGTGAACGACCTCGCGCCACATGCGGGAGGTCTCGAGCACGTTGCGCTTGTCGACGCTCGTCACCTTGTTGCGGCGCTTGCGCGCGGCCTCGAAGGCCTGGCGGGCGATGCGCTCGACCTCGTACTCGCGGTACTCGAGCGTGTCGTAGGCGCGCTGGCCGCGGCCGCCGTTCGCGCCGGCGCCCTCCTCGTCGTAGAAGCGCTCGCGGCGCCCAAAGTACAGGCCGCCCGTGAGCTCGCGCACGAGCACCATGTCGACGCCCTTGATGACCTCGGGACGCAGCGTGGAGGCACCGGCCAGGGCGTCGTAGATCTTCACGGGGCGCAGGTTCGTGTAGAGCCCGAGCGCCTTGCGGATGCGGAGCAGGCCCTGCTCGGGGCGCGGCGCGTTGGGGTCGGTGGAGTCCCACTTGGGACCGCCCACGGAGGCGAGGAGCACGGCGTCGGACGCCTGGGCGGCCTCAAGGGTCTCCTCAGGCAGGGGGTCGCCGCACGCATCGATGGCGGCGCCGCCGATAAGCGCGTCCTTGCAGGCGAAATCGACGCCGGCCTTGGCGCCCACGGCGGCCAGGACCTTTTTGCCCTCGGCGATGATCTCGGGTCCGATGCCGTCGCCCGGCAGGCAGCACACCTTATAGGTCTTCTTCACGTTACAGCTCCAATCGATGGATGAGGGCCCGTTCGCGAACGGGTTCGGGAGGGGCACCTAGGCCTCGGCCTTCTGGGCGAGCTTCTTCTTGGTGCGCGCCACGAGGCCGCCCTCGTTGATGATTTCCTGGATGAAGGGCGGGAACGGCTGCGCATGGAAGACGGCGCCCGTCGTCTCGTCCGTGATGGTCCCCGTGTCGGCGTCGACGCTCACCGTGTCGCCGTCGGAGATCGCGTCGCAGGCCTCGGGGCACTCGAGGATGGGCAGGCCCATGTTGATCGAGTTGCGGTAAAAGATGCGTGCAAAGCTCTTGGCGATGACGCAGGAGACGCCGGCCGCCTTGATGGCCACGGGCGCGTGCTCGCGGCTGGAGCCGCAGCCGAAGTTCTCGTCGGCCACGACGATGTCGCCGGGCTTCACGCGCTCGACGAACGTCTTGTCGAGGTCCTCGAGGCAGTGCTTGGCGAGCTCGGCCGGGTCGGAGGTGTTGAGGTAGCGCGCCGGGATGATGACGTCGGTGTCGATGTCGCGCCCGTAGCGGAAAACGGTTCCCTTGAACTGCATGCGGTTTCCCTTCTTACCTTGTCACAACCTTATCAACTGACAAGGTTGTGACAAAGATTGATAAGGCTGCTTTTCTTCTAGTCGAGGTCGGACGGCAGGGCGATGTGGCCCGCGACGGCGGACGCGGCACAGACGGCCGGGGACGCAAGGTAGACCTCGGAGGTGGGGTCGCCCATGCGGCCGACGAAGTTGCGGTTCGTGGAGCTCACGCACTTCTCGCCGGCGGCGAGAATGCCCATGTAGCCGCCCAGGCCCGGGCCGCAGGTGGGGGTGGAAACGATGCAGCCTGCATCGATGAAGGCAGTAGT
>DJRK01000139.1:3371-5678 GCA_002440065.1 Atopobium sp. UBA6362 | reverse complement strand
CGAACCTGTCCCCAAAAGTTATCAGTTAGAGGAGGTGCTCGGCGATCTGGACGGCGTTCGTCGCGGCACCCTTGCGGATCTGGTCGCCGCAGCACCAGAACGTGAGGGCGTTCACGCCGTCGGGCGCGGACAGGTCGCGGCGGATGCGTCCGACGTAAACGAGGTCCTGGTCAGAGGTGTCGAGAGGCATGGGATACTCGAGCTTCTCGGGGTTGTCCACGACCTTCACGCCAGGGGCGGAGGAGAGAATCTCGCGCGCCTCGCCGGGCGTGATCGGGCGCTCGAACTCGGCCGTGATGCTCTCGGAGTGGGAGCGCATGACCGGCACGCGCACGCACGTGCAGTTCACGCGGACCTCGGGCAGGTGCATGATCTTGCGCCCCTCGTTCTGCATCTTCCACTCCTCGGACGTGTAGCCCTCGTCCTTGAAGCCGCCGATCTGCGGGATGAGGTTGTAGGCCAGCTGGTAGGCGAAGGGAGCGGTATCCCCCACCTCGCCGCCCTCGGCGAGCACGCGGCTCTCGCGCTCGAGCTCCTTGAGGCCCGGCATGCCGGCGCCGGAAGCGGCCTGGTACGTGCTCACGATAAGGCGCTTGAGGCCGGCGGCCTGGTGCAGCGGGTAGGTGGGCACGAGTCCGATGATCGTCGCGCAGTTGGGGTTCGCGATGATGTTGCGCGGGTGGTTCGCGATGTCGGCGGCATTGATCTCGGGGATGACGAGAGGGACATCGGGCTCCAGGCGGAAGGCGTGCGAGTTGTCCACGCACACGGCGCCGCGCGCGGCGGCCTCGGGCAGGAGCTCCTTCGCGGTGGCGTCGCCCGCCGCGCCCAGGACGATGTCGACGCCCTCGAACGCCTCGGGGCACGCGAGCTGAACCTCGACCTCCTCGCCGCGGAAGCTCACCTTCTTGCCCACGGAGCGGGGGCTCGCGAGCGGCACGAGCTTCTCGACGGGGAAATCGCGCTCCTCGAGGCACTGGAGCATCTGCGTGCCCACGACGCCCGTGGCGCCCAGGATTGCAACGGTCTTCTTTGCCATGACGGCTCCTCTCGGTGATAGATGGACAACCAGTCCGCGCCTCGCGCGGCCGGGTTAGGCGGAGACTCTCTCGTCGCGAACGAAGCGGTCGTAGATGACCTTGATAGCACGCTCGAAGTCCTCGTTGTTCACGCCCATGATGATGCTGATCTCCTGCGAGCTCTGGGTGATCATGCGGATGTTGATGCCCGCATCGCCGAGAGCGCCGAAGATCTTGCCCGACGTGCCGCTGCGCTTGGACATGTTGCGGCCGACGACCGAGATGAGCGCGAGCTTGTCGACCATGGAGATGTCGTCGGGCTGGATCTCCTTGCGGATGTCGGCGACGATCGAGTAGATGGAGTCGCGCACGTCGGCGCCGTTCACGACCACGCCGAAGGAGTCGACGCCCGTGGGGATGTGCTCGACCGAGACGCCGTAGCGCTCGAAGATGGCGAGCGCCTTGCGCACAAGGCCGACCTCGTTGGACATGTGGGCTTTCTTTATGTGCACGCTGATGAAGTCGCGCTTGCCGGCGATGCCGGTGATGAGGTGCTCGTCCTCTCCCGCCTCGGCGACCTCGCGGATGATCGTGCCCTCGTCCTCGGGGCGGTTCGTGTTCTTGATCTGGATGGGGATATTCACCTCGCGTACGGGGAAGATGGCCTCCTCCTGCAGCACGGAGGCGCCCATGTAGGAGAGCTCGCGCATCTCGTCGAAGGTGATGCGGTGAATGGAGCGCGGGTGGTCGACGATGCGCGGGTCGGCGGAGAGGAAGCCGCTCACGTCGGTCCAGTTCTCGTAGAGGTTCGCGTCGACGCAGCGCGCGAGGATGGCGCCCGTGATGTCGCCGCCGCCGCGCTGGAAGAGCTTGATCTGGCCGTCGACCGTGGCGCCGTAGAAGCCGGGCAGGACGAAGGAGCCCTTGCGGACCATGACGTCCTTCAGGCGGGCGGCGGTGCGCTCCATGTCGACGGAGCCGTCGTGGTGGAAGACGACGACGTCGGCCGCGTCCACGAAGGGACGGTCGAGGTACTCGGCCATGAGGTTCGCGGTGAACCACTCGCCGCGGGAGACGACGTAGGCGGGCGAGTGCTTCTTTATGTTGCGCGCGAAGGCCTCGAACTTCTCGGCGACCGGCCACTTGAGGCCGAGCTCGTCGGCGATCTCCTGGTAGCGCTTCTGGATGTCGGCGAGAAGGGCCGTGCAGTCGACGCCGTACTGGATGTGGGCGTTCACGAGGAGCAGCAGATCAGTGATCTTGTTGTCGCCGGAAAAGCGCTTGCCGG
>DJRK01000139.1:2577-3347 GCA_002440065.1 Atopobium sp. UBA6362 | reverse complement strand
TCGGCGGACGCGACGGAGGAACCGCCGAACTTTGCGATCTTTATCATTGCGGTGGGCTCCTTTGCGCCTTAGGCGAGGGCCGCCATGAAGGCGGTCGGGTCGGTTTCGAGCGCCGTGCCGAGAAGGGCGCGGGCAGCAGCGGCGGTGACGTCGCGGACGAGCCAGGCGCCCGGCGCGAAAGCCTCGGCGCCCTCGGGGGCCTGGGAACAGCGCAGCACGTAGTCGCCGCGCAGCAGCTCGGGGTCGTAGGCGAGGCCGCGGCTGAAGTCGTAGACGGGGCGGCGGCCGGCGGCGCAGTCCANNGACGTCCTGGACGATGGCGTTGCCGGTGGGCAGGCTGCCGGCGCCCTGGCCGTAGAACTTGAGCTCGCCCACGGTGGCGCCGTCGAGGGTCACGAGGTTGAAGTTGCTCGGGACGTTCGCCTCGAGCGAGGACAGCGGCAGCGCGACCGGCTCGACCGCGACCGCGTAGGAGCCGTCCTGCTGGACGCCGCGGCCGAGGAGCTTGACGGACAGACCGCGTTCGGCGAAGAGGTCGAGGTCGGCCTTCGTGAGGTTGCGGATGCCGGAGACGGGCAGGTCGTGCGTGCACGCGACGTCGAAGGCGGCGCTCGCGGTGATGATGGTCTTGTTGGCCACGTCGATGCCGTCGATGTCTGCGGAGGGGTCGCGCTCGGCGTAGCCCAGCTGCTGCGCCTCGGCGAGGACGTCGGCGAACTCGGCGCCGTTCTTCTGCATGGAGTAGACGATGTAGTTCGTCGTGCCGTTCA
>DJRK01000139.1:0-2505 GCA_002440065.1 Atopobium sp. UBA6362 | reverse complement strand
CCAGGGGATGCCGCCGCCCACGGAAGCCTCGATGAACAGGCTCACCCGGTTGTAGAGCGCGGCCTCGGCGAACTCGGCGAAGTGCGCGGCGACGACGGCCTTGTTCGACGTGACGACGTGCTTGCCCGAGGCGAGGGCACGCATGATGAAGGTATGCGCGGGTTCGATGCCGCCCATGCACTCGACGACGAGGTCGATGTCGGGGTCGGCCACGATCTCATCATAGTTGGAGGTCATGCGGGGGTCGGTGATGCGATCCGGGAGCTCGAGGATGCGGGCGACCTCGACCGAGGCCACGCGCTCGGCGATGATCTGGTCTACGCCGCGTCCAACCGTGCCGTAGCCGAGAAGGGCGATCTTCATGGGCAGCCATTCCAATCTTTCGAGTGTGTGTCCAGAGGGGCCGGGGCCCCTTCCTGCAGGTAAGATACTCGCAACCGTCCGAACGATCCGCCTGGGAGCGAGGAGCCAACAGTGAATTCGTTCTACCACAGCACGCGTAGTCTTGATGATCCCGTAACAAGCAAGCAAGCAATTCTTCGCGGAATCGCGCCCGACGGCGGCCTGTACGTGGCGGACTGGCTCGGGCAGGAGAGGCTCGACCTCGCGGCCGTGTGCTCGCAGGGGTTCAAGGAGACGGCGCGCCTCGTCCTGGGGACGCTGCTGCCCGACTACTCCGCCGAAGAGATCGCCGCCTGCGTCGAGGCCGCCTACGGCGCCCAGTGGGACGCCGAGGCCGTCTGCCCGGTGACGCCGCTCGGGAGCGACTGGCTGCTCGAGCTCTATCACGGGCCCACGAGCGCGTTCAAGGACGTCGCGCTCCAGATGCTGCCGCAGCTCATGGGCGTCGCGCGTCGCGGCGAGGGCACGGGCACCGATGCCGACGCGAAGAAGATCATGATCGTGACCGCCACCTCGGGCGACACCGGCAAGGCCGCGCTCGACGGCTTCGCGGGCGTGCCCGGCTGCGGCGTGACGGTCTTCTACCCCTACGGCAAGGTCTCCGACGTGCAGCGCCTCCAGATGGCGACGCAGGCCGGCGACAACGTGGCGGTGTGCGCCGTCCGCGGCAACTTCGACGACTGCCAGGGCGAGGTGAAGAACATCTTCGCCGACGAGGCCCTGCGCGACCGCCTCGCCGAGGCCGGCTGTGCGCTCTCGAGCGCGAACTCGATCAACGTGGGGCGCCTGGCGCCACAGGTCACGTACTACTTCGACTCCTACGCGCAGCTCGTCCGCGCCGGCGCGATCGCGATCGGCGACGAGGTCACGTTCTGCGTTCCCACCGGCAACTTCGGAGACGTCCTCGCCGGCTACTACGCCAAGCGCCTCGGCCTGCCCGTGAAGAAGCTCGTCGTCGCCTCCAACTCCAACGACGTCCTCACGGACTTCTTGACGACGGGCACGTACAGCCGCCTGCGCCCCTTCAACAAGACCATCAGCCCCTCGATGGACATCCTCGTATCCTCGAACCTCGAGCGCATGCTGTACTACTTTACCGAGGGCGACTGCGAGCTTGTGGCAAGCCTTATGGCAAGTCTCGCCGAGAAGGGCAGCTACACGGTGCCGTTCGAGGTGCTCGAGCGCATCCAGTCCGTCTTCGCGTGCGGCCGCGCCGACGACGACGCGACCCGCGAGGAGATCCGCTCCACGTGGGAGGGGCTCGGTGTCCTGATCGACCCGCACACGGCGGTCGCCAAGCGCGTGCTCGACGCGTACCCGGCCGACGGTTCCGTGCGCGTGTGCCTTTCCACCGCCTCGCCGTACAAGTTCAGCGCCGACGTGCTCGCCGCGCTGGGCAAGGCGACGGATGAGGCCGACGGTTTCGCGTGCATGGACGAGCTTGAGGCGCTCACGGGCACCGTCGCGCCCGCGCAGCTCTCCGGCCTGCGCGATGCCGCGGTGCTCCACACCGACGTGCGCGACCGCGAGCAGATGAACGGGTATGTGGAGGCCGCCTGCCAGAGGGTCTTCTCGTGATCGCGGCGGACGGGCAGGCCAAGCCGGTCGTCATCGTGCGCGTGCCGGCGACGTCGGCGAACGTGGGCGTGGGCTTCGATTGCCTGGGCATCGCGCTCGACCTCACCGCGACGTTCCTGATGACGCCCGCGGAAGAGCTCTCGATCGACGGCTGCGAGGAGCGGTTCCGCGGGACCGACAACCTCGTGTGGCAGAGCTATCTCCAGGCGTGCAGGGAGCTGGGCCACGAGGCGCGGCCGCTGCACATCACGATCCTCTCCCCCATCCCGCTCTCGGGAGGTTTGGGCTCGAGCTCCACCTGCGTCATCGCGGGCGTGGCGTGCGCCCAGGCGCTTGCGGGCGGCTACGACGCCGAGGAGTGCCTCGAGGTCTCCACGCGCATCGAGGGGCACCCCGACAACGTCGCCCCGGCCATCATGGGCGGGCTCGTGAGCTCGTTCATCGAGGGGGACATCACGACGTCGACGCGCATGGACGTGGCTTCCAACCTGCGCTTCATTGCGATTGCGCCGCCGTACGAGGTGC
>DJRK01000037.1 GCA_002440065.1 Atopobium sp. UBA6362 | reverse complement strand
GATTGCCATGAACTTCGATTTCCTTAAGGAACAGGGCGACTATTACGGCCTCTTCGCGGATGCCTGCATAGAGGCCGAGAAGGTTTTCTCTTCTTCTCCTGCCATGTGCGCGGTAGGTTGCCGTAAGGCGCTCGAGCTGGCCGTTAAGTGGGTTTATGCTGCCGACCCTACGATCAAGATGCCCTATCGCGACAATCTGGCGTCGCTCCTCCATGAGCGCTCTTTCATCCAGTGCGTGGATGAGCGCGTCTGGAGGCCGCTTCTGGGGATCAACAAGCTTGGCAACCTCTCGGTCCACACTGAGATGAAGGTCAAGCCCGTCGACGCTATCCTGTCGCTGAGGGCCCTTTTCAACTTCGTTGATTGGATTGATTACTGCTACGGTCCCGCCTATACCGAACGCCGCTTCGACGAGCACAAGATTCCCGCCAAGGGTGTTCCCATCACCAAGGAGCAGATCTCCAAGATCAAGGCCCAAGGCGAGCTCGTGACCAAACAGAAGAGCGAGATCGAGGAGCTGGAGGCCAAGCTCAAGGCGATGGCCGAGGAGCTCTCTGCCGCCCGAGCCGCCAACGAGGGGTCGCGGTCCTTCAATCCCGAGGAGATATCGGAGTTCGAGACCCGCAAGCGCTACATCGATTGGGATCTGCAACTTGCCGGTTGGACCATTGGCCAAAACGTTCTGGAAGAGCGCAAAGTTCGCGGCATGCCAACCTCCTCGGGGGACAACAACGGTGTCGGGTACGTCGATTACCTCCTCCTTGGCCGCGACGGCCGCCCGTTGGCCATCGTCGAGGCGAAGCGGACCAGCAAGGATGCCCAGAAGGGCATGCAGCAGGCTCGCTTGTACGCCGACTGCCTGCTGACCGAGTACGGCTATCGCCCTCTGGTCTTTGCTACCAACGGCTTCGATACGTTCTTCGCGGGCGACGACGGCTCGTCCGAGCGCCGGGTGAGCGGCATTTTCTCGCAGGACGATTTGCAACGGATTATGAACCGCCGCATCGTCGGCCCCCTTGCCTCCGTTGAGGTGGATACCCGGATCGCGGGTGGCGGCAAAAATCGATACTATCAGCTCGAGGCTATTAAGCGCGCCTGTTCCTCTTTCGACGAGGGGCGTCGCCGCGCGCTCCTCGTCATGGCGACGGGCACGGGCAAGACGCGCGTTTCGGCGGGCCTTACCGATGTACTTATGCGGTCGGGTCGCGTGAAGAACGTGCTCTTCCTGGCCGATCGGGTAGCTCTTGTCTCCCAGGCCGCGAAGGCCTACCAAGCGTACTTGCCCGAGACATCGCGCTGCAACCTTTGTGCTAATAAGGACGAGCGGGATGCCAGGATCGTTTTCTCGACCTACCCGACCATTCTCAACGCTATCGACGCCGTGAGGAACGAGGACGGCGTTCGCATGTTCACTCCGGCGCACTTCGACCTCATTGTCGTCGACGAGGCGCACCGTTCCATCTTCAAGAAGTATCGCGCCATTTTCGACTACTTCGATGCCCTCGTCGTGGGCCTTACAGCAACGCCTGCCAACGAGGTCGACCGTAACACCTACGACTTCTTCGAGGTCGAGCGCGGGGTGCCGACCTACGTTTATGAGTACGAGACTGCCACCGAGAAGGACCACGTGCTCGTGCCGTTCCTGGGCATCAAGACCCACACCGCCTTCATGGACGACGGCATCACCTACGACGAGCTCTCCGACGAGGACAAGCAGCAGATTGAGGAGGACTTTGAGGAGGTGGGCCTCGAGGTGCCCGACCGCATCGCCGAGTCCAAGATCAACTCCTGGGTGTTTAACGAGGGGACCGTCGACAACGTCCTCGAGACCCTCATGGAGAAGGGCATTCGCGTCAATGGCGGGCAGGACCTCGGAAAGACGGTCATCTTCGCCCAGAACCAGAGACACGCGCGCTATATCGTGGAGCGCTTCGGCAAGCTCTACCCTGGGCTTCCCGACGGCTATATCAAGACGGTTCTGTGCTCGGACGACTACTCCCACACCGTCATCGATGAGTTCGAGCTCAGGCCCTTGCCGGTCATTGCCGTATCGGTGGACATGATGGACACCGGAATCGACGTGCCCGAGATCGTGAACCTCGTCTTCTTCAAAAAGGTACGCTCGAAGATCAAGTTCTGGCAGATGATCGGGCGCGGAACCCGCTTGTGCAAGGATCTCTGCGTGGAGGATCCCCTTGACGGTAGGCATGCGGACAAGGAGCGCTTCTTCATCTTCGACTGGTGCCGTAATTTCGAGTTCTTCGCGGAGGACCCTAAGGAGGTGGAGGGTGGCATCGGCTCGTCCCTCTCCGAGACCGTCTTCGCCCGCGAATCGATGCTCGTGAAGGGCCTGCAGCAGGCGGCATTTGCTGAGGACGAATACCAGGAATGGCGCTCACGGATGGCGTCGGAGCTCCGCGGGCAAGTTGTTGCCTTGAACGACGAGCTTGTCTCGGTGCGACTGCGCAGACAGGCAGTGGAGGGGTTCAGGCAAGAGAAGGCCTGGGAGTGCCTGGGGGACGGCGATTTGGCTGCCCTTATTTCCGGGGTCGCGCCGCTCGTGCGAAGCGATGAGGAAGACGTCAGCGCGCTCAGGTTCGACGCCCTCATGTACGGCCTCATGTGTGCGACGGCGCAGGGCGCCAGAGCGGCCTCCTCGACCTCCAAGCTCATCACGGTTGCGTCCGCCCTCCAGGAGCGCATCAGTATTCCGCAGGTCAGAGAGAGGCTCCCGTTGCTACAGCGCGTGACTTCCGAGGGGTTTCTCGACGGAGTCTCCCTGCTCGCTCTTGAGGAGGTGCGCGAGGGCCTGCGTGGTTTGGTCCGCTTTCTGACGGGAGGCTCACGCATTCCCGATGTGGTCACGCACCTCGACGATCCGGTCACTTCCATCGAATACGGGGCGGAGGCCGCTCCTGGAGAGGACTTTACCAACTACAAGCTTAAGGTCGAGCATTACCTTGTCGAGCATGCGGATACCATGGTTATCTACAAGCTGAGGCACAACCTGCCCATGACCACGGGTGAGTTCGGTGACCTCGAGCGCATTTTCACGTGTGAGCTTGGGTCGGAGAGCGACTACAAGCTCGCCTATGGCGATGTGCCGTTCGGTCTCCTTGTACGCAATATTGCCAAGCTCGACCGCGAGGCCGCGAACTTGGCGTTCGCGGAGTTCATAAACTCCCAGGCGCTTACTGAGCAGCAGATGTCGTTTGTACGCAGGGTCGTTGACTATATTGTTGAGAACGGCTATATGGAGCCCGAGGCCCTCGCGAAGCCGCCTTTCGATCGCCCGCGGTCCTTCATGCGAGTGTTCGATACTAAGCAGCAGATGGGGCTCGTCGCGATTATCAGAGGCATCAAGGACAATGCTGAGAAGCCCGCTGCGTAGTGTGGAAAACCTACGTGGATAGGAGCACCCTCCTCGTATGGAAAGCCATGTGAGGAGGGTGATTTCATGAGGGAGACTATCGAGCGTATTGATCGGCTGATGGCGCCGAAGCTGAGCACGGCGCAAGCGGTGGAGCTGCATGCTGTTCTCGTCGCATGTCTGGATGGCGGAGGCAGGGGCCTAGGACAGGGCAAGAGCATGGTCGAGGACGTGGAGCTGTTTCTCGCAGCCAAGAGGCTTGAGGGGTGCTCGGAACGCACGCTGCGCTACTACTCAGGCGTCCTGGCGCGCTTTACCGGGGAGGTCAGGAAGCCAGCCCACGAGGTCACTACCGAGGACGTGCGCGACTACCTTGCCGCCTACTCGCGTGACGGCAGAGCGGGGAAGGCAACGGTCGACAATGTGAGGCGGGTGGTATCCAGCTTTTTCTCCTGGCTTGAGGCCGAGGATCATATCTACAAGAGCCCTGTCAAACGCATCAAGAAGATTCGCGCGTCCCGAACGCTGAAACCCGTCTACTCGGACGAGTCTCTCGAAGCGCTGCGCGACTGCTGTCATGAAGCCCGTGACCTGGCAATTATCGATTTGCTTTCTTCCACAGGAATGCGTGTTGGCGAGCTCGTTCGCCTGAATAGGAGGGATATCGACTTCGAGGCCAGGGAATGTGTCGTGCACGGCAAGGGGGATAAAGAGCGTCGGGTCTATTTCGACGCAAGGGCGAAGACGCACCTCTTGGCTTATCTCGCCGAGCGAGAGGACGATTGTCCAGCTCTGTTCGTGTCGCTTCGTTCACCTTTTGAACGGCTGCAGATTAGCGGTGTGGAGGGGAGACTACGTAAGCTTGGGGCCGCGGCGGGCGTTAAGCACGTTCATCCCCACAAGTTTAGGAGGACCCTCGCGACGAAGGCAATCGACAAGGGGATGCCTATAGAGCAGGTTCAGGTCCTGCTTGGGCACAGCAAAATCGACACGACGCTCCTGTACGCCATGGTCGACCAGGACAACGTGAAGCGCTCGCACCGGAAGTTCATCTCATGACGCCCCAGAAACGCCGATTTGTCGGGG
>DJRK01000088.1:201-3173 GCA_002440065.1 Atopobium sp. UBA6362 | reverse complement strand
TTCGTGCAGATCTACATGCTCACGGCCTTCAATCCGCTGCCGATCGCGTTCATCGCGCATGACGAGACGCGCCAGTGGGGCGTCAACTATTTCAAACAGTACGCCACGCTCGTGTTCCAGTGCGCCACCCTCTACCTCGCGGTCTACATGTACCGCGCCTTCGCGTCGGGAGTGCTGCAACCGCAGTCCTTCCACGACGGCGACAGCCTGGCCGGATGGGTCCTGAACAACTTCAGCGGCCTGCTGATGTCCAGCGTGCTGCTGATCGGCGTGATCATGACGTCCAACTCGATCGCCAAGAAGCTCTTCGGCGGCGAATAACCAACTAACCAACAGAAAACAGAATCTTCGGGAAGGAGCCGTAATGGCATTGCAGATGCCCGTCTACAGGGAGATCAGCACCATCGAATCGAAGGTCTTCCTCGGCATGAGCTGGCGCCAGCTGGGCGCCGCGGTACTGCTCGCCGTCGTGTGCGGGGGAGGGTTCGCCGGCCTCGTGCTGGGCCTCCACATGTCCACGAACGCGGCCATGTACCTGGTCTTCGTCCCGGGTCTGCCCATCGCCGCCTGGGGGTGGGTGCGGCCCAAGGGCCTCAAGCCCGAGAAGTACATGCGATACGTGTGGCGCCACTACACGTCGCGCGAGGTCTACACGCTCGACGGCCCGGGCCGCCGAGCGGCGGCCCCCGCGAAACCGACCGTGAAGGAACGATAGGAAAGGGAAAATGGGAAGGAAAACCAAGGAAAAGGGGAGGAAGCGCCGTCCGGCGCGCGTGCCGAAGACCGTCAAGCAGCTCATCGGCTACGACTCCATGCTGCGCAACGGCATCGCCTACCTGGGCGACGACCGGTGGAGCGCCACGATCGCGTTCACCGACATCAACTACCAGCTGAGCCCGGAGAGCCACCAGATGGAGATCATCGACCGGTGGGCCAAGCTCATCAACAGCTTCGACGCCGGCCAGTCTCTCCAGATCTCGTCGTGCACGCGCACGCGCGGCATCGACGACATCCTGGCCGACATCAGCATGCCCGCGCACGGCGACGCGCTCGACCCGCTCCGCGCCGACTACAACGAGCTCGTCGCGGGCAAGCTCGAATCGGTCAGCCGCAACACCAACACCGTCAAGACACTGACCGTCACCATCCGCGAAACCGACAAGGACAACGCGGTCAGCACGCTCAACGCGCTGTGCAACAGCCTCACCGCGCAGATGCGCGCGATCGACGAATGCCACGCCACGCGCCTCGACCGGGAGCACCGGCTGCGCCTCATGGCGGAGATCCTGCGCCCCGGCGAGCCGTTCCGGTTCGACGAGCGCGCGTTCGCCAGGATGCCGGGCCGCCCGTCCACCAAGGACCTCGTGTGCCCGTGGAGCATCGACGCGCGCGACCCGTCCATGCTCCGCGTCGAGTCCCTTGACTCCCGCTTCCTGCACCGCACGCTCTGGATCAGCGACCTGCCGCCCGAGCTGTCCGACCAGCTCATCAACGACCTGACCTCGATCCGCGCGCGCATCAACGTGAGCATCCACCTCGCGCCGTTCGACCGCGGCGAGAGCATGAGGATCGTCCGCCAGAAGAACGCCGAGATCAAGATGCAGATCATGGACGTGCGCCGAAAGAACCGCAAGCAGGGCCTCGACCCCGACGACCTGCCCGACGACCTCTCCGACCAGGAGACCCAGATGGGCGAGCTGCGCGACGAGCTGCGCCAGACCAACCAGAGGCTCGTCGACTCGATCACCGTGATCGGCGTGTCCGCCGACAGCGAGGAGCAGCTCGACATCGCGTGCAAGAGCGTCAAGGCGAAGGTCAACGCGCAGTCCTGCAAGGCCGAGAGCCTCAAGTTCATGCAGCTGGAGGGCCTGACGGCCGAACTGCCCCTGGGCAGCAACCCGCTGCCCATGACCCGCACCCTGACCACGAACTCGGCCGCGATCCTGATCCCCTTCACCACGCAGGAGGTGTTCGAGCCCGGCGGCCTGTTCTACGGCAGCAACGCCAGGAGCGGCAACCCGATCGTGGCCGACCGGCGCAGCCACATGAACTCGAACGGGTTCATCCTCGGCACGTCCGGCGGCGGCAAGAGCTTCACCGTCAAGCAGGAGATCGCCGGCCTGTTCCTCAACCGCGACGACGAGGTCATCATCGTCGACCCCGAACGCGAGTACCTGCCCCTCGCGCAGGCGTTCGGCGGCCAGATCGTCCAGATCAGCGCCGGCAGCAGGAGCCGCATCAACCCGCTCGACATCGTGATGGAGGAGACCGGCGACGGCGACCCCGTCAAGGACAAGACCAACAACGTGGTCTCCATGATCGGCTCCCTCGTCGGCGGCAACACCGGCCTCGACCCGATCGAGAAGAGCCTCGTCGACCGGTGCGCGCTCGGCCTGTACGTAAGGTACCGGAACAACGGCGCCGGCGTGAACCAGCCCACGCTCTCCGACCTCCAGCAGTCCCTGGAGGAGACCGGCGAGCCCGCTGGCCACGAGCTCGCCGTCGCGCTCGGCTCGTACACGTCGGGCTCCCTGAGCGGCTTCAACGGCCAGACCAACGTCGACCTGTCCAACCGGTTCACCGTGTTCGACGTGAGCGGCCTGACCGGAGAGCTGCGCACGTTCGGCATGATGGTCGTCATAGACCAGGTGTGGAACCGAGTGATCCGCAACCGCGCCAAGGGCCGGCGCACCTGGCTGTACATCGACGAGTTCCACCGCTTCTTCGGCAACGAGTACTCCAGCGCGCAGTTCCGGGACATCTACAAGCGCGCCCGCAAGTACGGCCTCGGCGTCACCGGCATCACGCAGAACATCGAGGAGCTGCTCATGGACGACGGGGCGCGCCTCATGCTCTCCAACTCCGACTTCCTCATGCTCCTGTCGCAGAACAGCAGCGACGCCGACGAGCTGTGCGCGCTGCTGAAGCTCTCCGAGGAGCAGCGCCAGTTCTTCACCGGCGTGCTGCCCGGC
>DJRK01000088.1:0-150 GCA_002440065.1 Atopobium sp. UBA6362 | reverse complement strand
TGCCGTTCGACGGGCGCATCCCGTCCGGCGGCCCGCTGTACAGGCTCTACTCCACCACCTTCGAGGAAACCGACAAGTAAGGGGGATCCCCATTGGCCAACACCGCCACCCCCGCGTCCGGCCGTCCGGCCGGCACCGCGGCCAGGGCCG
>DJRK01000140.1:9942-19837 GCA_002440065.1 Atopobium sp. UBA6362 | reverse complement strand
CGAGAGGTCCTCGAGCTCCCACTTGAGCGAGGAGATACCGAGGCGGTCTGCGAGCGGCGCGTAGACGTCCATGGTCTCCCGTGCCTTGAAGAGCCGGCGGTCGGGCGGCAGCGCCGCGAGCGTGCGCATGTTGTGCAGGCGGTCTGCGAGCTTGATGATGACGACGCGGATGTCGTGGCTCATGGCGAGGAACATCTTGCGCAGGTTCCAGGCCTGCTTCTCGTCCATAGTGGCGACCTTGACGGACGTGAGCTTGGTCACGCCGTCCACGAGATCGGCGACCTTCTCGCCAAAGAGCTGCGAGAGCTGGTCGAGGGTCGCCGACGTGTCCTCCACGGTGTCGTGGAGAAGGGCGGCGCAAATCGTGTCCTCGTCCATGCGCAGGTCCTTGGAGAGGATGAGGGCGACCTCGACGGGGTGGTTGATGTAGGGCTCGCCGGAGCGGCGGCGCTGGTCCTTGTGGTAGTCGGCGGCGAAGCGGTAGGCGCGCTCGACCTTCTCCATGCCCTCGTCGTCCATGTAGGAGCGGCAGGCCGACTCGAGGAGGCGAAAGTTCGCGGCGTCGGGGGCATGCTTGGGAGCAGCCGGGGCGACCGGGGCCGCGGACTCCGCGGCAGGCTTCTGAGGGGCAGCGTCATCGGGCGCGGAACCGGGCTGGGCACCGGATTGTGCGCCGACCTGCGAGGGGTTGGGCTTCTCGGCGGTCGCCAGGGCCGCTTCCGTCGCAGGCGCGGCATGAGGGCCCGTCTCGGCAACGGGCGCCGAAGGCGTATCGGGGCCCGTCGTCGCCGGGGCGGCAGGGGCTATGGGTGCTTCGGGGGCAACCGGTGCCACGGGCGCGACCGGGGCGGCGTTCGTCTCTTGTGGGGTTTTCATAGCTCGTCCCTCTCCCCCACCTGGACCCCAAAGACCGGGGCGATGGGCTTAATCACGTGAGCAAGAAGATCCTCGCAAGGACAATGTAGCACCCAATCGCAGAAAGACTCGAAATCGTGCCGACCGTTAACGCCCTCGAGGTAACGGGAGCTGTTCATGAGGTCCATATGCTCCGGCTTGGGCACGAGGCGCACGCGCCGGGCGTCGCCGTAGCCCGAGACCTCGAGGAAGCCGAGCTCGGCGAAGACGCCGACGCCGGACTCCACGGAGGCCGCGTCGAGCGGGTGGGCCGGGTCGATCGCGGCGGCCGAGGCGGCAAGCGCGTCCGCGTCGAGCGCGAAGCCCTCTTCGGGCGCCGTGCGGGAAGCGAGGATGAGCGCGCGCCACAGCGCCACGAGCTGCTCGCGGGCAGGGGCTGCGCTCGACATGATCTTCTCGTTCAGGCGCCGGTCGCGCCCGCCAAAGAGCAGGTAGACCTGCGACTGCTTGCCGTCGCGCCCTGCCCGGCCGCTCATCTGGTTGAACTCCACGCGGCCGAAGGGCAGCGTGTAGAGGACGACCTGCCGCACGCTCGGCAGGTTCACGCCCTCGCCGAAGGCGCTCGTGCTCACGATGCAGGCGAGCTCGTCCTCGCGGAAGGCGCGCTCGACGCGGGTGCGCAACGGCCGATCGAGCCCGGCGTTGTAGAAGGCGATGCGGGGCGCGAGGTCGGGGATGCGGTGGCGAAGCATACGCACCACGTTCACGGACTGGTCGCGCGAGGTGACGTAGACGATGGTCTTGCGGCCGGAGGACACGAGGCTCACGAGCTTGCTCTCGCGGTCGTGCAGGTCGCGGAGGTCCACAACGTCGAGGTTCCCGCGCTCGGAGCGGTCCACGACGACGTCGCGCTCATCGACGCCCAGAAGGCGGCAAACCTCTCGTGCCGAGGTGTCGGAGGCGGTGGGGGTCACGGCGAGGCACGTGGGGTCGCCGAGCTTCTCGCGAACGCGCGGCAGCTCAGCGTAGGCGGAGCGATGGCCGCCCTTGGAGGCGCCGGCGTGGTGGGCCTCGTCCACGACGAGAAAACCGATGCGCCCGCACTCGGCGAAGCGGCCGCTGTGGATGGCGAGGAACTCGGGCGTGGTGAGGACCACGTCGAGCGAGCCCGACGCCAGCGCGTCGAAGACCTCGTCGCGCCGCTCCTGCGCCGTCTCGCCGGTGAGCACGGCGCAGGTCACGCCGAGCTTCGCGAGCGAGGACTCGAGGTGGAAGGCCTGGTCGGCCACGAGCGCGCGGAGAGGATAGACGAAGACGCTCGCCGCACCCTCGAGGATCGCCTCGCGAGCCGCATGGATATGGAAGATGAGCGACTTGCCGCGCCCCGTCGCCATCACGGCGAGGCAGCTCTTGCCCTCGGCGAGGCGATCGAGCGCCTGTGCCTGGGCCGGGAGCAGCGGGGCGTCGCCGATCATGCGGCGGGCGAGCTCGCGCGTGAGCTCGCGAACGTCGAGCCCCTCGAGCGAGGCGGCGGCCTCGCGATCAGGGGCGACGCGGGGCTCCAACGCGGTGGGTGACGCGACGGACGGCTGCTTCGCTGACGCCTCGAGGTCCCGCTCGAGCTCGCTCGGCTCGCAGGCACGGTCCTCTTCCTCGCGCACGAGGATGTCCTTGACCATGAGCTTGGCCTTCGTCCGGCCGTTCCAAGTCTCGTTCGTCGCCTCGAAGACGAGGTCGACGGCACCGTCGCAGTCCGCGACCTTCTCGATCTGCGGGACGCGGAACATGATCGCGGGAAGCGAGGCCACGCCGTCGGTCGCGTAGAAGCGCAGGTGGGACTCGTCGGCGCCCACGCGGGCGCGGCTGCGCATCGTGACTCCGGTCGAGGCAAAGAGGGGCTTCTTGTTGCCCTGGCCAAAGGGCTGGAGCGCCTCGACGGCAGCGATGGAATCCACGGTGAGCTCACCCAGGCCCACGACGGCCGCGACCTCCCCCACGTCCACGAACTGCTCGGCGGGGAGCTCGGCGAGCGCCGCCTCGAGCCGCTCACGGAACTCATCGAGCCTCGACGCCTCGCACGTGACGCCCACGGCGCCCGAGTGCCCGCCAAAGCGGATGAGCACGTCGGAGCACTGCTCGACGGCGCGGAAGAGGTCGACGGAGCCCACCGAGCGGCCGGAGCCGCGGGCGACGCCGTCCTGGATGCTGAAGAGGATCGCCGGCACGTGGTAGCGGTTGACGATGCGCGAGGCGACGATGCCCTTCACGCCCTCGTGCCAGCCCTCGCCGCCCACGACGACGCAGCGGCCGCCGTCCCAGGTGGCCTCGATCTTTGCCAGGGCCTCCTCCGAGAGCTTGGCCTCGATGGCTCGCCGCTCGTTGTTCGTCTCCTCGAGCGCCGTCGCGAGGCGCTGCGCCTCGTGGGAGTCCTCGGTCATGAGCAGGTCGAAGGCCACGTCGGTGGAGCCCATGCGTCCGGCGGCGTTCAGGCGCGGGATGATCGAGAAGGGCAGCGAGTCGGAGGTCGCCTGCGAGAGCTCGATGCCCGCGGTCGCCGCGAGCGCCGTGAGGCCGGGCCTCGTGGAGACGCGCATCTTCCGCAGGCCCTCGGCCACGAGGGCGCGGTTCTCTCCCTGAAGGAGCATCATGTCCGACAAAGTGCCGAGCATCGCGATGTCGATGTAGTCGCGCCACAGCTCGGGGCAGCCGCGGCGACGGCCGAGCTCCTGAACGAGCTTGAGGGCGACGCCCGCTCCCGCGAGCTCGCGGGAGGGACAGTCCGCGTCGAGCTTGGGGTCGGTCACGGGCACGCCGCGGGGCACGAGGTCCGCCGGCTCGTGGTGGTCGGTCACGACGACGTCGATGCCGCGGGCAAGAAGCCCCTCGACCTCGGAGGCGGCGGCGATGCCGTTGTCCACCGTGACGATGAGGTCGGGGTCGCACCCCTCGACCACGCGTGTGAGGGCCGCCTCGGAAAGGCCGTACCCCTCGCCGAAGCGGTGCGGGATATAGGGGTGCACGTCCCCGCCGAGCCTGCGCAGGGCAAGGGTCAAAAGGCAGGTGGACGTCATGCCGTCCACGTCGAAGTCGCCGAATACGGCGATGGCCTCGCGGGCGTCGAGCGCGCGCCCCACGCGGTCGGCGACCCCGCGCATCCCGGGGATGAGGAGGGGGTCGCCCCAGTCGCGGTCGAGCGAAGGCGTGAGGAAGTCGCGGGCCTCCTGGGCGTCCGAGAACCCGCGAGAGGCGAGGACGCGGGCCACGAGCGGCGAGGCGCCGAGCTCGCGCCTGAGCTCGAGCTCGACCTTGGGGTTCGGCGCAAGGACCGACCAGCGACGGCTCTGCGCGAGGCCGCTCATCCTATCTCACGTCCTTCTCGGCAAGGTCCGCGGAGCCGTCGGCCCCCTGGTCGCCGGAGACGGGCTCGACCTGCGCGGCCGCGGAGCCCTCGCCGTAGCGCGCCTCGAGCTTGGCCCACTTGGGCTCGCGCGTCTTCCACATGGCGAGCAGCGGCGACGCGACGGCGAAGCTCGAGTACGTGCCCAGAAGCTCGCCCACGAGCATGGCGAACGCGAAGTCCCTGAGCGTCGTGCCGCCGATGGCGAGCAGGCACGCCACGGGGACGACCGTCACAATCGTGGTGTTGATCGAACGGACGAAGACCTCGTTGATCGAGAAGTTCGCGATCTGGAGATACGTGCGGTGCTTCTGGTCCTTGAGCAGACGCGCGTTCTCGTCCATGCGGTTGAACTCGACCACGGTGTCGTAGAGCGAGTAGCCCATGACGGTAAGGAGCGCGGCCACGACGTTCGGGCTCACGGCGATCTGGAACCACGCGTAGACGCCGAGCGTCACCACGAGGTCGTGGAGGAGCGCGACGACGGCGCAGAGGGCCATCTTGAGCTCGTATCGGATGGAGACGTAGACGATGATGGCGAGGATGGCCACGCCGAAAGCCGCGAGCGACGAGCGCGTGACGTCGGCGCCCCAGTCGGGGCCGATGGTCGTGACGGTGAAGCTGTCTGCGGAGAGCCCCAGGGAATCGGCCACGGCCTCGGCGTGGGCGTTCGCCGTCGTGGGGTCGGTCGTCTCGGAGCGGACGAGGAAGCCGTCGACGCCGTCGACCTCGGAGGTCTGGACGGAGGCCGCGTCCTCGCCGGCGGACTCGAGGGCGCCGCGCATCTGCTCGATCGTGACGTCGCCCGTGGAACGGAAGTCTATCTGGGTGCCGCCCGAGAACTCGATGCCCCAGACGAGCCCGCGGGCAAGGAGCCCCACGAGCGAGAGGACGACGAGGACGGCGGAAACGGTGAGGAACGTCCTGCGATGCCGCATGAAGGGGATCTCGTGCGAGAAGTGGCTACGCATGCGCCTCGCCCCCCTTCATGGAAGCGTCGTGGGTTTGGGCAGGCCCCTCGTGAACGGCGCCCTGCTCAGCGGCCTTCTTTGCAGCCTTGCGCGCGGCGGCCTCGTCGACGTCGTGCTTGATGCCCCAGAACCCGGGGTGCCTCTGAATGGCGCCCATGGCGAGCAGGCGCAGGGCGGGCGCCTTGAAGAAGAACATCGTCACGATGTCGCACGCCACGCCCAGCGCGAGCGTCAGGCCGAAGCCGCGCACGTCGCCCGTCGCCACGAAGAAGAGCGCGAGGGCCGTGACGAGGGTGACGACGTCGGCGTCGAGCGAGGTCTTGATGCCGTGCTCGGAGCCGGACACCGAGGCGCTCTTGACCGTGCGGCCCATGCGGATCTCTTCTCGGAAACGCTCGAGGACGAGGATCGAGGAGTCGGCGGCGGAGGCCGTCGTGAGCACCATGCCCGCGAGTCCGGGCAGCGACAGGGCGAAGAGCCCGAAGCGTGAGAGCACGGCGAGAAGACCGAGGTAGAACACCGCGAAGACGCCGAGCGACCCGAGCGTGAGAAGCCCCAGGCCCTGGTAGAAGACGAAGAGGTAGGCGATGACGACGGCCATGCCCACGGCGAGCGCGAGCACGCCCTGGGTGAGCGAATCCTGGCCGAGCGTCGGGCCGACGGCGCGGCTCTCGGAGTACGTGAGCGTCACGGGGAGCGAGCCGGAGTCGAGGACGGTCTTGAGCGAGTTCGCCTCGTCGGCCGAGAAGCTGCCCGAGATGGAGACCTGGCCGCCCGTGATCTCGGACTGGACGGCGGGGGCGGAGTTCACGACGCCGTCGAGCACGATGGCGATCTGGCCCTTCGTGGGGGCGAGCGCGCGGGTGACGTCGGCGAAGGTCTGGGCGCCGGCGGAGTCGAACGTCACGTTCACGACGTAGGTGCCCATGTCGGTCGAGGACTGGGAGACCTCGGTCTTCGTCACGGAGGAGCCGTCGAGGAAGGCCGTGTAGGTCCCCTCCTCGAGCTTCACGTTCTTCGTGCCTGCCTGGAGCTTGGCCAGCGCCTCGGCGTCGCCGATGTCCTCGAGCTTGACGAACTCGAGGTGGCCGGTCTGCCCGATGGCGTCGACCGTGGAGCTCGCGTCGGTCGCGCCGGGGATCTGCACGAGGATCGAGCTCGACCCCTGCTGCTGGACCGTGGCCTCGGAGGAGCCGAGCGCGTTCACGCGGCTCTGCACGATCGTGGTCGCGGTCTGCATGTCCTCGCTCGAGGGCGTCGAGCCGTCTGACTTGGAGGCCGTGAGGATGACCGAGACGCCGCCCTGGATGTCGAGGCCGCGCGTGATCTTCTCGCCAAGGGGCGTGAAGGCGACCGCCGAGGCCACGCAGAGCGCGACGGCGACGATGAGCACGCCGATGTGCCGCTTGACCGCTGCCTTGTCGCTCTTGCGGGAGGCTTTGTGCGCATGACCTCCCTGCGGCGCAGACGCGCGCCACCTGTCCACGCCCGTCTTGGGGACGCCGGACCCGCTGTGTTTCGCCATGTTGTGGAACCTTAATCTCGTCGCGTGTTTTCTAAACCCTCACCATACCGCAATTTGGGGTCGGACCCTAAATCGAATAAGGGTCCGACCCCAAATCGCTACTCGGAGCGAAGGGCCTCGACGGGATCCTTCTTGCTCGCGCTTCTCGCAGGCAGGAGGCCCGCCACGACGGTAAGAAGCACCGAGATGCCTATGAGCGCGAGGGCCGCCGTCCACGGCAGGCTCATGATGTTGGGCACGCCGTGGTCCCGCAGCACCATCGCGTTCACGGGCACGCTCGCGATGAGCACGACCACGATGGCGAACACGCCCGAGATAAGGCCCTCGATGAACGTCTCGGCGTTGAAGACCGAGGCGACGTTGCCCTTGGAGGCGCCGATCGCGCGAAGGATGCCGATCTCCTTCTTGCGCTCGAGGACGCTGATGTAGGTGATGATGCCGATCATGATCGAGCTCACCACGAGGCTGATGCTCACGAAGGCGATGAGCACGAGGCTGATCATGTTCACGATGTCGGTGACCGAGCCCATGATCACGCCCATGTAGTCCGTGTAGCCGATGACCTTGTCGTCCTCGCCGGCGGCGCGCACGCGGTCGTTGTAGGCGTCGATCGACTTGAGCACGAGCTCCTTGGCCTGGAAGTCCTTGGGGTAGATGGAGATGCTCGTGGGGTCGGCCTCGTCGGCGTAGCCCAGGGTCTCGAGGTTGTTCTCGTACGTGAGCTTGCCCGCGTTCGCATAGCTCGACATGAGCGAGGACAGGTCCTCGGCGTCCATGTTGAAGTGGATGGCGTTCTGGAAGGCGCCGGCGTCGACCGAGAACGCGTCCGCAAAGCCGCTCATGCTCGCCGTCATGCCGTCGGTCATCTGCTGGACCGCGCCCGACATCTTCGTCGCGACCTGGTCCATCGCCTGCGCGAGGCCCGCCTGCAGCTGCGTCGAGACCGTGGTCGAGATCTCGTCGCCCAGGCGCTGCGTCACCTGCTCCATGGCCGACTTCATGTACGGCGCGAGGTCATCCTGCACGTAGGCGCGCAGCACCTCCTCGAGTTTCGCCTGGAAGTCCGGGCCGGCGATCTGCGCGACCTGGGCGAAGATGGCCTTCGCCTCGTCCGTGACCAGATACTCGTTCAGCTTCTGGACGAGCTTGTCGGAGAGGTCGGGATCGGTCAGGCTGATGTCGCCGCTCGCCTTGAGGTAGTTGAGGTAGCCCTCGAGCAGCTGCTTCTCGAGCTCCGAGAGCTGCTTCAACTGGTCCTCGGTGGGCTTGAGGTCGCCGAGCGAGTCGAGAAGCTTGGAGAAGTCGGGCGCGGGCACGTTGCTGAACACGTCGGAGAAGTCGAGGTCGTCGCCGATGCCCGAGAGGTCGAGCTGCATGCCGGACAGGTCGATGCCCGAGAGGTCGAGCGAGGAGAGGTCCATGCCCGAGCCCAGGGAGCCTAGGCCCGCGAGCTTGCTCTCATCGAAGCTGAAGGCGCTCTTGAGTCCGTCCTCGTCCACCGAGAAGAGGCTCGAGAGGTCGACGCCCTTCTTGGCCTCTTCCTGGAGCTGGTCGAACGACTCGCCGGTGAAGACGTCGACGTTGCTGTCGGCAAGCTGCTGCTGGACGATCTCGGAGCCCGCGGAGCGGCCGATGAGCGCGCTCGTGAGCCCGTGGGTGTAGGCGATGCCGGGGGTGAGGGCGTTGGAGTCGGCCGTCTCGTTGGGCTTGACGACGCCCACGACCTTGAGGTCGAGGCCGTCGGCGACCTTTTGCGCCATGAAGTCGGCGTCGCCGGACATGTCGGTCCAGCCGCCCGTCTCGTCGTTTTTCCGGTAGCACTCGGCGGGGCTTATGACCTTGAAGTGCAGGTTGAGCGCATCGTCGTAGGTGAAGTCGACGTCGGTGTCGGGCACGTCCACGTCGCCGGAGGCCGTGAGCGTGGCCGTGACCATGTCATCGAGCTGAGAGGGGTCGAGGACGCCCAGCGCGTAGAGCGTGTAGTCGCTCACGCGCCCGGACTTGTTCAGCACGAGGACGCACTCGTCGGCCCCGCTCGCCCAACGGCCCGCGACGACGTCGTACTGCTGGGCAAGAAGCCCCGGGTCGTCGAGCATCTCGTTGTAGGCGCTCGAGGAGCCCGCCATGGTGCCGGCCGTCGCGGAGGACGACGCGCCCGCGCTCATGGCCGAGGAGAGCGAGTTGGGGTTGAGCTTCGTCACGCCGCTCGAGGTGTCGGCGGCGTAGACCTGCGGCGTGATGCCGTAGTCGTACTGGATCGCGTTGATGTCGTCCGCGATGCCCGCGTCGCCCGAGTCGAGGTAGGACTTGAAGCTCCTGAGGTCGTTCGACTTCACGGAGGCGAACATGTCCTTGAGCATCGTGAACTCGGGGATCGAGCCGTCGGAGGACGCGACGTCCTTCTCGGCGGACGCGTCAGCGCCCTGGTCGGAGGCCGAGTCGCCCGAGGAGCCGGAGGACGTGTCGCCCGTGAGCATGCCGGTGACGTCGTAGCTCTGCTTGGTGATGGAGAGCGGGTAGCTCGAGAGCGTGTCCTCCTCCACCTGCGCGATGTAGTTGTTCACGCCGTTCGAGAGCGCCAGGATCGCGGCGATGCCGATGATGCCGATGGACCCGGCGAAGGCCGTCATGATCGTGCGGCCCTTCTTGGTGAGGAGGTTGCGCGCGGAGAGGCCGAGCGCCGTCAAGAAGCTCATGGACGTGCGGCGCGTGGGCTTGGCGTCGCGGCGGGGCGCGGTCGCGGCGTCGAAGGCGTCGGAGTCGTCCTTGATCTGGCCGTCCGCCAGGGTGACGATGCGCGTGGCGTACTGATAGGCAAGGTCGGGGTTGTGCGTGACCATGATGACGAGGCGATCCTGCGCGACCTCCTTGAGCAGGTCCATGACCTGCACGGACGTCGCCGAATCGAGGGCGCCGGTGGGCTCGTCGGCCAGGACGATCTCGGGGTCGTTTATGAGCGCTCGTGCGATAGCGACGCGCTGCATCTGCCCGCCGGAGAGCTGGCTCGGCCGCTTGTTCACGTGCTGGCCCAGGCCCACGCGCTCGAGCGCCGCCACCGCGCGCTCGCGGCGCTCGGCGCGCCCCACGCCGGTAAGGGTCAGCGCGAGCTCGACGTTCTCCAGGATCGTCTGGTGCGGGATGAGGTTG
>DJRK01000140.1:332-9868 GCA_002440065.1 Atopobium sp. UBA6362 | reverse complement strand
TCCTTCGTGGAGATGCCGTCGATGAGGAGGTCGCCCGAGTCGAAGTGGTCGAGGCCGCCGATGACGTTGAGCATCGTGGTCTTGCCGGAGCCGGACGGGCCCAGGATCGCCACGAACTCGTTGTCGCGAAACGCGAGGCTCACGTCGTCGAGCGCCGTCTGGGTGAAGGAGGCCGTGACGTACTTCTTGCAAATGTGCTTGAGCTCGAGCATGGGGAGCCTCTCTGTGCGTAGGTAACTTTTCAAGCCTACCCAGACCCTGGCAAGAAAATCCGCTCACCAGCTGCGATTTCTTCTCGAATACAAAAAACGCGGGCCCGACCGGCACGTCGGGCCCGCGATAACGGCGCGAGGGCCAAGAAGGGCCTTGACGCGCGGCGGGAGCGCTAGCGTGCGAGCTCGCGGGCCTTGAGCGCCGCGGCGCCCGCGCGGGTGAGAAGGTCGTGGCCAACCGTCCCCTCGCCAAGGGCACGGAGGGCGTTGGCCAGAAGCACGTTCACCTCGTCGCTCATACGGCCCCGGCGCATACCGGCATAGGCGTCGGCCGAGATGCCGCGGATTGCGGCGAGGAGCAGGGCAGCCTCGGGGGTCGTGGGCTCGGCGAGTCTGGCCTCGCCCATTGCGACGCCGCGGTGGCCGGCAACGTGCCCGCTGCGGCCGCGCACGCCCTGGGCAACGTCGGCCAGCACGTCGGCGTCTTCGCAGGCAGCGGAGGCGTAGAGCCCCTCGATGAGGTTCGAGAACGCGTGGCCGCACGGGACGAAGCCGGGCTGCGCGTCCATGGCCGCGCTCATCGTGGCGCCAAGGCCGCAGACCTCGGCGAGCAGGGCGTCGCGCGCCTCGTCGGCGGCGGTGCGGGCGTCGGACACGGCCTCGACGGGGCCGTGGGAGTGGCAGGATCCAGACATGTTCGTATCCTCTCTGTCGCGATTTGACCTGCCCAGTCTAGAGGGACGCGGACGTACAATCCACCTATGCAGAAACCAAACACATACATACTCCAGGTCGGCGGTGTCCCCGTGGAGGTCGAGCGCAAGGCGGTGCGCCGCATCAACCTGCGGGTGCGCCCGGACGGAACCGTGCACATGAGCGTTCCCTGGCGCACGGGCCGCGCGGGGGCCGAGGCGTTTCTCCGCGAACATGCGGGCTGGCTCATGAAGGCGCGCGAGCGGGTGCTCGAGGGGCACAAGGCTCCCAAGGAACCGGGGCCCGGAGACCTCGTGGCGCTCTGGGGCAGGCTCGTCCCGCTGCCTGAGGGGCGCGATCTTCCCGACCTCTACAAAGAAGAGCTCGAGCGCGCGCTGCCCGCCGTCGTCGAGCGCATGGAGGCGGCATCCGGCCTCCATGCGTCGCGCTGGCAGCTCAGGGACATGACGTCGCGATGGGGCTCTTGCACAACGACGGCGGGCGCGATCCGCATCAATATCCGCTTGGCCGCGTATCGGCCGCTCTGCCTCGAATACGTCGTCGCGCACGAGCTCGCGCACCTCAAGGTCGCGAACCACGGGCCGGCGTTCCACGAGCTCGTCGCGGGCTATTTCCCCTACGAGAAAGAGGCCCGTCGCCTGCTCCGCCAGCCGCCCGCCGCGTAGCGCCGCGAAACGCTCGTCGTCCCTCTCGCCAGCTCCGGCCCTTCTCAATGTGAAGACTGCACATTCTTTGTGAAGGCTACACTTTGGCGATTTTGGGCAAAAACGGCCAATGTGAAGCCTTCACAACCGGCCATTTTGAATGTGAAGGCTTCACTTTCGCGCACGGGCCCGGGCACGGGCCGTCGGGGAAACCCCACGCGACCCGTTTTACGANNGAATGTGAAGTCTTCACTTTCGCGCATGAGCCTGGGCGCGGGCCGCCGAGAACCCCCACGCGGCCCGTTTAACGAAGCGAGCCGAATCGTAACCGGGGGACCGCGCTTGTTCACCGGCGCGAAACGCGCCCTCGCCCCGGGCGAAACAGCCTTCCCCCACGATAAGAAGACCATGCGCTCCGTTCGCACGGGGTTCGACTTCGCCGATTGCCCCATCGAGCGGGGAATCTTCGACGGGGCGCCTCGCAAGTGCAGGACGCGACCGCATGAGCGCGGAGGGAGGAAGATCTTGATTCAGACGGTATTCTCGGCTGAGCTGCCCGTGGGCGAGCACCTGTTCGTGCAGAAGCACAGGATAGAGGGCACGGCAACGGGCCCGTTCGACGACGGGCGGGCCAGTGAAGACGCGCGCCCGGCCGCCAAGCGCCCGCGGATCGCGGTCGTGACCGGCATCCACGGCGATGAGCTCGAGGGCCAGTACGTCGCGTTTCGCCTCGCGCAGCACCTCGAGCGCGACCTCGGGTCGCTCTGGGGCACCGTCGACATCTACCCGGCAGTGAACCCGCTGGGCATCAACTCCATCGAGCGCGGCGTCCCCATGTTCGACGTCGACCTGAACCGCACCTTCCCGGGCAAAGCGACCGGCGACCTCACCGAGACCCTCGCCGCCGCCGTCATAGACGACGTCGAGGGCGCCGACGTCGCGGTGGACATCCACGCGTCTGACATCTTCCTGCGCGAGATGCCGCAGGTCCGCATAAACGAGGCCTCTGCCGAGGAGCTCCTCCCCTTGGCGCCCCTGCTCAACGTGGACTTCGTCTGGGTCCACGCCTCGGCGACCGTGCTCCAGTCGACCCTCGCCTACGCGCTGAACGAGCGGGGCACGCGGACGCTCGTCGTCGAGGGCGGGGTCGGCATGCGCGTCACGCGCGAGTACGGTGAGCGCCTGGCGCAGGGCATCCTCCGGCTCTCCGCGAGCCTGGGCGCCTGGGGCGGGGGCTTCGAGGCCCACGAGCCGCCGATCGTCGCCCGTGACGGGGAGGTCTGCTACCTGAACGCCCGGGAGAGCGGGGTCTTCTTGCCCGAGGCGCCGCACGGCAGCCATGTGAACGAGGGCCAGGTCATAGGCATCGTCGCCGATACGCTCACCGGCAAGGTCGCCCAAGAAGTGAGGTCCCCGTCGGCAGGGCTCCTCTTCACGCTGCGCGAATACCCCGTCGTCTACCCCGGCTCGCTGCTGGGCCGCGTCCTGAAGGAGCCCCGAGCATGAGAAAAACGGTCCTTTACACGCTGGACACCCCTTACCGCGAGCCGCTCGAGATCGTGGGGTACGAGTTCGGCCGCCCCGGCGCCGATCCGTGCGCGGCCATCGTGGGCTCCATGCGCGGAAACGAGGTCGAGCAGGCCTTCGCATGCGCCGACCTCGTCCGCAGGCTCGCTGGCCTCGAGGAGAAGGGCGAGCTCGACCCGGCCAAGAAGATCCTGGTCATTCCTTGCGTGAACGCCTTCTCGATGAACATCCAAGAGCGGTTCTGGCCCGTGGACAAGACGGACGTCAACCGCATGTTTCCCGGCTACGACCAGGGCGAGACGACGCAGCGGATCGCCGACGGCGTCTTTCGCGCCGTGCAGGGCTTCGAGTACGGCATCCAACTCTGCAGCTACTACCTGAAAGGCGATTTCCAGCCGCACGTCCGCGTGACCGAGACGGGCCCCGTCACCACGCAGATCCTCGAGGAGGCGGAGGACTTCGGGTTTCCCTACGTGGTCGACAAGGAGCCCTCGAGCTTCGACACGACCACGCTCAACTACAACTGGCAGGTCTGGGGCACGCACGCCTTCTCGGTGTACGTGCACGACATGGGGTCCCTCTCCACGAGAAACGCCGAGGAGGTCGAGGATGCGATCCTGCGCTTCCTGTGGACCCGCGGGGCCGTGCGAGCGAGGCAGGAGGGCGGCTTCAAGCCCACGCAGCTCACGGAGTCGGAGCTCGTCGACGTGAGGAGCGAGCGCGCGGGCGGGTTCTTCCTGCGCGACGTGGAGCCGGGCGAGCGGGTCCAGGCGGGGCAGACCTTGGGCCAAATCCTCGATACGGAGGACGCCCACGTGAAGGAGATGCTCGTCTCGCCCGTCGAGGGGCGCGTCTTCTTCTGCCACGTGGACCCGCTCATCAACCAGTACACGATCGCGTTCAAGATCGCGGCGAGCACGGCCTGGTCCCGCGCCCGGTAAGGGCAGCCCGGTCTGTCGCTTCGAACCGGGCCCATTACTGAGTCCGCCAGAACCGTTCGGCCCGGTTCGAGCCGAACAACGGCGCTGAACCCGTTAAGCCAAGACGAGTTGCAGCAGCTTTGCCGCACCGTGCGGCTCGACCGCATGCTCCACGCCGGCGGGAACCACGAGCACGTCGCCGGCGCGCATCTCGGCACCGTTCACCGTCGCCGAGCCCTCCACAAGATAATAGAGAGCGTCGCCGGGATAGGTCTCCTCGCTCACGCTCTCCCCCAGCGAGAAGGCGAGGAGCGTCGCCCCCAAGGCGTCGCCCACCCGCGTGAGCGACATGCTCGACACCTGACCCGGCGCAGCATCTATGAGCGAGGATAACGCCGTAGGCGTCTCGCGCGGCAGGTTCTTGAACGGCACGGCGGCCTCCTTACGCGGGAAGGACGACGACGAGCAGCATCTTGAACGCGGTGACGCCGCGCACGGAGTGGGGCGCACCCGCGGGGATGACGATGCTCTCACCCGCATTCACGAGGTGCGCCGTGCCGTTGATCGTGATCTCGCCCGTGCCCTCGAGGACGTTCACCATCGCGTCTCCGCCGGCGGCGTGGCTGCTCATGCCCTCATCGGCATCGATCGCGAACAGGGTGACCTTGGCCCCCGGCATCTGGGAGAGCGTCAGGCTGTTCACGCGGCCCGGCTGGACCTCCACGGTACTGGCCAGGTTGAAGACGGTTTCTTTGTTGACGTTCTTGATGAGGTCTGCCATGGCGGCATCCTTTCTCTCGGATCTTCTTTGCACTTTGCCTAACCTACCCTGACGCGCAGCGGACCGAACGGCCACGGCGAGCGACCAAGATTTCCACACACCCTACCGCCGAGCGCAACTCGCCGCACAGCCCCATCGCAGATGCATACCGTTTACACGTTTCAAGCTCCCACAGCGCACCCTCAAACACGTAAACCATATGCATCTGCAATACGCCGCGCCTCATCGCACGAATCGCAACCGATCCCAAAGACGCCTCCGCTCAAAAATCTCGCCAATTGTGGTCTAAATCGTCCAACCCCCAAGTAGCTCCCGAATCGCCAGCCTCGCTACCTGCGGCTTTACAAACAGCAGACCGCCGGATACTCGACCATATGCGAATCATCACCACAATTCGCGAGATTTTTGAATTGCCTCGCCCCAAATCGCACCCGGAAGCTCTTACGCGTGGCAAATTCGTCCGCTCAATAAGGAAGCCCCCGCATCCGAGTCGCAGGATGCGGGGGCGTAACGTGCTTCGTTGCGCACCAGGTCAAGAAAACCGTTCGCACGAAGCAATCGAATGGCGCGAGGGACGACCCTACTTGGCGTCGACGCCGCAGTTCTTGCGGCCGAGCTCGGACCACTCGGGCTCCTCGTCGGGGATGGAGCCCTCTGCCTTGCCGAAGAACTCCTTCAGGCAGTTCACGGCAACGATGAGGCCAAGGACGACGAGCAGGATCGCGAAGACGAGCTGCAGCGCGGAGTTGAACACGGACGCGGCGGTGCCAGCGGTGAGCGCGGTCACGCAGCCCATGATGCTCTGGGCAAGCGACGTGAACGTGCAGACGAGCAGGAACGCGACGGGCACGTAGAGCATGGCGCCCTTGCGGCCGGTGCACTTGCAGAACACGGCGAGGGTGATCATCGTCATGCCGCCGAGGAGCTGGTTGGAAGCGCCGAAGAGCGGCCAGATGGCGAGGTAGCCGCCAAAGGTGAGGGCAAGGCCGGGAACGAGGGTCACGAGCGTGGCGAACCAGGGGTTGCCGAGGACCTTCATGGCGCCGGAACGGTCCTCGATGGCGAGGGCGTCGTTGGACTTGGCGAAGAACTCGGAGAAGGACGTACGGGCAATGCGGGCCACGGCGTCAAGGGAGGTCAGGGCCAGGGCGGAGACGTTCATGGTCATGAACACGGTCGCGACGGTGCCGTCGACGCCGAAGGCCTGCATGCCGCGGGAGATGCCGGCGGCGAAGATCTGGAACGGGGTGGAGGCGGCGCCGTTGTTCAGCGCGCCGGTGCCGGCGGTGTTCATGTCGGAGAACATGATGCCGGCGATGATGATGGCGAGGATGCCGACGAAGGACTCGAGGACCATCGCGCCGTAGCCGACCTTCACGGCGTCGGTCTCGTTGGAGACCTGCTTAGAGGAGGTGCTGGAGGAGACGAGGCTGTGGAAACCGGAGAGGGCGCCGCAGGCGACGGAGACGAAGAGCACCGGGAACATCATGCCGGACTTGGTGGAGAAGCCGGTGAACATCGGGGCGGTGATGGTGGCCTTGCCCTGGACGCCCAAGACGAAGATGCCGAGGACGGCGCAGACGATCATGACGACCATCATGATGGTGGTGAGGTAGTCACGGGGCTGCTTCAGGGTCTGGATCGGCATGGCGCCGGCGAAGACCAGGTAGACCATGACGACGGCGATCCACTGGTTCAGGTCGAGGTAGAGCGGGAACTGCATGCCGACGGCGAACATCACGACGATGGCGACGCAGGCGACGACGAACTCGGCAGCGCCCTTGAGGTTGAACTTGCGCTGGGCCCAGCCAAAGGCGATGGCCACAAAGGTGAAGAGGATGGAGATGGTGCCGGCGCAGCCAGCGGCGTAGGACTTGGCGACGTCGACGGAACCGTCAGCAGCGGGCGTGAACTTGAAGGTGCCGCACACCATGGAGGTGAAGGCCGCGATGACGATGATGCAGAACAGCCAGCAGAACAGCAGGAACAGGCGACGGCCCGTCTTGCCGATGTACTTCTCGATGAGCTGGGCGAGGGACTTGCCGTTGTTCTTCATCGAGGCGTACAGGGCGCCGAAGTCGTGGACGGCGCCGAAGAAGATGCCGCCGACGAGGACCCACAGGACGACCGGCAGCCAGCCAAAGGCCATGGCCACGATCGTGCCGGTCACAGGGCCGGCGCCGCAGATCGAGGAGAACTGGTGGGAGAAAACGGTGAACGCGGACGCGGGCGAGAAGCTCTGGCCATCCTCCATGCGGCGCGCCGGGGTGAGCGCGTTGGCGTCGACGCCCCACTTGTTCGCGAGCCACCTGCCGTAGAACAGGTAGCCGCACACGAGCACGACGGCCGCGACGAGCATCAGTACGATTCCGTTCATTGCCTTGCTACTTCCTTCCTTGGAACTGCAACAAAAAAGGCCGCCTGGACATAACCAAGCGGCCCTCGCTCATGAGTATGCTTCGCGCACAGCCGCCCTTTATCTTCCGGGCTGGCTGCTCACCAACCCGCATCAAATAATGCTGATAATGGATAGCTCTGCGAACATCGTTGCTACGGTTCCCGTCTAAATGGCGCCTCGGCGCCTCCTGTGGACGTTTGTCATAGTGAGCCTCTTGGCTCCACAGGGAGCCCACAAGTTTTAAGCTATAACAACTTCGAAACATAACTGACGTCCACTGGGCGAGAAACTGATACCGTCCACCGACATCTATGTAACACAGCGTTCTCCATGTAACAAAGAAAGGAAGCCTCATGACCGATTTCCTCGAGCTCGCCCGCGACCGCTACTCCGAGCGCCGCTTCTCGGACCGCCCCATCGAGGACGAGAAGCTCGCGCGAATCCTAGAGGCCGGGCAATACGCCCCCACCGCCGAGAACAAGCAGCCCCAGCGCATCCTCGTCGTGCGCGGCGAAGAGGCCCTCTCGCGCATGGACAAATGCACGCGCTGCCGCTTTGGCGCGCCCGTCGTCCTCGTGGTCGCCTACGACATGACCGACGCCGCCCGCAACCCCGACGTGCTCGACTACGGCGTCGTCGACTCCGCGATCGTTGCCGACCACATGTCGCTCGAGGCGGCCGAGCTCGGCGTCCACAGCTGCTGGGTCGGGCTGATCGACCCCTCCGAGCTCAGGCGCCAGTTCGACATCCCGCGCGAGTACCGCGTCGTGTGCGTCATGCCGCTCGGCTACCCGAGCGAGCGCAGCAGGCCTTCTCGCCTGCACAAACGCCGCAAGGAGCTCGCCGAGACGGTCTTCTTCGATACGTATGTCCAGCCCGACGCCGACGACTCCCCTGCCTCCCCTGCAAAATGAGACATCCGCGCCCCCTTTTATGTCTCAAAATGCAGGAGACGAAATGCGAGAGGCGATGCGGGGAGCGCGGCGATCAGGTGCGAACCCCAAATAACCACCGAGAAAACCATCGAGAGGAACCTAAATGAACGACTTCGACTTCTACTCCCCCACTAAGTTCGTCTTTGGCCGCGGCGTGACCGACGAGGTGGGCGCCGGGCTCGCCGACCTCGGCTACGGCTGCGCGCTCGTGGTCTACGGCCGCGGCTCCGTCATCAAGACGGGCACGCTCGACCGCGTCCTCACCTCGCTCGACAAGGCCCAGGTCAAGCACGCGCAGCTCGGCGGCGTGCGCCCCAACCCCGAGGTCGGCCTCGTCCGCGACGGCATCGCGGCGGCGCGCGCCTGCGGGTGCGACGTCGTTCTCGCTGTGGGCGGCGGCTCCGTCATCGACACGGCCAAGGCGATCGCCGCGGGCGTGGCCTATGACGGCGACGTGTGGGACCTCTTCATGAAGAAGGCGCCCTACCCGGCCGAAGGGTCACTCCCCGTCGCAAGCGTCCTCACCATCCCGGCAGCCGGCTCCGAGGCGTCCGCGAGCTGCGTCATCTCGAACGACGAGCTCGAGCTCAAGCGCGGCCTCTCCAGCGAGAAGAACCGCCCGGTCGCGGCCTTCATGGACCCTGAGCTCACGTTCACGCTGCCCGCCTACCAGACGGCCGCCGGCATCACCGACATGTGCGCCCACATCATGGAGCGTTTCTTCAGCGCCGCCGGCCCCGTGAGCGTGACCGACCAGGTCGCCTGCGGGCTCGTACGCTCGCTCGTCGAGTGCGCCCCGCGCGTGCTCGAGAACCCCGAGGACTACGACGCGCGCGCGAGCATCATGTGGACGGGCACGCTCGCCCACAACGATATCGCCGGCCTCGGCCGCAACGCGAAGCCCGACGGCCGCGCGGGCGGCTGGGAGAGCCACGCCCTCGAGCACGAGCTTTCGGCCCATAACCCGCAGATCACGCACGGCGCCGGCCTAGCCGTGGTCATGCCCGCCTGGATGCGCTACGTGTGGCGCGCCTGCCCCAAGCGCTGGCTCACCTTCGGCAGGCTCGTCTTCGACATCGAGCCGGTCGACGTCGTGGAAGACTGCATCGACGGCACGCCGGAGGAGGCCGAGGAGGACGCCGTCCTGGCCACGATCGACGAGCTCCAGGCGTTCTTCTGCAGCATGGGCATGCCGCGCACCCTCGGCGAGCTCGGCGTGAAGGCCGAGGACATCGATGCGCTTCTCCAGACCCTCGAGCAGAACAAGGGCCCCGAGTTCGGCGAGATCCGCAAGCTCACGATGGCCGACGCCCGCGCGATCTACGAGAGCTGCCTCTAACCCGCGAAGCTTTTGGGGACAGGTTCGTTTTCCTTCCAAATGGAAGCTTTTCGAACCTGTCCCCAA
>DJRK01000140.1:0-203 GCA_002440065.1 Atopobium sp. UBA6362 | reverse complement strand
CAAAACACCGTGCGGAACCCAACGAGGAAGATATCCGGCCGCCCCTCGACGTAGGCGCTCACCGGATAGCCGGCCGCGGCGCTCATCGCGCCGTACAGCAGCCGCGACCCGCCCATCGTTCCAACCGCCATGCCGAGGTAGCGAGCGAGGCTCCCCACGCTGCCGGCGAACCCGAGCGCGTCGACTGGCGCCGAGCCCATGAA
>DJRK01000033.1:9623-9788 GCA_002440065.1 Atopobium sp. UBA6362 | reverse complement strand
GGCACGTGTTAAGCGCGCAGTGAATTCCAAGAAGAAGCGTCGTACCCTCCAGGAGCGTACCAAGGGTTATTACGGCACTTCCTCCCGTACCCTCCGCGGCATGAAGGAGCAGTCGCAGCACTCTGGTCAGTACCAGTACCGCGACCGCCGCGCCAAGAAGCGCGA
>DJRK01000033.1:8671-9515 GCA_002440065.1 Atopobium sp. UBA6362 | reverse complement strand
AGCTCGACCGCAAGGTCCTCGCAGAGATCGCCTACTCCGATGCCGACACCTTCGCCGACATCGCCGCTCAGGCCAAGAAGGCCCTCGAGGCGTAAATTTTCGCTTCTTCGAGCGTGGATTTGAATCGTAAGAGCCCTAGGTAACCGCCTGGGGCTCTTTTTATGCCGTCTACCGGCTTCTTGCGATTCTGGGGTATAGGTGCTGGTGCTTAGGACATAATGCCAATAACAAACAAAGTCGCTACCCACAAAGCGACCGACTAAGGAGGCGAGTCCAGTGAACACAGAAGATTCAATATCGTTTGGGCCCGCCGTTATTTCGTTCGAGGCTTAACAAATAATAGGCGAGCGTACTCGCCACCCTCCCTCGACGTCATCTCGAATTAAAGCCAAAGAAGAACGGATTCCAAGGCGGGCCCAGACTTTCACAGCAACTACTCCTTCGAGACATGAAAGTCGGCGATACCAAAGTATCTGATTCCACCGTAATAGCCTCCAAGGGCGGAAGACAAACAGAGTCTTCCGCCCTTCTTTTGTGCCGAGGGACTGCGAGCTAGGAGCGGCCTGCCGTCGACGTAGCGCAAAGCGTCCCTGCGCCTTTAGATGGCCACAGGAACGCTTTGCGTAAGGGGAGGTGGGGTTAGGAATCAAACGCGCTACTTTGACGGGGCGATCCAGAACTTGAGGACCGGGAAGCTGACCACAACGGCGAGCAGCGTGTTCACGACGGAGGCGATGGTGGAAGCGAGCGCCGCATCCATGCCGAACGTCTGCTGACAGAAGCCGGTGACGTACCCGGGAAGGACGAGGTTCACGACCACGATCACGACGGCGAGCACGGCGTA
>DJRK01000033.1:6064-8627 GCA_002440065.1 Atopobium sp. UBA6362 | reverse complement strand
ACCCACTTCATCTGCACAAAGAAGTTCACGACCTGGGCAAGCACTTCGGCCACGAGAAAGGTCAAAAAGCCTCCGAGGCCGTTCGAGCCGGGGTCGGTGTAGTTGAAGATGAGGAACCGGAACGGGCTCGTGAGGTGCAGCATGTTCACGAACACGGCGGCGCCGGCCGCTGCGCACACGATGCGCGTGATGGTCGAGATGTTGGAGAGCACGTTGAACTTGATGAACTCCCAGATGCCTTTGTGCTCTTCTGTCCAGGACTTGAAACTCATGATGACTCCTTGCTCGCGGTGAATGCGTAACCTGGCCGTGGTGCTTTACTGTGGTCTCTAGCGGCCGATCTTCTTGGCGGTGGAAGCGTTCTGGACGAGGTTCGCGAAGAACTCGACGATGAAGCGCAGAAGACCGATGATCCAGAAGCCGCTGATCTCCATGACGAGCGCGTCGACCATGCGCATGTTCACCATGCCGTTCGTCATCTTGGCGAGGGCGCGCAGCGGCATGTTCCAGATGAAGAGCACGTTGAGATTGGGCTTGCCGGATTTGTCGGCCTTGCGCTTGAGGGCGCGCAGGACGAGCCAAACGAGCCAGAAGATGGGGGAGCGGCCGTGGTTGAGGTCGCGGAAGCACATGTTGCGGCCGATCGCGGGCCCCTCATCGGGCACCTTGTGGCCAAGAAGCGCCACGAACTGCCCGTCGCTCACCTCGAGCACGTCGGCCGTCTCGTAGGCCGAGACGTCGACGCCTTCGTAGGGGTTGGGCGCTCCGGTACCCTCGACCTGCACGGTAGCCGTGAGACGCACATCCTGGCTCGAGGCGCAGACGCGCAGCTCATAGGCACCGCCCTCTATCTCCCAGGAGTTCGTCTGGACGTTGAAGTAGCGGAACGCCTCGTCCGCGAGCGGGATGGTGACGACCTGGGACTCGCCGGGGGCGAGCTCGACGCGGGCAAAGCCCTTGAGCTCCTGCTCGGGACGGAAAACCTGGTGGTCGGGCTTGCCTACGTAGAGCTGGACGACCTCGGCCCCGGCGCGCGTGCCCGTGTTCGTGACGGTGAACGTCACGTCGTGCGTGCTCGCCTCGAGGTTCCCGTAGGCGAAGGTGGTGTAGGAGAGGCCAAAGCCAAAGGGGAACGCGACGTCGGCCTTGGCCGTGTCGAAGTAGCGGTAGCCCACGTAGAGGCCCTCGCGGTACTCGGAGCGCTTCTCGTCTGAGGGGAAGTCTGCCGAGGAAGGCACATCGGAGAGCTTGCGGGGCCAGGTCTCGGTGAGCTTGCCCTGGGGCGTGGCCTTGCCGCAGACGAGGTCGAGCGTGGCCCCGGCGCCGGCCTGGCCGCCGAGCGCGCAGTACAGCACGGCGCGCGCGTCGCCGATCCAATCCGTCTCCACGCAGGAGCCGGCGCTGATCGTCACCACGATGTTGGGGTTCACCTGGCTGACCTTGTGGAGCAGCTCGACCTGGTTCTGGTTGAGGCGCATCCCGGTGCGGTCGGCGCCCTCGGACTCGGCTACCTCGTCAAGGGCGAGGGCCATGATGACGACGTCGACCCGCTTGGCGAGGTCGAGGGCGGCTTCGGCCTTCTCGGCATTCGGGCCTCCGAGGCGCTCGAAGCCCGGCTCGTATCCCACGAACGCGAGGTCGGTCTCGCCCACGAGGTCGAGCAACGAGTCCACCTGGGTCGAATTGACGGCGGAGGAGCCGGCGCCCTGGTAGCGAGGGGTCTTGGCGAAGTCGCCGATAAGGGCGACCTTGGTGCCCGGCTCGAGCGGGAGAATCCCGCCGTCGTTCTTGAGCAGGACGGCGCCCTCTGCGGCCGCCTTGCGCGCAAGGGCGTGGTGCGCCTGGGCATCGAAGGTGTTCGGCGCGCCCTCGACCGCGGGGTGCACGGAAAGGGCGAGGTCGACCACCTCGTCTACGCGCTCGTCGATGTCGGACTCCGAGAGGGTCCCGGCCTTGACGGCGGAGACGAGCTCCCTCACGGAGGCGAGGCCCGGGGCAGGCATCTCGAAGGTCGAGCCCGCGGCGACGCCGGCGGCGTGGTCGTTCGAGCCGCCCCAGTCGGTCACGACGGCCCCGTCGAAGCCCCAGTCGTCGCGGAGGATCTCTTTGAGCAAGTGCGCGTTTTCGTTTGCGTAGACGCCGTTCACGAGGTTGTAGGAGCTCATGATGGTCTTGGGGCGCGCCTCGCGGACAACGATCTCGAACGCCCGGAGGTAGATCTCGCGGAGCGTGCGCTCATCGACGACGGAGTCGGAGGCTTGGCGGCGCGTCTCCTGGCTGTTTACCGCGAAGTGCTTGGGGCAGGCGGCGATGCCCGTCGACTGGATGCCCTCGACGTAGGCCGCGGCCATCTTGCCCGCGAGGTACGGGTCCTCCGAGAAGTACTCGAAGTTGCGGCCGCAAAGCGGGTTCCTCTTGATGCAGAGGCCCGGCCCGAGCAGCACGTCGACCCCCTGGCTCGCCGCTTCCTCGCCCATGGCGCGGCCGATCTCGCGGCCGAGGTCCTCGTCCCAGCTGTTCGCGACGGTCACGGCGGTGGGGAAGCACGTGGCGGGTTCCGACC
>DJRK01000033.1:899-6045 GCA_002440065.1 Atopobium sp. UBA6362 | reverse complement strand
ATTTAGGCCGAGGTGGTCGGCCGCGCCCGCCTGGTGGCGAACGCCGTTGGGGCCGTCGGAGAACTCGATGGCGGGGATGTCGGCCTTTGCGTTCCCGTGGCTCCCAAAGGTCGTCGCGCCCTGCAAGAGCGCGCACTTCTCCTCGAGCGTGAGCTTCTTTACGATTTCTGAGTGCCTCATAAGGGCTCCTTTGTGCGACAACATCGGTAAAGATGGTACGTCCACGGGTGAGGGCGGCTTATCGGCGCGGCACAATTGGAGCAAAGCAGGACATGATCGGCACCCAGCCCCGGCGAAGGCGGCCTGCGCGGCGAGCGGGGAGGGGCAGGTTCGGCGGTCCGTGCCAAACCTGCCCCACTACTTACGCGTAGATATTGAGCGAGCCCACGTGCCCGATGTTCACGTGCTTCTGGCCCACGGCCTGCGCCAAGGAAAGCTCCGCGAGCCACGATTGGAGCACGTCGAAGGAATCGTCCTCGTCGAAGCTGCTCGAGACGAGCGGCGTGGGAACCCCTTGCTCCACGAGGGTCTCCGCAAGCTCGTCCTGCGCCTCGAGCAGCTCGAGGAACTCCTCGGCGGCCGCATCGGTGAGGTTCCCCGGGCGGCGATCCTCGAAGCCCTTGTAGGCCTGCTCGGAATGGCCCTGCTCGGAACTACCGGGGCCGTCTGCGCCCTCGCCGCACTCGTTCCGGGCCTTGTCGCCCGTCTCGTTTTCGAGCCCCAAGATGAGCGTGCTCAAGGCCTCGATGTAGGCAGGGTTTCCCACCTGGTCCTTTCCTACATAGATGATGGGCACCTCGGGGCCCAGGTCCGGTGCGTCGATGTGCTCCGGTTCCGGGATTACCTCGAGCGCGATGTTGCTGTTCGGGCAGTAGAGCGTCATGTCTTCTCCTCTCGTTGGGCTTGGTCCAAGGAGCTTACCAGCTCTCTGAGCAGGGAATTCTGCGCAATCCTAGCAGGTAGCTCTCACTTAGCTGACCCCGCAGCTCGCGGCCGTCGCGTCGACGTGGCCGGAGAGGATCTTCTCGGCGGGCGGCCTGGATTACGGCGCGAGCGAGTGGGCATTCGGAATCCTGGCGCCTCGCCAACGAGGGGCAGGTCAGTTCTGCTGGATTCGTGGTCGTTCAAGGACGTGGGGCATACTAGATACCTTGAACACTTGCGCAAAGAAGGACTTCCCCCGTGGATCTCATGACCCCCTGCAGCGTGTGCCTCGCGTGCACGGTGCTCGTCGTGTTTCTCGACGGTCTCTCTGCCGTTGTCCGTGGGGGCCGGGCTTCTATTTGCGGGCGGTTCTTGGCAGCCTTTTCTTGGTAGGTGGGGCGGCTTGCGCTACTTGCGCATGTTCTTCTCGTCCCGGACGATGAGGTCCTCGTAATGCTCGATCTTGTAGTTCAGGCGGTCGAGCCCGGCCTGCATCTCGGCCATGCGCTCCTTGAGGAGGTCGCGCTGCTCCTCGAGGATTTCCTTGCGCGCGTGGAGCGTCGAGTCGCCCTGCTCGAAGAGGTGCATGTACTCGATGAGCGCCTCGATGGAGACGTTCGCGCCGCGCATGCACTTGATGAACTGGACGCGGGCGAGGTCCGTCTCGTCGAAGTCCCTTATGCCCGACTGGTTGCGATGGACGTGCGGGAGCAGGCCGATGCGCTCGTAGTAGCGCAGCGTGTCGGCGCTGATGCCGTATTCCTTTGAGACCTCCGCGATGCGCATGATGCGTCCTTTCTTGGCTGCTTCTTGGCCGCGGCGTTACCAACTCAGGAGCTCGTAGCCGCGGCGCTACCAACTCAGGAGCTCGTAGCCGTCCTCGGTCACGACGAGCTGGACCTCCCACTGGGCCGAGTCGGAGCCGTCCGCGGTGCGCACGGTCCAGCCGTTGGGGTCGTCCATGTTTATCTCAGGGGCGCCGGCGTTCACCATGGGCTCGATGGTGAAGCACATGCCTGGGGCCATGATCGGGCCCTCGCCTGGCTCGCCCACGAATCCGACGAAGGGGTCCTCGTGGAACTCCTTGCCGATGCCGTGGCCGCCGAACTCGCGCACGACGTTGAAGCCGGCCTCCTCGACGCAGCTCTGGACGGCGTGGGACATGTCGCCGAGCGGGGCCCACGGTTTGACGGCCGCGAGGCCGCGCTGGACGCTCTCGCGCGTGACCTCCACGAGGCGGCGGCGCTCCTCGGAGACCTCGCCGATGCAGAACATGCGGCTCGAGTCCGAGAAGTACCCGTCCAGGATCGTGGAGCAGTCCACGTTCACGATGTCGCCCTCGCGCAGGACGTCGTCCTCGGAGGGGATACCATGGCAGACGACGTCGTTTATGGACGTGCAGACGCTCTTGGGGTAACCCTCGAAGTTGAGGTCGGCCGGGATGCCGCCGTGGTCGACCGTGTAGTCGTAGATCCATTGGTCGATCTGGGCCGTGGTCACGCCCGGCGCGATGTGATCGGCGACGTAGTCGAGGACGCCGATGTTGATCGCGGCTGATCGCTTGATGCCCTCGATGTCGGCCGCGGTCTTTAGGAGGCTGCGGGGCGGGACCTCCCAGCCCTCGGTGTAGAGCCGCTCGAGGCGCTCGTCGATACGCGCGTGGCACTTCTTGTATTTCTTGCCGCTGCCGCACCAGCAGAGCTCGTTGCGGCCGGGGGTGTGCATGTGGTCATACATGGTTAACTTCCTTTCTGCCAGAAGTTAGTATGCCACCCCCGGCCGCCGCGCGCCGCAATTTGGGGACGGATACGAAATTAATTTGGTATCCGTCCCCAAATTGCTTGCTGCTTTACGTATAGCAAAAGTTTTTTGGGCTGCTATACTTTCCTTAGTGATTGGCGAGGGGAGCGTGCGATGGCGGCGACTGCGCAGCTTAACGTGAGAATGGATGCCGAGCTCAAGGCCTCAGGCGACGCCGCGCTTGCGTCGCTGGGCGTCACCCCGAGCGAGGCCGTGCGGGACCTGTGGCGGCTCGCGGCCGAGCACGAAGACCGGCCTGATACGCTGCGGGCCCTTCTCTTTCCTGGCCAGGCGGCTGTCGATCAGGATGCGAGGGCGAGGGCGCGGGAGCGCAAGCTTGCCCTTGCGGCGGCAGGGCTCGAGCTATATCCCAGCATGTGCGAGAAGCTGGGGGCCGCGGCATCCGACGGCGCGAACGTGCCGAGCGACGATGAGCTCGAGGAGTGTGCCTACGCGGAGAAGTACGGCGATTTCATGGGGTGGTCCGCTTGAGCGAGAAGACCGTGCTCGTGGACACGAACGTGTGGGTCTCGTTCTATTGCGGGTCGAGGCCCGATCACTTGGCTGTCCGCTCGTTTATCCTTCGGTCCATAGAGAAGGACGCGGTTCTTCTCTATGCGGCCCCCTCGATTAAAGACGTGTATTACCTTCTGGCGGCCGATGCCAAGCGTGAGTATCGGGGAAGCAACGGTTTGCTCACGGACTCAGCGGCGGCCGCGGCGAACGAATACGCTTGGGGCTGCATATCGAACATGGTGGAGCTCGCAACGGCCATGCCCTGTGGCCATACCGACGTGAGCATCGCGCAGAAGTTCAAGAAGCTCCATGGCGACCTTGAGGACGACCTGGTGATCGCCGCCGCGATTCGTTCGAAAGCAGATGTTCTCGTGACCAGCGATGAGAATCTGCGGAGGCATGCACCCGTGGCGGCGATGTGCGTGGATGACGCGATTAAGTTCCTCGATACGTGAGGGCTCCAAATTGCGGGTGGTATGATGAGGGCGTTGTTCGTCGACCATCCAAGGGGATGTCTTTTTGGACCTTGTCCGATAGGTTGCGCGGGTCTTCTCGCGCGTGAATCGAAGTTGCCGTAAAGGGTCGCGTGAGGCGGCTCTGGTTTATTGCGGCGCAATTGCTTAAAACCTATCGTAGAATCAGGTACCTACCATGGAATTCCCCCTTTCCAACTCTTATGACGCCGACCTCGTCCGTTCGCTCATTATGGGGCCCAACCCGCTCAAGCTCTGCGAGGAGACCTTGCGTGACGCCGAGGCGCATGGATGCGGCTTGAATCCGGGCAGCCTCGTGCTTGACCTGGGTAGCGGCAACGGCATCACTTCCGCGTTTCTTGCCGAGCATTGGGGAGCGCGCGTCGTCGCCGCAGATTTGTGGGGCGACCCCTCGGATGCGCTCCAGACGGTTCGTGCGCAGGGGCTGTCTTCCTGCGATGTGCTCCCCGTTCGCGCCGACGCGCTCGATTTGCCGTTTGCCAAGGAGAGCTTCGACGCGGTGACGTGCATTGACGCGTACAACTACTTTGGCCGCGACAGGGCTTTTCTTGGCGAGAAGCTCTTGCCGTTCGCGAAGCCCGGTGGCTGCATCTACCTCGCGATCAGCGGGCTTACCTGCGACGTCGCCGACTTCTGCGGTGAGCTGCCTGCCGAGCTCGCTGTTTCGTGGAGCGAGGAGCGGCTCGAGTATCTCTGGTCGCGTGAGCGGTGGGCGCGGTTGTTCGAGGCGGAGGCTGGCGTTGAGGTACTTCGCATGCGTGACCTCGACTGCAACGACGAGGCCTGGCTCGATTGGGTAGCTTGTGCCAACCCTTATGCCAAGTCTGACCGTCGCGCGATCGACGCCGGGGCGCTGAGATGGCTCACGACGACCGAGGCGATCCTGCGAAAGCTATAGTGTAATTTGGGGTCGGACCCCAAGTTAATTTGGGGTCCGACCCCAAATTGCGTCTCGAAGGGAGAGATATGGAGCACAGGATGCGTCGCGCGAAGCAGGCGCTTACGCGCGAGGAATGCGAAGAGGTCCTTGCGAGGGGCACATCCGGCGTCCTCGCGCTTGCAGGACTCGACGGCGAGCCGCCCTACGCCGTGCCGCTGAGCTACGCCTACCGCGACGGGGTCGTGACCTTCCACGGCGCGCGGGAGGGCCACAAGCACGACCTCATCGCCGTCGACCCGCGGGCGTCCTTCTGCGTCATCGACGCCGACGACGTCGTGCCCGAGGAGTACACCACGCGCTTCCGCAGCGTGATCTGCTTTGGGCGCATCGAGGTCGTGGACAACCCCGCCGAGCAAATGGACGACCTGATGTTCATGGGCGACCGCTTCAACGTGGGAAAGCCCGACGATTGCCGCAAGGAGATCGAGCGCTTCAAGGACTCGACACGGGTGCTCCGCCTGCGCGTGGAGCG
>DJRK01000033.1:532-878 GCA_002440065.1 Atopobium sp. UBA6362 | reverse complement strand
GCCGCTCGCGGCCGAGCGCCGTGCGACGAACCCCGGCAGGGGAGAGGGGATCGCCTAGCCGCTGCCCGCCGACCGGCGCCCGCCGTCCGCACACCGGCTCGCAAAAACGCGGTCTTCTTTGCGCAACCCGGCCCCGCCCTTCCAGGCGATGCAAAGAGAAGTGTGCAAAAGGAAGACCGCGGCCTCGACTCCCGGCGATTGCGGGTACACTGGAACCCAGGTATTTGAGGTAGGGGGTCCACAAGCATCGCTTGCGGCCTGCTCCCCTGGATTCCCGTCGCCGCCCCCTTTCGCAGGGGCGCGGCGGCGTTGGGCGTATGCGCTTCCTGGTAGGTCTTCTTTGCCA
>DJRK01000033.1:0-514 GCA_002440065.1 Atopobium sp. UBA6362 | reverse complement strand
TACGCTTTGCAAATACGCGCTGCTTGGGCCGGCTGGCTCTCGGCGCATCGTTTATCGGCTTATGCGAGGGTGCCTATGGGCAAGAAGTACGATACCGTCAAGCTGACGCGGGAAGAGGCCGACCAGGAGCTCTCCCGTTTCTCCGCTTCGTACCCTGTGGCCTATCTTTTGGATCGTGACGGTGTGGAGAACACGAATTTCTGCCTCATTTGCGGCGAGGACTGCCCGTGCATGCGCAAGGTCGCGGAGAAGGTGCTAGACGACGGCGGCGAGCAGACGCGCGCGCTTTCCATCGGCGACTCCGAGCACCGCGCGACCGCCCGCTACGTGGAGGTCGACGGGGTGCCGCACGTCCTTCTCGTCGCGCGGCCCCTGGGCGCCGGCAGCCTGAACGAGGACCTGATCTACCGCGACGCGCTCACCGGCGTCTACAACCGCCGCTTCTACGAGGACCGGATCAAGCACCAGTACCTGCCCTCCGGGGTCGCGATCATCGACCTGGACGACTTCAAGC
>DJRK01000079.1:4051-5259 GCA_002440065.1 Atopobium sp. UBA6362 | reverse complement strand
ACGCGAGGAAGGGGGCCGGCGGAGATGGCGAGGCGAATCGCGGCTAGCGCGGGACCGGGGCCCGAGACGAGGGCGGGCGCAGTTGCAGCTGCGCCCGCCGGGATCGATTCCGTGGCTGGAATCTCGGCCGACAGTCTAGCGCAGAATGCAACGGTTTTGAACGGCCCGGGCGGTGGTTGCGCATGGGTTCTCTAGACCGGGTGCCCGCCGAGCTCAAGGCGGAGCCGCGCTGGGTGTGCTGGCGGCTCGCCGAGCGCGACGGCAGGCGCACGAAGATGCCCGTAGACGCGCGGACGGGGCGCATGGCGAAGAGCACGGACCCCGCCACCTGGGCGACCTTCGAGGCCGCCGTGGCCGCCGCGGGGCGGCTGGGCTGCTCGGGCGTGGGGTTCGTCTTCGGGCCCGACCGCGCCTACACGGGGCTCGACCTGGACCACGTGATCCGCGGCGGCGTGCTCGAGGAGCAGTACCGCTGGGTGGTGGAGCAGGCGGGCACGTACGCGGAGGTCTCTCCCTCCGGCGACGGCCTGCACCTGATCTTCCGCGGGAGCAAGCCCGAGGGCGCCCTGCGGTGCCGGCGCGGGCCCGTGGAGATGTACGACCACGACCGCTACTTCACCGTGACGGGCGACGTCTACGAGGGGCACGGCGCGGTGGCGTCGAACCCCGAGGTGGTGGCGAGGGCCTACCGGACCTGGATCGAGCCCGAGGCGGCCGCGGCCCAGCCGACGCTCGCCGAGGCCGAGGGTGATACCGGCGGGCAGACAGCGCCCGGCGACCTCACCGACGATGAGCTCGTCAAGAGGATGCTCGCCTCGAAAAACGGCGCGGCGATCCGCGCCCTTCTCGACGGCGACACGGGCGCCCAGGGCGGCGACCACTCGAGCGCCGACATGGCGCTGTGCAACCACCTGGCGTTCTGGTGCGCGGGCGACGAGGAGCGCATGGACCGGATCTTCCGGTCGAGCGGCCTCATGCGCGACAAGTGGGACTCGGGGCGTGGCGGCACGACCTATGGGCGGCAAACCATAGGGCGCGCCGTGGCGAACGCCACCGAGTTCTACCGGCCGGGGCGCAGGCGAGAGGCCGGCACCGGCCACGACGCGGCTCGTGACACAAACAGATGTTCGACTGCTGCGCCGCGTTCCTCGCGAGGGGCCCTCTCCAACCCGGCGCTACCAGAGGAGCCCACAGAAGGAACGTTCGAC
>DJRK01000079.1:699-3915 GCA_002440065.1 Atopobium sp. UBA6362 | reverse complement strand
TGGATCGCCTGCGACCTCGTGGACGTGGACACCGGCGACGTGCGCGCCCTCGTGCGCGTGGGGGTGCCGGGAGGCGTGCGCGAGCGGGCGCTCGACCGCGACGTGCTCCTCAACCAGAGCCGCGTCATCGGGGCGCTCGCCCCCTTGGGCGCGAACGTCTCCTCGGCCAACGCCAAGGATGTCGTGCGCTACCTGACCGACTGCGAGCGGCGGCTGGGCTACGCCCGCCCGCGCTACCGCAGCGTGACGCACATGGGTTGGGCGGCGTCCCCGCTGGGCGCGTTTATGCCCTACGACCGCGAGGGCGAGGAGGTGCGCTTCGACCCCGCGCCCGACGAGCTGGTGAAGGCCCGCCCCTTCATGGAGCCGACCGGCACGCTTGAGGGCTGGGCGGCGGGCGTTGCCCCCGCGAGGAGCGCGTCGATGGCGTTTCGCTGCGTGATGGCGGCGTCGTTCGCCTCGCCGCTCGTGGCGCTGCTCAACGTGCAGACGTTCATCGTCTACCTGTGGGGGCGCTCGAGAAGCGGCAAGACGCCGACGCTCAAGGCGGCGGGCAGCGTGTGGGGCGACCCGACCGAGGGCGCGGACTCCTACTTCCGCACCTTCGCCGACACGCCCAAGTCCATCGTGCGCGCGGCGGCGCTGCTCCACGACATCCCGGTGATCGTGGACGAGCTGCAGTCCAAGGGATCGCCGGGCGGCCAGGCGTCCAAGCGCATGGTGGTGGAGGACCTGCTCTACTCGCTGTCGCTCGGGCACGAGCGCGGCGCCCTCAACTCGGACCGCTCGATGATGCGGGCGGGCAGCTGGCGGGCGCTCACCCTTGCCACGGGCGAGATCCCCATCGTGGGCGACTCGACCCAGCAGGGCGCGGCCAACCGCACGCTGGAGCTCAACGCCGAGCCCTTCGGCGACGTGCGCGCCGCCCAGGCTATGCACCACCTCGTGGCCTCCGAGCACGGCACCGCGGGCCGGGCGTTCGTCGCGGCCCTGCGGCGCAACCCGCGGGAGTTCTACGCCGCCGAGTTCGCCCGGATGCGCGACGCGGTGGGCGCGATGGCGGCGGGCCACCCGCAGGCCGACAACGTGGCGCTCCTCGCCTTCGCCGATGCGCTCGCGGAGTTCTACGTGTTCTCCTCGGGAGCGGAGTGGGCCGCGTGCGTTGACGGGGCGCTGGGGCTCGCCCGTTGGGCGCTCGACAACTCGACGGGCTCGGCCGGCGGCGACACGGACATGAAGGCCATCCAGTTCGTGGCCGAATGGCTCGTGCGCAACCGCATCCACTTCGACGAGTCCGCCGAGATGGACCGCCTGGAGCGCTGGGGCGTCTGCGAGCAGTACCGCGACCGGCCGGGGTACGCCTGGTGCGTGTTCTCGAGCGTGCTCGACCGGGCGCTCGCCGAGGCGAACTTCGACCGGCAGAAGACGCTTCGGCGCATGGCCGACGAGGGCGTTCTGCTGACGGGCTCGGGCCGCGGGTTCACCCGGCAGAAGCGGTTCTCGAGCGGCAGCCGCGTCTACTGCGTCTGCATCGACAACGACCGGCTCGAGGCGCTGCTCGAGGTGCCCACGGACGGTCAGAACGGCTTGCCGTCTTGCGGGGTGGTCCCATGTTGAGACGGAGGTCAAGACGGGCGTTCAGGCTGGTGAGGGTGGGTGTCCTCGGCTCAAACCTCAACGTCTTCACCGGTGTTGGGGACATGGGCACCCCTCGCACGCGCGCCTGCGCGCGCAGGCGCGCGCGGGGGCCTGCCCGCGCCGCCGCCGAGACGTTGAGACGGGGTGCGTTGCCGCTGCTCGCGGGTGCCGCCCTCGTCTTGACCGCGCGCCTTCTGCTGGGGTGGTTCTCATGAGGTGGACCGAGGAGCAGGACGACGTCCTGCGCGAGGTGAGCTTCCGCGGGGCCGCCTTCGCCGCGGCCGAGATCGAGCGGCGCTGCGGCGCGGCCCACTCGGTGCGGGCCGTGGAGATGAGGGCGAGCCGCATCCACTGCTCGCTGGCCGTGCAGACGGTGTGCCCGGAGTGCGGCGCGGTGGGCGTGATGCTGAACCGCCAGACGGGCATGTGCCGGCTGTGCAGCGAGCGCTACCACCTGGAGCAGGAGCGGGCGTTCAACGAGCAGCTGGAGCGCGAGCGCGAGGCCGTGGAGAACGGGGCCACTATCGAGGAGGTGCGCCGGGAGCGCGACCGGCTTCGGCAGCGGAACTCACGACTGTGCAGGAAGTACGGGCTACCGGGGAAACGGGAATAATTCCCAGCCTTTGCAGCAACGAATGAGATGCGAGATAAAGAAATCCTCCGAGGAAGTACATGAGGACATCGACAGGGTCCGCGGTGCCAAAGCGGAAGATGCATGGCGCAATGAATTCCCAGCAAAACGAGCAGAGCAATGAGAGGAGAAGCGTTGTCCTGGGATTGACTATGACTTCCTTGCCGGAGACGGACTTTGTAAGGACATTGACGTATGCAGGAAAAATGATGCCCCCGCAGAGATCGCCAAGGTGATAGTTGGCGAACTCGTAGGGCAGGATTGAGTCCAAGGGAATTACAAACCTGTTGGTTAGGTAAACGAGAGCGGCAAATAGCGGAAGAAGGTTGCTCCACGAGAAAAGAGCCGATTTGAGCTGCCTAACCACAAACGGAGAAAAGAAAGAGGCCAAGGCAAATGCCCAGCGCAATGATGAGGATTTGGGCGCAGCCGCTGTTGGGGACCATGTTCTCTCCTTTAAGGACTCTCTAAATAGTGACCTAATAATACTCTCCTGTGAGTTTTCTTGTGAACCGGGCGCCTCTCCCTGTGGAGAGGCGCCCTCGTCGTTTGTGACGGGCGCGGACAATCACTGGCCAAGACGACGAGGTGCGAGGCGGTGATTTCGTGGGAAGACCGAAGCTTACGAAGGAGATGGTGGAGCAGGCCGTTCGGCTCAAGGCCGACGGCCTGTCCAACGGCGACATCATCTGCGCGCTGGGCGTGCACGAGTCGACGTTCTACCGCTGGATCGGCGAGCCGAAGAACAAGCTGCAGCGCGAGTTATGCGAGGGACTAAAAAAGGAGGAGGCGGAGTTCAAGCACACGCTGCTGACGACCATCCGCGCCGCCGCCCTCGCCCGCAACCAGTACTGGACCGCCGCGGCGTGGCTGCTCGAGCGCAAGTTCCCCGACGAGTACGGCAAGGCCGAGCGGCAGCGCGACGACCGCGGCGGCGACGAGGCGCC
>DJRK01000079.1:0-554 GCA_002440065.1 Atopobium sp. UBA6362 | reverse complement strand
GACGTGATGGCGCACGGGCACACGCACTACTGGCTCTACGGCGGGCGCGGGTCCACGAAGAGCTCGTTCATCTCCGTGGCGATCGTGCTGGTGCTTCTCGCCAACCCGGAGGCGAACGCCGTGGTGGTGCGCAGGTTCTCGAACACGCTGCGCGACTCGGTGTTCCAGCAGATGACGTGGGCGATCGCGGAGCTGGGGCTGGAGGCGTGGTTCTCGGCGCGGGTGTCCCCGATGGAGCTCGTGTACAAGCCCACGGGGCAGCGCATCGTGTTCCGCGGGGCGGACGACCCGCTCAAGCTCAAGGGCGTGAAGTTCACGCGCGGCTACGCGGCGGTGACGTGGTTCGAGGAGCTGGACCAGTTCGACGGGATCGAGGCGGTGCGAAGCATCCTCAACTCGCTGAGGCGCGGCGGCGAGGACTTCTGGATCTTCTACAGCTACAACCCTCCTCGCACGCTGTGGAGCTGGGTGAACCGCGAGAAGCTGGAGCGCGAGCGGAGAAGCGACACGCTCGTGCGGCAGTCGAGCTACCTGGACGTGGTGGAGAGCCACCC
>DJRK01000136.1 GCA_002440065.1 Atopobium sp. UBA6362 | reverse complement strand
GGCATGCGCGAGATGCTCACGCCCACCTCGGCCATCTGCGGCATGGGCCTCTCCAAGAGCGTCGCCCTCATCACCGACGGCCGCTTCTCCGGCGCCTCCAAGGGCCCCTGCGTCGGCCACGTCTCCCCCGAGGCAGCGGCCGGCGGCCCGATCGCCCTTATCCACGACGGCGACATGGTGACCGTCGACATCGAGGGTGGAAAGCTCGACGTCGACGTCTCCCCCGAGGAGATGGCCGCCCGCCGCGCCGCCTTCGTCCCGCCCGCGCCCAAGCACCACCACGGCGTCCTCGCCAAATACGCAATGCTCGTTTCCAGCGCAGACAAGGGGGCATACCTCGCATGACGACCTTGGAAGAGAAGATGGCCATGCGCAAGCTCGCCATCGAAGGAAGGCCTTTTGGCCCCGGCTCGCACACCGAGCACGAGGGCAAGACCATGACCGGCGCCCAGGCGATCATCGCCAGCCTCGAGGCCGAGGGCGTCGACACGATCTTCGGATACCCCGGTGGCCAGGCGATAAAGATCTACGACGCCCTCTACGACAGCAAGAAGATCCACCACGTGCTCGCCCGCCACGAGCAGGGCGCCACGCACATGGCCGACGGCTACGCCCGCGCCACAGGCAAGGTCGGCGTCGTGCTCGTGACCTCGGGCCCGGGAGCCACGAACACCGTGACCGGCATCGCGACGGCCTACATGGACTCCGTGCCCATGGTCGTCATCACCGGCCAGGTCACGCGCGGCGTCATCGGCACGGACAGCTTCCAGGAGTCCGACATCGTGGGCATCACCATGCCCGTGGTCAAGCACTCCTTCCTCCTGCAGTCCTGCGACGACCTCACCCGCACGTTCCGCGAGGCCTTCTACATCGCGAGCACCGGCCGCCCCGGCCCCGTCCTCATCGACATCCCGAGCGACCTCTCCGGCTCCGAGATGGTCTTCCACTACCCCGACAAGATCTCCATCCCCAGCTACAAGCCCAACTATCGCGGCAACGCGCGCCAGGTCAAGGCCGCGGCCGAGCTCATCTGCGAGGCCAAGAAGCCCCTGCTCTACGCCGGCGGCGGCATCGTCACGAGCCACGCGTGCGCGGAGCTCACCGAGCTCGCCGAGCGCATGCAGATCCCCGTGGTCACGACCCTCATGGGCAAGGGCGCCATGCGCTGCTCGAACCCGCTGAACCTGGGGCCCGTGGGCATGCACGGCTCCAAGTACGCGAACATGGCCGTGACCGAGTGCGACCTTCTCATCGCCGTGGGCGCCCGCTTCTCGGACCGCGTGACCGGCAAGGTCTCCGAGTTCGCCCCCCACGCAAAGATCATCCACATCGACATCGACCCGGCCGAGATCGGCAAGATCGTGAACCCCGACGTGCCCATCGTCGGCGACGCCAAGGTCGTTCTCGGCTCCCTCTGCGACCGCCTCGCCAAGAAGGACGCGAAGCCCGTCGACGCCGACTGGGTCCGCGACGTCTTCTCCTGGCGCGACCGCTGGCCGTTCTACACGAGCGAGTTCTCGGACTACCCCGACTCGATCGCGCCCGAGGTCGTGCTCCACAAGCTCTCCGAGAAGCTCGACCCCGAGGCCTCCATCGTCACGACCGAGGTCGGCCAGCACCAGATGTGGGCCCACCAGAACATCCACCGCGAGCACGCGCGCACGTTCATCTCATCCGGCGGCCTGGGCACGATGGGCTTCGGCTTCCCCGCCGCCATCGGCGCCGCGATCGGCTGCCCCGAGGACCAGGTGGTCTGCGTGGCCGGCGACGGCTCGTTCCAGATGAACTCGCAGGAGATGGCCACGGCCGCCATCAACGGCGTACCCGTGAAGGTCCTCATCATCGACAACCGGGCGCTCGGCATGGTCCACCAGTGGCAGAGCCTCTTCTACAACAAGCGCTACTCCTTCACCGAGCTCGCCGACAACCCCGACTTCGTCAAGCTCGCCGACGCCTACGGCTGGAAGGCCCGCCGCATCTCCAAGCCCGAGGAGGTCGACGAGGCGCTCGACGAGATGCTCGCGAGCGACGGCCCGTTCCTTCTCGACGTCATGATCCCGCGCGACCAGACCGTCTACCCCATGGTCGCCCCCGGTGCCCCCATCGACGACATCATCGGCGCGCTCGATGTGACCTTGGGAGGCGTGCGCGTGAGCGAGAAGGGCTTTGGCGCAGGCGGGCGCAGGTCCGTCGCCGTTGCCGACCCCGCCGACGACGAAGACGCAGCCACAAAGGGAGGCGAATAGCCGTGAAGCACATCCTGAGCGTCCTTGTGGAGAACAAGTCCGGCGTGCTCTCGCGCGTGACGGGCATGATCTCCCGCCGCGGGTTCAACATCGAGAGCCTGACCGTCGCCCCCACCGAGGACGAGACCCTCTCCCGCATGACGATCATCGTGGAGGCCGATGAGGTCGGCTTCGAGCAGATCACGAAGCAGCTCCACAAGCTCGTGAGCGTCTTCAAGATTTCCGACCTCACCGAGGAGGAGGCCATCGAGCGCGAGCTCGTCCTCTTCAAGGTCCAGGCCTCCCCCGACCGTAGGCACGAGATCATCGAGATCGCGAACGTCTTCCGCGCCAAGGTCGTCGACGTGGGCAAGAACACCCTCACCGTAGAGGCCACCGGCAACGAGTCCAAGCTTGACGCCATGGAGAACCTCTTCCGCGGCTACGGCATCCGCCAGCTCACCCGCACCGGCAAGATCGCGATGGGCCGCGGCCACGACGCCTAACCCCCACCCTCAATTTGGGGTCCGACCCCAAATTGCTTCCCGATAAGAGTCCCGACCCCCATCATCGCTTCAATTTGGTATCCGACCCCAAAT
>DJRK01000133.1:7550-7725 GCA_002440065.1 Atopobium sp. UBA6362 | reverse complement strand
CGCCAAAGCGGTAGTCCCCGGCCGCGGTGCCCAGGGGGAAATAGTCCTCGAGCACGTCCTGGACGTGGTACTCGGCCGCGAGGTCGCGGGCGGGCTGGCCGGGAAGGTCCTCCCCCGATCCAAGACGGCACCTCCAGTCGCCATAGACGACCGTGGCGTCGCAGGTAACGGAGCC
>DJRK01000133.1:0-7545 GCA_002440065.1 Atopobium sp. UBA6362 | reverse complement strand
TCGTCCTCGCCGATGCGGAACGCGAACCCGGGCTCCGGCGGGACGAGGTCGGCGAGGCCTTCGGGCGCCGTGAGGTCGCACCACTTGGAAAGGACGGGCAGGACGGAGCGGCAGAACTCGCCCACGTCCTTCTCGCTCACGTGGAGCGTGCCGTAGGGGTCGTCGAGCGCGGAGAGCACCGGGGCCGCCTCGCGGGCGAAGTCGTCGCTTGCGCGCGTCGCCGCGTCGGGGCCCACGAGGTAGCAGGAGCCGCCGGCGAGAAGGACGCGGAAAGACGGGTCGAGCTCGACGTCGAGGCCGGCGGGTGAGCCAGGGAAGACGGCGCAGGCCAGACGAACGTCGCCGGTCCGCACGAGCACGGTGTCGCCCTTCACGTGATAGTAAGAGGACCTTCTTCGCGGCTCGATCTCTATGCGCTCGCCCTGGAGGGCGTCGAGCACGTCGATGACGTCGGCGTCGGAGAGGGGAAGCGCGCGGACGTCGGCCCCCCGGCCGCGCTCGCGATAGCTCCAGCGGGACTGGAAAAGCGCCGACTGGGCGTCGACGACGCGGGCGAGCACGCGGACGAGCGCCCAGGAGGATGGCTCGAACTCGCTCTGCTCGTGAACGAGCGTGAGGTTCTTGCCGTAGACGACCTCATCGTGCTCGCGGCAGGCGTCCACGAAGGAGGAGACGCTCTTCACGACGTACTTCGCGCGGCCGCGCTGGATGCTCAGGCGGATGGCGAGGCCGTCGGAGCCGGAGGAGAGCTCCTGGTTCACGAGCTCGACGCCGAGGCGGGCGGGCTCAGCCGGCGCCGAGGCAAGGCGTGCGCGGCGTGCGCGCGACTCGCGGAGGCGCTCTCCCGCGGCGCGGCCGAGAAGCGCGCTGATCGCCGAGCTCGTGGGGGCCTCGACGGGCGCATACGGGTGACGGGGCGACGCGGCGGGTTTGGAAGGATCGGCTGCGGGCCGCTGTGCGGGAGGGGCTTCGTCCGCCCTCGCCTCCCCCAGATAGGCTAGGGCGAGGGCGATCTCGTGCTTGCACATGCCGGGGTACTTGAGCGCCGCGGGGCAGCTGCAGGAATAATCGAGCACCTCCGCGGGATCGGTCGAGAGATCGACGGAGACGGAGTAATACGAGCCGCCGGAGCCCTTCACGCGACCAGTAACGCTCACGCTCGTCCCGATGCCGCCTTCCCTCTGGGAAAAGTGCAGAACACCGCCTGCCCGCGCGATCTGCGCCCCGCGTGCATAGGTGGAATCGAGCGCAGCCTCGTTCTTTAGGCAGCGTACCAGCAGCTCATATGCCAAATGCTTCTCCCCTCGCGCGAAAGCACGCCCTATGGCCATCGCATCAGTTTAGCCCGCAGGTTGGCCACGTTCCAGCTGCAAAGCGAGCAATCGGCGCGAATCGACGAGCTCGAGGCGGGCGAATAGCGGGCGCCCCATTTCGCACATCGAGAAACTACAGGCCGTCGATGAACCTTCCGCACGCGGACCGGCCGGTCCCGCTCGTCCCATTTGAAGACGCCGGCGTCTTCCAGGACATAGGCAAAGACTTTACCACCTCCTCATGAAGGATATCGAGGGCGTTGTCTTCGCGGAGCTCGTCGCCGCGGTGCAGGTAGATGTCCTCGGCCCAAGCCGCATGAGCCGAGCTGAGCTGGTCCGAAGAAAGTCCGGATAGGTCTCCTACGAGCAGATGCCGCTTCACGGCGTCGAGCTCGGGAACGAGTCGCGGGGGCAAGACGGCGAGGTCCATGACCTCAATCAGGCCGATGTTCTCCTTCTTGATATGGCGCCACCGCTCGTGCGGATGAAATACGCCCAAGGGATGACGCCGCGATGTATGTTGCAGATGCGCACATCGCCGGCCGCTCGCGCCCCCAGGAAGCGGTCGCGTTCTGCAGACACATCACGGAGCTCGCCCCGCTCTCGCGGGTAAGCGCAAGAAACATATCCATATCGCATGCGGTGAGCGCGTTCCAGCGCCCATCTTCAGACGCCATGCGAACGAAACCCAGGCGTTTGCGCAGGCCAATCCGTCGATAGAGACGTCGAGAGCCGCAGCGATGACGCGGCCGCCCTCATGGTCGGTGGATACGCGTACCAGACGACGTCAGCGTCGTCGGCGTCGACGACTCGCTTGCGGCCTATATCCCCCACGCTCGCCTCACCACAGTCAAGTTCGATGCGCATAAGCGGGGCGCAGCCGCGTTCGAGTACGCGGCAGGCAAAAGGGAAGCCCGGGGAGCGGGCGCAATCCGCATCCCGGGAACTTTGGCGCAAAGGACCTCGGTAGCCCCGCCGAGACGCTGACGGGGCTACCAGGAAACCTTATGGCGCACAGAGCTACTCGTACCTGCGCGCCAAGTACTCGCAGTAATAACGGGCGTCGAGGTCCTCGCCCGTCGCCCTTCTCAACGTCGAGGGCGCGGAGAGCGACTGCCCAGATGCCCAGACATGGCCCGAAAGCCATCCCTTGATCTCAGAGGAATCCCCCTGCGACAAGCGCGCGAAGGCATCGGGGGCGTCTAGGCGCAGGGCATGCTCGAATTGCGCGGCATAAAGGTCGCCGAGCGCGTAGCTGAAGAAATACCCGACGCAGCCGCTCGCCCAGTGCACATCGCTGAGGACTCCCTGCGACGCATCTTCGGGAGCGCAGCCGAGGTACTCCTTGTACTTGGCGTTCCAAGCCTCCTCGATGTCCGCCAGAGCGAGTCTGCCGTCGAAGTAGTCGCGCTCAATCTCGTGGCGGACGATGATGTGGAGGGGGTACGTGAGCTCGTCGGCCGAGAGTCTGCTGGGGCCCGGCTTGGGCTTGTTCAGCATCTTGCATACCGCCTGGGGTTCGAGGCCGGCGAGCTTGGGGCAGAGCTTCTGGGCCTTGGGCAAGAAGCCTTCCCAGAACTCCTCGCTGCGGAAGACGTGGTTCTCATAGAAACGCGACTGGCTCTCGTGCATGAAGCCCTCGATACCGCCCCAAAGTCCAAGGTCGACGACGCGCTGGGAGCTGCCGCAACCGTACATGGAGTGGCCCGTCTCGTGGGCCATGGCGCGCATAGACTGGAACAGGCCGGCATCGCCCCAAGGATACGTGGAGGGCCTTCCGTCCCTGGGGCCCACGCACACGGTAACGGGGTGATGGATGCGCCAACGCGTCGTCTGCGCGGGGTCGGCCCCAAGCGACTCGCAGACGAGGGAGACGAGGGCATCTGCCTCGTCTTCGGAGACGACCTCCTCGATGGGGGCGAGGCCCAACGCGTCGGTATCCGAGAACGCGTCCAAAGCGCCCGGGAGCAAGCGGAGCACCTCGTCCTTGACGGCCTCAAATAGGGCGTCGACTTCATCGCAGGTATAGCTCGGGTCGCAGCGCGCCATGATCGTGTCGTACACCCGCGCATCCGGGTCGATGGAAAGGGCGATCCTGCGCTGAACGTCGAACTGGCGCTCCAGCGTCGGCAAGAAGGCCTTGAAGTCTTTGCGCTCGAGACATTCAGCCCACTCCCTCTGACCCTGTGCGTTCGCCGAAGAAAGCTCCTCCAGGAGCTGGGAGGGAACCTTGGTCGCCTCGTCGTATCGAGCCTGGAGCCAACGGGCGACGCAAAGGTCTTCTTTGCTCGCCTCGCCCTCCGAGACCCCGCGGAGTTCCTCCACAACGGACTTCGTGGTTTTCGAGCAAAGAAGCTCGCTTCTTTGCCTTACGACGAAGCCGTTGACCTCAGAGCCATATGCGAATCCGCCCGACGGGCTTCCGCCCGCCCAGCGGTCGTAATAAAGCACGTTGTCGAGATACTCGAGGTACCTCAGGCGCTTGACAATGTCTCGCGCCGCCGCAAACGCATCGGTTGTTTCCATGGTTCTCGCTTTCGCGTCACGCCCCCTAAGCTCACCTGATCCTCTATAGAGCAGGGGGGCATACGTCGGTTAGGAAAAAAGCCGCCGGGGCGCAAGCGCCGCGGCGGCCTCGGAGGGGGCAGGGCTACAGCTCGATGAGATGATCGGTGATGTAGGTCAAGCGCTCAGCGCCGGACTCGGTGATGAGGTAATCGTCCTCCTGGCGAACGCCGCCGACGCCCGGCAGATAGATGCCCGGCTCCATTGTGTGGACCATGCCGGGCTGCTCAGGGGTGTCGTTGAGCGGGCACATAAAAGGCGCCTCATGGATATCGAGGCCGAAGTTGTGGCCCACGCCGTGGGGAATCTTGTAGCCGTGGTCCTCGACGTACTTGTGCACAGCATTGGAGACCTCGGCGTAGGTCACGCCGGGCTTGAGCATGGAGGCGCCAAGCTCCTTGGCCTCCTCGACGATACTCCAGACCTTGAGGAGCTCCGGCTCCTTGGCCTTGCCGATGAGGACCGTGCGCGTGATATCGGAACAGTAGTCGCCGTAATAGGTTCCGAAATCGATGGTGACGAAGTCGCCGTACTCGAGCTTACGCGTAGAGGCGGTGGCATGGGGGAAGGCGCCGTTGTCGGGACCGGAGGCCACGATCGTCTCGAAGCAGAAGCCCTGGCCCCCGCGGGAGCGGAACTGGTACTCGAGCTCGTTGGCGACGTCTATCTCGGTCACGCCGGGCTTGATTGCGTCGAGCAAGCCGTAGAAGCTGCGCATGCTGATCTGGCAGGCGCGTCGGATGAGGGCGAGTTCCTCCTCGTCCTTGATCATGCGAAGCGGCGCCACATGATCCGCGACGGTCACGAGCTTCACGCCCTCGGCATGCTCGGAGAGGTCGGAGTAATCCGCCATCGTGATGTCGGAAGCGACGTATCCGGCCTCGCTCACGCCGAGCTCGTGGAGGATATCGCCGGCGCAGGTGTAGTAGTTCGCCGCGCGCGTGCCCCACTTCATGTACACGTGGACCTTGGCGACGCCGCCAACCTCGGTCTGAGCTTGGCTCTCAAAGCGGCCATCGGTCACGAAGTGGCACTCGGAACCGGTGACGACGAGCACCGACGTCCCGTACTCCCCCGTGAAACCGGTTAAATACTTGATGTCAGAGCCCTTCGTGACAACGTACGCCTCGATCCCGTCGGGCTTGAGGCTCTCTTTGAGCTTGGAAAGACGATCGGACATGATTTCTCCTTTGTTTGACCGTGGGGCGCGAGCGCGGGACAACCAGCCGTTGCTGGACGTTGAACTTGCGAGCGCTTCTTTGCCGTTAGTGGGCAGACGAGACGCCCATGCCCATCTGATGGTTGAGTTTCTTTGCCATGAAGGCGACGAGGAGACCGCAAGCAACGGTGACAAGCCCCATTGCCAGGAAATACGGGACCTCAGACCCCTCGACGTAGAACTGGGAGACGAGCGTCGAGAGGCCGGCGCCGGTAGACTGCGAAAGGCTCCAGACCGTGACCATCTGGGTCGAGAAGGCCGCCGGGGCGACGATGGAGGCGGCCGAGTATCCCGTAGGGCTCGTCATGGCCTCGCCCGCGATGATGATGACGTAGAAGAAAACGATCCAGAGGGGGCTCACCTTGACGCCAGCCGGGAAAAGAAGGAACGGCAGGCACATGAAGACCGGGCCGAGGCCCCACAGGCAGGTGCCGGCGCCGATTTTCATGGGGTTAGAGGGCTGGCGATCGCCGAGCTTGCCCCAGATCGCGGAAGCCGCGACGCCAAAGACCATGCCCAAGACGGCCGGTACGGTCTGGAAGGTCGCTGGGCTGATCTCCACGCCAAACAGGTTCAGGTCGACGCTCGTCTCGCAGTAGATAGCAAGGACCGAGGTCGACTGGGTCCACACGAGCATGGCAAGGCAGTTGCACACATACAGCGGGATGAGGGCCATCACGCGGCGCGACTCCTCGGGGGAGGTCTTCTTGCTCTTGATGATGTAGGCGAGGTAGACGATGGGGATAAAGATGGCTGCCGTGCTCATCGTGCTGGCGAACTGCTTGATGGTGATGACCGAGCCTGCGAAGAGGCCGGCCATAGCCGCGACAAAGACGACGACGCAGGCGAAGATCGCGGCAAGCGCCTTCTTCTGGGCAGCTGCCGGGAGCGGGTCTTCGGGGGAAACGCCTATGGGACCGAAGAAGGACTTCTCGGTCGCGAGGTAGATGGCCGCCCCGACGACGGCGGCCACGGCTCCGACGGCGAACGCCGCGTGGTAACCAAAGGCCACGGAGACCGCGCCGACGATGGCGGGGACGGCGGCGCCCACGTTCGCGATGGTGTAAGAGATGGTGAACGCGCCGTCGCGCCGCTCATCGCCCATCTCATACATCTTGCCCATCAAGGCCTCGACCGAGCGGCCGCAGAGCATGGTGGAGAAGACAAGCAGCACCTGACTCGCCGCATATCCCAGGATGCCGAGGCCGGGGATGGCCAGAAGCACATACGCTAACGCCTGGACGCAGCGGGAGAACCTGAGGCCCGCGCGAGCACCGAGGATACGGTCGACGACGAAGGACCCCACGAGCCCGGCGAGCAACGAAAGCGCCGAGTAAAGCGAGACGAGCTGAGCCGCCTCCGTCTGGGTAAGTCCGATGCCGCCGTCGGCCACCGAGGCGTAGAGGTAATAGACGAGGATGGCGCTCATGCCGTAGCTGGCGAAGGAGTTGCACAGCTGCATGACCGAGAGCGTCCCTATGGCCTTCGGGTGGCCGAGAAACGCGCTTTGGGTCCTGAGCTCATGCGCCTTCTTCCTTTCTTCGACTCCGACGGTCTCTTCTGCTGCCATAGGAAGGCTCCTTCCCGGACGCGTCCGCGTCCCTTGGTGGTGAGAGGCTCCATGCCCCTTACGATTGCCAGCATAGAGCTGTTTCACTGACGTGAAGATTGTTTCACAATAGCTTTTATGCGCATGTAATTAAGCGTTACCGAAACGAAATCCATCGCGAACGGCAAGAAAAAAGCCCCGGACGGCTTGGCCGACCGCGGCTCAACATGACTCAATAAAACACAGCTATAAAAGATTCGTCACAGAGGAATGGCGCAGCCTGAACCAGACGCTCTCGGACATCTCTTCGCCGTCGTTCCTTGTAGTGTGCGGGTGGTTCGCCTTCACGCACGCGGCGTCGCCCGCCGCGAGCCTGACCGGATCGCCGTCAACGGTAAGCGTGAGCTCGCCCTCGGTAACGTAAACGGTCTCGGGATATGGATGCAAGGCCGGGGCATCGGTCTTCGCGCAGCCGGGCTCGAGGCGAATCACCTCGAAGACGTCCGAGCCAATCCCGAAATCGAAGGTCCTCATGGCCATGCCGAACTCGCTGCGCAGCTCGAGGCGCGCCTCGTCCGACCTTATCACGTCACGCCTGGATGCGGCGACGCTGAGGATGTCAGCCATCTGGACACCGAGCTCGCGGCAGATAGAGCGGAGGCTCGAGACCGTGGGGCTCGTGAGGCCGCGCTCGACGTTCGAGAGGTACCCGACCGACATCCCCGTGTACTTCGAAAGCTGCGTAATGGTCAAAAGCTTCCTCTTGCGAGCCTCCTTGAGGCGCGCGCTGAGTGCGGCGGCGTAGTCATCGGGCTCGTTGTTCTGATCTCGAGAGGCCATGTTTCGTCCTTCTTCTGGAATGGGCAGGGTTCCAGTGTAGCGCCTGGCGTGCGATATGG
>DJRK01000111.1:43899-53683 GCA_002440065.1 Atopobium sp. UBA6362 | reverse complement strand
AGCGCGGCCGACTCGCTGGCAAAGAAGCAGCTCATGCCCCAGACGACCGCCGGGGCGGGCATGAGCGCGAGCTCGACCTCGGTCACGACGCCGAGCGTGCCGTCGCTGCCGACGAACAGGTCGAGGGCGTCCATGTTGTCCTCGACATAGTAGCCGGAAGCGTTCTTTGTATGCGGCATCTGGTAATCAGGGAGGTCGAGGGCGAGCTCGCGGCCGGACTCCGTGACGAGCCTGAGCGTGCGGCCTTCCGCGCGAACGTCGCCGCGGTGGAGAGCCAGCACGTCGCCGTCCGACAGGACGACGCGCAAGGCGCTCACGTGCGGGCGCACGGGGCCGTAGCCGTAACTACGCGCGCCGGAAGCGTTGCAGGCGACCATGCCGCCGATGCAGGCGCTCGTCTCGGTCGGGTCCGTGGGAAAGAACTGCTCGGCGCCGGCATAGAGCTCTTCGAGGGCGGCGAGGCTCTGCGCACCCCAGCCTGTCGTCGAAAGCGACTTGTTTGCCAAGGCCTTGCGGAGGTTGGCGAGCACCATACCCGGCTGAACGCGCAGGTAGAACGTGCCGTCAGAATCACGGCGCAGGCCAAGGGCCGCATCCATGCGGCTCAAGTTGAGCACATGGCCACCGTTGGGAACGGCTCCCGCGGCAAGACCCGTCCGCGCCCCCTGGACTGTGATTGGCATCCCCGAGGCGTACAGCTCGCGCAGGACCGCGCGAACCTCGGCCTCGTTCGCGGGGAACGAGATGGTCTCGGCCCGGCCAACCGTTCGCGACTCGTCGCGCACGTATTCCTCGAGCTCAGACCCCAACGGCTTAATCAACGTCATGGTCGCACCTCTCCACAGCCGTCCCCTTCCCCGAATAGGTGGCAACGGACAGGATAAGCAGTGTATTCACCTTATGCGACATGCATTGCCGTTGGGTTTCAGGGCACAAGGTTTAACGGGGGACATCATCCTGGAGCCGGCCCACGATACGTCCTGACTCCAGAGCGCACTCGCGCCGTTCGTCACACGTAAATCGGATTTCGTACACGTTCGAGCCGTTCGTCACACGTATTTTGGCGGCACCGAAGCCGATCGACCGAGAAAAGCGCAGATAAGCTATCTGAAAAAATAGTTTAAGACGGGCCGGCGCCACTTTTTACGTGTGACGAACGGCCCCAGTGCGCTCAAAAACTATTTTACGTGGGACGAGCGCCCCGAGTGTGCACTCAGCACCAAGCTGCGCCGCATTGAGCGGCTCATTCTCCGATTCTCACCAAAGAAAAGCTCCCGCCGAGGGCGGCCGGGACGGGAGCTCCGCTCCTTAGAGCTTCTTGTGCAGCTTGAGCAGCTCAATGAGCGTGTGATCGCGATACTCCGCCAAAGACTCGGGGTCATTGCCCGTCTCTGGGGAGCGGTTGGCGAGCTCCGCGTTCACGCCGTCCTGGGCAACCTGCGCGAACTCGGGCGGGAAGCTCTTCCAGTCGGCCATATCGTTCAGCCAGAGGCTGATCGAGTCATTAAGGTGGTTCATCAGACCGGAAACGCCGCCCTTGCCCCCGCCGAGCTCAAAGACGAGCGAGGGGCCCATGATGCCCCAGCGGATCCCGGGGCCGAACGTCACGGCCTTGTCGGCGTCCTCAATCGAGCAGACGCCGGAGAGCACGAGGTTCGCGACCTCGCGATATAGGGCCATCTGCAAGCGGTTGCAGATGAACCCAAGCGCCTCCTTCTGCAGGACAACAGGCTCCATACCAATGGCTGAGTAAAACTCCTTCGCCCAGGTCACCGTGTCCTTCGACGTCTTCTCGCCCTTCGTGATCTCCACGAGCGGGATGAGGTGGGGCGGGTTGTACGGGTGGCCTCCGCAGAAGCGCTCGGGGTGCTTGGCGTTCTTCGCGATCTGGGTCACAAGGAGGCCGGACGTCGAGCTGGCGATGATGGCGTCAGGTGCAGCAGCGGCCTCGATGGCGTCGACAAGCTCCCATTTGACTTCATAATGCTCGGCCGAGGACTCCTGGATGAACTGCGCCCCGTCCACTGCCTCGGCAATCGAGGTCGTGTAGTGGATGCGCGCGGCGATGGCAGCCGACTCGTCCTCGGTGTACACGCCGTTCTTCACGAGAGAAGCCAACGACGTCGCCACCCGCTCACGGGCGAGCTCGCTCGACTGCTCGGTCCGGTTCTGCGCCCAGACCTCAAGGCCCGCCATCGCGAACTTGAGCGCGTAGCTGTAGCCGATGACCCCTGCGCCTACAGAAGCGACCTTCTTGATTTCCGTTCCGTCGATCTCCACGTGCGCCTCCATACCCTAGAAGCGCGGACCCCGATGGTTCGCGTGCCTCGAGTATAGGTCGGCGCCCCCGCAAAATAAGACATCCCAAGCGCGGATTACGTCTCATTTTGCGGGGGGCGCCTTGTGTGAAAGCGCTGGAGAGGTTCGCGTCCTTACACCCTCGCCACGCCGGACTTGCGGGCGGCGTCGGCGACGGCCGCGGCGACCGCGGGGGCAACGCGCTTGTCGAAGGCGCCGGGGATGATGTAATCGGCGGAGCGCTTATCATCGTCCACCAGGCCCGCAATGGCGTAGGCGGCGGCTTCCATCATTTCATCGTTGATGTCGGAAGCGCGCACGTCGAGCGCGCCGCGGAAAATCCCAGGGAACGCGAGGACGTTGTTGATCTGGTTCGGGAAATCCGAGCGGCCGGTCGCGGCCACGGCGGCGCCGGCGGCGAGGGCCTCGTCGGGCATGATCTCGGGCACGGGGTTCGCGCACGCGAAGACGATCGGGTCCTTGGCCATCGTGCGCACCATGTCCTGCGTGAGCGCGCCGGGGGCGGACACGCCCACAAAGACGTCCGCGCCGGCCACGGCATCGGCGAGCGACCCGTGAACACCCTCGCGGTTCGTCCAGGTGGCGATTTCTTCCTTCACGGGGTTCAGGCCCTCGCGCCCCTCGTAGATGGCGCCCTTGCGGTCGCAGATAATGACGTCGCGCACGCCCATGCGCTTCATCAGGCGCGCGATGGAGATCCCGGCGGCGCCGGCGCCCGAGAACACCACGCGCACGTCGGCGAGCTCGCGACCGGTCAGACGGCACGCGTTGATCAACGCGGCGCAGGTCACGACCGCCGTACCGTGCTGGTCGTCGTGGAAGACGGGGATGTCGCAGGACTCCTTGAGCCTGCGCTCGATCTCGAAGCAGCGCGGCGCGCTGATGTCCTCAAGGTTCACGCCGCCGAAACTGCCCGCGAGCAGCTCGACCGTGCGCACGATCTCGTCCACGTCGTTGGAGCGGATGCACAGCGGGAAGGCGTCGACGTCGGCGAACGTCTTGAAGAGTGCGCACTTGCCCTCCATCACGGGCATGCCGGCCTCGGGACCGATGTTGCCCAGGCCCAGGACCGCCGAGCCGTCGGTGACCACGGCCACAAGGTTCCCGCGACGCGTATAGGTATAGGAGTCGTCGACGTTCTTCTGGATCTCGAGGCACGGCTGGGCGACGCCCGGCGTATACGCCACGGCGAGCTCCTCGGGCGTGCTGATGGAGGCGCGGCTCACGACCTCGATCTTACCGTGCCACTCCTTGTGCTTGTCCAACGCGTACTGCTTGGCGTCCTCGGCCATTGGCGTCTCCCCTCGTCGGGTCGCCCGAAGGCGACGTGTTAGTCAGCGATACTTCGAAGTATACGAATCGGGGCAGCAAACGCACCCGTCGACTCGGCGAATCGACGCTTGGAGTCGCCGTCGACACTTCGTTCGGCAGTGACGACGCGGGGCGGGGAGGCGCTAGGTCATGACCTCAGAACATCACATTTCCTTGGGCAGATTCTTATATACACCCTGTCTATGCCCCACTCGGACAACTTCGATGAGTAGCTTCCCCTCATCAATCGTCGACAGAATCCTGTAGCTACCGACCCTATACCGCCATCCATTCTGAGTTCCCTTAAGCGCCTTAGAACCAGAGACGGCCTTAGGGTTCTCGCAGCCTTCGAGATTCTCCTCAACCCATTTAAGAATCATCAATCGTTGCTTCTTCTCTATAGAGAGAAGCTGTTTTGTCGCAGCACGCGACCACTCGACCTCATAGCTCATTCGGCTTCCATTGCCATGCGCTTGACCTCATCCATCGAGTAACGCACTCCATCGTCTGCGGCCAAGGAATCTTCGTACGCCTGACGGTCGGCGGCATCTTCGACCATTTCGAGCGCCGCCTCGCGCACCACATCGGAGAACGTCCTGCCAACAAAGTCGGCGTATGCCTGAATCCAGGACCTCTCTTCTGGCTCGAAGCGGATGGTCGTTGCTTCCATTGCCATCGTCGCCCTCCTCCAATCGTATTTCAATGTAATACGATTATACCCACGCAGATCCGCATGGAGTCAGTCGAGGGGAAGATGCGCCAACCAGCCCCAACGGGGCTCGGCCATGACGCCGTACGTGCTGAGCCACAGGTCGAGAGGGGCCTTGCGCACGCGGCCCTCGGCGCAATCCATCACGGCGCCGTCGCCCACGTAGAGGCCCACGTGGCCATGCTCGCGGCCGGCAAAGGTATACGGTACCTCGGGCACGGCCACGATCATCCCCACCTTGAGCAGAGCGAGATCCGAGGCCGCGCAGAAGCGTTCGTACAGCTCCCGGGCACACCCGCTCACGGCCCCCAGCCCCAGGCCGGCCCATGCGTCCTCGACCCAGGCCGCGCACGCATCGTCCCCGCAAGCCGGTTCCGCATACGCGATCTGTACAAGGAGCTTCTGCCGCGGTCCGGCGTCCATAAGGGCCTGCGGAGCCCCGGCGTCCTCGCCACGCGGCACCGCCCGCCAGGCCGGCTGGCCCCACAGCGTAAGGACCTCGCCGTCGGTCTTCTTCCCACCCGCTCCCGGCCCCGCAAGCATTCGCCTGCGCCCAAGCTCGGTCAGCAGGCGCTCCCGCTGCCCTGGTTCCATCGACGCCTCCCCGCTCGCATGGCCATCGCCAGCAGCATACCGTTCCGCCGCGCAACGCCGCAAAGCCGCGAATTCCGCTCCGGGCGACGGCCGCGCGCCGCATGGCAGCGCACCCGCCAGAAGACGCATGCCCGGCACATCCGGCAAACGGCGCGATTTCCCCCCGCAACGGCACATCGGCCATACGCCCACCCGCGAGCGGGGTACAATCATGAAGTTGCTGGGCCGTAGGCGGCAAGCCGGTTCGCGCGCCGCCCAGAGTCAAGGGGGACTCGGGCGCGGCCCCAGAAACAGAAAAGAGAAACGCAGGAGAGGAGTTAGTTGATGTACAAGATCCTCGACAAGACGCAGTTCTCGGAGAAGGTGTTCAAGTTCCGCATCGAGGCGCCGGAGATGGCCAAGCACGCTCACGCTGGCCAGTTCCTCATGGTCCGCGCCAACGAGACGGGCGAGCGCGTGCCGTTCACCCTGGCGGGCTGGAACCCCGAGGAGGGCTGGGTCGAGTTCATCTTCATGGTGATCGGCAAGACCACCGAGATGCTGTCCACCTACGAGGCGGGAGACTCCATCAAGGACGTCACCGGCCCGCTGGGCATGCCGACCGAGATGGCCGAGGGCCCGTGCGCGGTCATCGGCGGCGGCGTCGGCCTGGCCATCGCCTTCCCGGTCGCCAAGCACCTGGTCGAGACCGGCCACGAGGTGCACGCCATCATGGGCGCCCGCACGAAGGACCTCCTGCTGCTCGAGGACCAGTTCCGCGAGCTGCTGGACGACGACCACATCCACATCACCACCGACGACGGCTCCTATGGCGAGAAGGGCGTCGTTACCGCCCCGCTGGAGCGCCTGCTGCAGGACAAGGCCGTGAGCCAGGTCTTCTGCGTCGGCCCCGTCCCGATGATGAAGTTCTCCGCCATGACGGCCGAGAAGTACAACACCCCGATCACCGCGTCGCTCAACCCCATCATGGTCGACGGCACGGGCATGTGCGGCTGCTGCCGCGTCGAGGTCGACGGCCAGACGAAGTTCGCCTGCGTCGACGGCCCCGACTTCGACGCCACCAAGGTCGACTGGAACGACCTGCGCGCGCGTCAGGCTGCATACCGTACCGAGGAGGGCCAGTCCCTCAAGGCCTATGAGGAGGCGAACTGCGCATGCCACAAGTAAACGGTCGCTTTGTCCCGGACATGAAGTCCCCGCGCACCCCCGATAACGAGGAGCCGGCCGCCGAGCGCGCAACCGACTTCCGCCCCGTCGACAAGGGCTTCACCAAGGAGATGGCGCTGGCCGAGGCCGAGCGCTGCATGGACTGCAAGAAGCCGCTGTGCGTCGAGGGCTGCCCGGTCAACATCAACATCCCCAAGTTCATCGAGAAGATCCGCGCCGAGGACTTCGGCGGCGCGCTGGACATCATCCGCGAGGAGTCCATGCTCCCCGCCATCTGCGGCCGCGTCTGCCCGCAGGAGAACCAGTGCGAGGGCCGCTGCGTCCGCGGCAAGAAGTCCGAGCCCGTGGCCATCGGCCAGCTCGAGCGCTTCGTGGGCGACCAGCCCGAGCTGGCCTCCAAGCCCAAGATGGCCCCCAAGAACGGCAAGAAGGTCGCCGTCGTGGGCTCCGGCCCGTCCGGCATCACCTGCGCCGGCGAGCTCGCCCGCAACGGCTTCGACGTCACCGTCTTCGAGGCCTTCTTCACCGGCGGCGGCGTGCTCGTCTACGGCATCCCCGAGTTCCGCCTGCCCAAGGCCGTCGTCAAGCGCGAGCTCGACGGCCTGGAGGAGATGGGCGTCCACTTTGAGTACAACTCCGTCGTGGGCAACATCACCACGGCCGACGAGCTCTTCGAGAAGGGCTTCGACGCCATCTACGTCGCGACCGGCGCCGGCCTGCCCAAGTTCCTCAACGTGCCCGGCGAGAACCTGCCCAACGTCTTCTTCGCGAACGAGTACCTCACCCGCGTGAACCTGATGAAGGCCAACAAGTTCCCCGACTACGACACGCCGACCAAGCACGGCAAGAACGTCGTCGTCTTCGGCGGCGGCAACGTGGCCATGGACGCCGTCCGCACGGCCAAGCGCCTGGGCGCCGAGCGCGCCATCATCGCCTACCGCCGCACCGAGGAGGAGATGCCCGCCCGTCGCGCCGAGCTGCACCACGCCAAGGCCGAGGGCGTCGAGGTCATGCCGCTCGTCTCCCCGCTCGAGTTCATCGCCGGCGAGGACGGCACCGTCTGCGCCGTCAAGGTCCAGAAGATGGAGCTCGGCGAGCCCGACGAGTCCGGCCGTCGCCGCCCGATCCCCATCGAGGGCGCCATCGAGGAGATTCCCTGCGACGTCGCGATTTCCGCCATCGGCACGAACGCCAACCCCTTCGCCAAGAAGATCGGCGGCAAGATGGAGCTCAACAAGTGGGGCTACATCGTCGCCGACGAGGAGACCGGCCAGACGACCGATCCCCGCATCTGGGCCGGCGGCGACATCGTCACCGGCGCCGCCACGGTCATCCTGGCCATGGGCGCCGGCAAGAAGGCCGCGGCCAGCATCACCAAGGCTTTCGCCGAGAAGTAATTCTCGCCTTCACTAAATTGGGGTCGGATACCAAATTAACTTGGTATCCGACCCCAATTTGTTATCGATCAGTCGAGGGGCGGCATGGGGGTCCAGGTGGGGTCGTGCAGGATTCGTCGCGACTCCTTGTGGCCCTCCCAGAGCCGGGACAGGCCGCTCTTGAGGTGCGAGCGGTCCACGATGAGCAGGCGAATGAGCTCCTTGCCAAAGGTCGCGACCGTCCCCACGGCGTACCCCACGGGATTGTAGTCGCCGTAAAGCATGAAATAGCGTGCCAGGTACCCGCGGTTGCGCGTGATGTAGTAGCGCGTCATGTCCGAGGTCGAGTTGAGCTGGCGCTTCTTGCCGATCTCCTTGTTCGCTACCTCGCGACGACGGCTGAGCACGTAGTCGGGCACGTAGTAGACGTCGGTCACCTTGCTCGCCACGTAGCCGTAGCAGGCATCGTCCAGGTAAATGAAGAAGCGCGCGTCCGGCAAGCCGATCTTCTGCACCACACGGCGCGAGAAGAAGCTGCCCTCGAAGCATAGGACATTGCAAAGTTTATATCGCTCGCCCGGGCGCCACCCGTCGCGGGACAGCGGGTTGTAGATGGCGAGCGCGGGCCAGAACCTATGCTGCCAGAAGAAATGGCCGTCGTCGAAGTCGCGCCGCAGCCCCATGATGGCGTCGGATTCCTCCGACCACCGCGCGAGCTTCTCGAGCCCGTCGGGTTCCACGGCCACGTCGTCGTCCATGACCCAGAACCACTCGGCACCGAGCTCGTAGGCTATACGCACGCCCTCGGAGAACCCGCCGGCGCCGCCCGTGTTCTCTTCTTGCGGGGCGTACACGGCGCGCGAGGTGCCGCCGTTCGCGTCGGGGTCGTCGTCCGTGGCGCCCCAGAGCGCATCGGCCTTCTTGGCGAACGCCGCGACGATCCCGGCGGTCTGGGCGGAGTTCTCGTTGTCGACCACCACGACGCGCCACACGGGCACCGTGAGCTCGAGGATCGAGTCGAGGAGCCCCGACAGGAGGTCCTGGCGCTTGAAGGTCACTATAACGATGGCGGGGCGGTTCATGGCGTGCGGCAATCCAATCAACGGTCGTACCAGGTTCGTCGGCGGGCGACCGTGCGGCCGCGTCTGACCTATTATAGGATACGCCCTCGCAGGCACGTCACCCAAGCAAGGAGCGCACATGAGCACCACCCGCAAGCCGAGCGTCAGCGTCGTCGTCCCCATGTACAACGTGGAGGGGACGCTCGACCAATGCCTCGAGAGCATCGAGTCCCAGACCCTTCGCGACCTGCAGATCATTTGCATGAACGACGGTTCCACGGACCGCTCGGGGACCATTGCCCGCAGGCATGCGGCGCGCGATCCCCGCATCACGGTCGTCGACAAGCCCAACGAGGGCTACGGCGCTACCTGCAACAAAGGGATCGCGCTGGCGGACGGCGAGTGGGTCGCCATCGTCGAGCCCGACGATTACCTCGACCCCACCATGTACGAGAAGCTCTATGCTGCCGCATGCGCCGTCAATGATGAAAACGCCTCGACGGAGCCGCAGGTCGATGTGGTCAAATGCGCTTATTGGCGCGTCCTGCCCAATGCCAAGAAGCCCGCGAGCTGCCCTTACGTCGGCCGCGTCAAGCCCCGCGCGCAGCCGTTTGCCGTCGGCGACGGCATCGAGCTCATGCTGCACCACCCCGCCATCTGGGCCGCGATGTATCGCCGCGGTTTTCTTGCCGAGAGGGGCATCCGCTTTCGCGAGGTCCCCGGCTCCGGCTGGACCGACAACCCCTTCATGGTGCAGACCCTTTGCGGCGCGCGCGGCCTCGCCTACGTCGACGAGCCGCTGTACTACTACCGCGAGCACGACCTCAACGATGCCGAGGCCCTCGCGGCCAAGAGCCCGCTTATCCCCCTGACCCGCTGGAACGAGATGATGGACGAGGCCGAGAAGCTCGGCGTCGCCAACGAACGCGTGTTGGACGCGCTCGCCCTGCGCGGCGTCAATTACGCGCTCATTACCTCGAGCGCGTTTGAGAAGACGGCCCTTCCCCAGGATGTGCGCGAGCTCATCGATTGCTCCATGGCGCGGATCGACCCTGCGCGCGTCTGGGGCCTCGCCGCGCTCTCGCCTTCTGCCAAGTCCTTCTTTGCGCAGGCAAGGGGCATCGAGGCGCCCAAAAACGATGCGCTCGCGCGTGCGGGGTACCTCGCGAAGGAAGCGGCGTACCGCCTGCGCACCAACGGCCTCGGCTTCGTCGCCGAGAACCTCAAGAGCCGCCTCAACCGCCTCT
>DJRK01000111.1:31336-43874 GCA_002440065.1 Atopobium sp. UBA6362 | reverse complement strand
TTAATTTGGGGTCTGACCCCAAATTGAAGGTCAGAGGAGGATGTCGGGGGTGAGGGTGGCCGGCACGCCGCGCCTCAACATCCCGAGGAGCTTGGCCTGCATCGTGGCCATAAGGGCGTTCTGGCTCTTTATCGGGCCCACGAGCGCCTTCGCCGCGGTATCGCGCGGCGACGCGACGTCGGCCGCCAAACGTGCCCGCTCGCCCGAGATCATCCGGCCCACGAGCTCGCGCCCGCCGCCCGTCGCCTCCGGCGCCGCCGCAGCCGCTTCCACGCAGACCGCGAGCATCTCAAGATAGCGGCTCGCGAGCGCCTCGACGCTCGCGGCGTCCCCCGCAAGTCCCCAATACTTGAGCAGGTCGAGCATGGAGTCGTAGGCGGCCTCGACGCCGCCAAAGAGCTCCGCCGCAGCCTCGCCGCCTTGGCTTCCCGCGTCGTATCCGCGCATAACGCGGTACACCTGCCCCGTGAACGCCACGCGCTCAGCATCGCGCAGGAACGCCATGGTAAAGGAATGGTCGTTCCCTGCCTCGGCATCGAAGCTGATTCCTTCTTGGTCGATCCGTGGCCGCAGGAACAGCTTGCCGCTCGCCGGCGCGAGCTGACCGGACAAGAAGTACTGCCAAGCATGGGAGCGGAACTCGTGCTGCGTAAGGTACTCGGCGTCCTCCGAGGAGGCCGTGAGCCTAAAGCTGTTCCGCTCGCCGCCCGCCTCCACGTCCAAGGCACCCACCACAAGATCGAGCCCGTGTTCTTCGGCGAGATCGACCATATGCTGGAGATACGTGCCCTCGACCCAACCCTCAGCGTCCATCACCATCACGTATTCGCCGCGCGCCCGCTCAAGCGCGATGTTCAGGGCTTCTTCCCTCGTGCAGGGCTTCACGTGCTGGGCCACGACGCGAATGTCACGCTCCATCGCGGTATCGAGCATGCGCGCCGTAGCGTCCTCGGAGCCGGCGTCCACCGCGATGATCTCGACGTTGCGCATCGTCTGGTTCTGAACGCTCTCGATTGCCCTGTTGAGGGTTCCCTCTGCGTCATGAATCGGCATAAGAACCGAAACCGTGGGCGATGTGGGTGAGAAGTACGTCAAGAACCGAGCCTCCGAGCATGCGTATGCGCGACCTTGTGTCCCTCACATTATCGTGCGAGCCATGGCCTCTCGGCGCCGCCGCCCCGCGCGCCCCTCAAATATACAGATACCGCCTCCCGCGCGCGAAAGGGGCACGGGAGGCGGTTGGTTCCGGGATACTCACGCGGGCACGCTAATTGACGAGCGTCCCCACGGCCACGCAGAGCTGCGTGCGGTTAATGGCCTGGAAGCCGGTGTCGACCGACTGGCCGTCAGCCCCCGTCGTGGTGTCCGCCATGAGCTCGGCGTCGACCGTCTGGATGTTCTCCACGCCGATTCCGGCGACCTTGGTGGCGAGCGCGACGAGTTCCTCGGCGCTCATGTCGGTCCGGATCTTCTCGACGAGCGACGCGGAATCGGTGATCAGTGCGGCCGGGTCGGCGCCGGCAAGCGCCAGGAGCTGCGAGATAAGGTCGTCGGAGGCCACGATCACGTGGGAGTACTTGATGTTGGTCGCGGCGTTTACCGGCACGACGCACGCGGCGGCACCCTTGCTCGCGCAGAGGTCGGCGAGCGTCGATGCCGTCTGGTCGCTCGTCACCTTGGCCTCGAGCGGCAGGTTCGCCAGCGTCGCCGTCGTCTCGACCTGCCCCGCCGATTCCCCGTCCTCGACCGTGCGGTCGCGGATCATGAGCGCCTGGGCCGAGACGAGCGTCGTGCCCTTCTTCACGTTGGAGGGGTCCGACACGCTCAGGAGCAAGACCTTGGTCCACGCGTCCTGGCTGATTGAGTATCCCTCCTGCGTGACGGTCATGGAGCTCTGCTTGCTCACGGCCTTGGAAAGCGAGATGTCGTTCAGCCGGGTCTCCTTGCCCACGCGATCGGCAACGCGCCCCACGACCACAAAGAGCGCGACGAAGACGACCGCGAGGACGACCCCGCCGATGATGTTCGAGTACGGGCTCGGATTGGGCACATCGGTGCGCTCGAACCTCTCTCGCTTCCTAAACAGCATGCAACTCCGCCTTCCCGCACGCGCCGCGCGCGTATTCTGTCTCTACAACAGGATACCTAACGCGCCGAGCACAAGGCCCGCGATAACGGCAACAGCATAGACCGCCGCCGTGATCGCCGCGTTCTGCCGCAGGTCGGAGTTCGTGCGCCACAAGACGAGCAACCCGACGCCGCCGGAGGAAAGAAGGCCCGCCATCATGGGGCCCGCCGCAAGCGTCCCGTCGAGGAAGAGCTCGGAGATGGCGACGCTCGCGCCGCAGTTGGGGATAAGCCCGATCAGAGCCGAGATGAACGTCGCCGCCACGGGGCTGCTCGCAAGGGCACCGCCTATCGCGTCCTCCCCCACTCCCTCGATCACAAGGCCAAAGAGGAACGTCACGAGGAAGATGAACGCCGTTACCTGGACCGTGTGGGTCGCGGCCGAGCGAACGATGCCCCAGATGCCGTGATGCCCGTGGGAATGGGAATGGCCATGAGCGTGTCCGTGCTCGCCCGCGTGGCTCGCCGCCGCCTCATCGTGGTGCCCAGAAGCGTCCGCGTGCCCCTCTCGATCGCCCGCGGCAAAGGGCTCTTCGAGCCCCTCGCCCTCGTCGGCCTCCTCGCAGTGGCAGTGCTCGCGCTCGCACAGCTCATGGATGTGCATGTGCCCGTCGCCCTCGCGATGCATAAGGTGAATGGCGAGGTCGGCCAGAAGGCCTGCCAAGAGCCCCACAACGACCTTGACCCCCAGGATCGCGACCATGCGCGGCGCGGGAACCTGATGCGCCACAAAGACGGGGATCATCTCGTCCGAAGTTGAAAGAATCACGGCAACGAGCGTGCCCGCCGTGACGACGTGCCCGGCGTAGAGAGTCGACGCCATCGCCGAGAAGCCGCACTGCGGAAGTACGCCCAAGAGAGCGCCCACGATGGGCCCTGCGTGACCGGCCTTCTCGACCGCGTCTTGGACCTTATGGCTCGCCGCATGCTCAAGCGCCTCCATGGCCAAATAGGTCACGAAGAGGAACGGTATGAGCTTGAGCGTGTCGACCACGCTGTCCGCCAGAACATCAATAAAGAAACTCACTCGTGCTAATCCAATCCCTGAAATTCCAGCTCAACATCGAAGGCTTGCCGCTTACCAAGGCATCAAGACGCCCTCGGGATACTTCACGTCCATAAAGGTCAGGCCCTTGGCAGGCGCACAGGGGCCCGCGGCGCTGCGATCGCACGCCTCAAGCACCTCGGTCACCCACGAGACAGGCCTGTGCCCGCGACCGACCTCCACGAGCGTCCCCGCTATGGTTCGGACCATGTTGTGGAGAAACGCGTTGCCCTCGATGTCGATCGCAACGAGTTCCTCGCCGGCCTCTTCAACGGTGCTCACACCGAGCGAGCCCACAAAACGGTGCGTCGGCTTGCCGACCGCCGAGTTGGCCTTGCAGAAGCTCTTGAAATCGTGCTCGCCCAAGAGGAGCTGCGCCGCCTCGTTCATGGCCTCGACATCAAGAGACCCCTTGTACCACCACGCGTGGTCCCACGCCATGACGGGACGGGCGTCCCCGGCGCAAATGCGGTAACGGTAACGCCTGCTTTGCGCATCAAAGCGCGCCGAGAAGCCCGCAGAAGCGCGATAGAGCGCCTTTATGGAAAGGTCATCGGGGGTAAGCGCAACAAGGCTCCTCGTGAGCCGAGAGGCGTCCAGAGATAGCTCGTCTTCCCTTATGGGCAGGCTCACGTACTGAGCGATGGCGTGCACACCGGCGTCGGTCCTTCCGGCACACGTGAGCTCGCATGGACGACGAAGCGCGGTTTCGAGCGCTCGACGCAGCTCCCCCGCCACGGTTCGCATACCAGGCTGCTCGGCAAAGCCGCAGAAGTCCTCACCGCGGTACCCGAGCTTCACAACAAGCGTCCCCGCATCGCGAACCGTCTCCTCAGGGGAGCTCTGCCGCTGCGAACCTAAATCTGTGAACATATGAGCTTCCCCTCCGATAAACAGAAAAAGGGCCCCGGCGCGATGCCGGGACCCTTATGGTTCCAATGAAGGACCACTTACTCAGCGGTCTCCTCAGCAGCAGCCTCGGCCTTGGGGGCCTCGGCGACCTTAGAAACGGTCGTCTTCTTGGCCTTAGGGGTGACGGGCTCGGTGATGATCTCCATGAGGACCATGTTGGCGCAGTCGCCCTTGCGGGGACCGAGCTTCATGATGCGGGTGAAGCCGCAGGTGCGGTCGGCCCACATGCCCTGCGCGGCCTTATCGAAGACCTCGCGCACGACCTCCTTGTCGCCAAGCTTGGCGATGGCCAGACGGCGAGAGTACACGTCGCCCTTCTTGGCCAGGGTGATGATGCGGTCCACGTCGCCACGGATGGCCTTGGCGCGGACGTCGATCGTCTTGATGCGGTCGTTCATGAACAGGGCACGAACAAGGCTCTTCTTCATGGCCTTGGTGTGGGCGGCGTCGGTGCCGAGCTTCATGCCCCTCTTCTTGTTGTGTCGCATTTAGCTTTCTCCTAAGCGTACAGGCGCGCTAAGCCTTGAGGGACAGACCCATGGTCTCGAGCTTGTCCTTGACTTCCTCGATGGACTTCACGCCAAAGTTTCTGATGTTGAGAAGGTCGTTCTCAGAGAACTCAACGAGCTGACGCACGGAGTGGATACCGGCGCGCTTGAGGCAGTTGTAGGAGCGGACGGAAAGGTCCAGGTCCTCAATCTGCTTGTCCAGCTCGATGTTGTCCTCGACCGTGTTCGTCGAGAAGATCGAGGTGTCCTCAACCGGCTCATCCTCATCAGCGAGACCCATGAAGGCGCTCATGTGCTGGTTGATGATGTTCGCGGCCTCGACGACGGCGTCGCGCGGGCTCATGGAGCCGTTGGTCTCGACCTCGAGGACCAGGCGGTCGTAGTCGGTGCGGCGACCGACGCGCTTATCCTCGACGACCTTGGCGCAACGACGCACGGGCGAGAAGAGAGAGTCGACGTGGATGATCCCGATGGGATCGCTCTCGCGCTCGTTGTCCTCACCCGAGACGTACCCGCGGCCCATGCCGATGCGCATCCTCATGGTGAGGTGGGCGCCCTCGGAAAGGGTGCAGATGACGTGCTCGGGGTTAACGATCTCGAACTCGGCGGGGATATCGAAGTCGCCGCCGGTAACGGTCATGGGGCCGTCGACCGAGATGGAGGCCTCCGCCTCGCTGCCGGTGCCCATCGAACGGAACACCAGACCCTTGACGTTGAGCACGATGTCGGTGACGTCCTCGTAGACGCCCTCGACGGTCGTGAACTCGTGCTGCACGCCATCGATGGAGATAGCCTCAACAGCGGCGCCCTCGAGCGAGGATAGAAGAACACGACGAAGAGAGTTGCCCAGCGTGTCGCCGTAGCCGCGCTCGAGCGGCTCGACGTTGATGCGAGCAAGGTTGTCGCTGATCTCCTCGACCGACACCTGCGGTCGGATGAATTCGGACATTGATACCTCCAAACAGGGTCGGGCTTACTTGGAGTAGAGCTCGACGATGAGCTGCGCGTCGAGGTCAAGGTCGATCTGATCGCGCGTGGGAACCTGAAGGACGGTGCCCTTGAGCTTCTCGATGTCGACCTCGAGCCAGGCGGGAACAGCCATGTGCTCGGAAGAGATCAGAGCCTCCTTGATGGGGAGGAGGTCCTTGTACTTATCGGCAACAGCGATGACGTCGCCGGCCTTGACCTGGCGGGAAGGAATGTCGCAGCGCTTGCCGTTCACGGTAATGTGACCGTGGCGGACCGTCTGACGGGCCTCCTTGCGGGTGCGGGCGAAGCCGAGGCGGAAGACGACGTTGTCGAGACGGCACTCGAGGATGCTCATCAGGTTGTCGCCCGTGACGCCCTCGCGCTTGAGGGCGGCGTCGTAGTAACCGTGGAACTGGTTCTCGAGGACGCCGTAGATGAACTTGGCCTTCTGCTTCTCGCGAAGCTGCATGCCGTACTCGGACTCCTTGCGGCGACGCTTGGGCTCGCGGTGAGAAGTCTTGTTAATCCCCATGACGACGGGGTCGATGCCGAGCTGACGGCACCTCTTAAGGACGGGAGTCCTATCAACAGCCATTATTAAATCCTCCTAGAGCTACACGCGGCGACGCTTGCTCAGACGGCAACCGTTGTGCGCGATGGGGGTCTTGTCCTGGATGCCCGAAACCTCGAGGCCGGCAGCCTGGAGGGAACGGATGGCGGTCTCGCGACCAGAGCCGGGGCCCTTCACGAAGACGGCGACCTTGTGCAGGCCGTGCTCCATGGCAGCCTTGGCAGCGGCCTCAGCGGCGAGCTGGGCAGCGAACGGCGTGGACTTACGGGAGCCCTTGAAGCCCACGGTGCCACCGGACTGCCAGGAGATGACGTTGCCCTGGGGATCGGTGATCGAGACGATCGTGTTGTTGAACGTGCTCTTGATGTGGGCCTGACCCACAGCGATGTTCTTACGCTCGGAGCGGCGGACGCGCGTGGTGCGAGCGTTCTTCTTCTGCGCCATGTTCTATATCCCCTGTCCTACTTCTTCTTGCCGCCGATTTGACGCTTCTTGCCCTTGCGGGTACGAGCGTTGGTGTGCGTGCGCTGGCCACGGACGGGGAGACCCTTGCGGTGACGGAGGCCGCGGTAGCAGCCGATCTCCATCAGGCGGGCGATGTTCTGACGAACCTCACGACGGAGGTCGCCCTCGGTGGTGAAGTTAGCATCGATGTAGTCACGGATCTTCGTGACCTCTTCCTCGGTCAGGTCCTTGACGCGGGTAGAGGGGTCAACACCGGTCTCGGCGCAAATCTTGGTAGCGCTGGTCTGGCCGATGCCGTAGATGTAAGTAAGTCCGACCTCGACGCGCTTCTCGCGCGGCAGGTCGACGCCGTTGATACGGGCCAACTTGGTGCTCCTTCCTTAGCCCTGACGCTGCTTGTGGCGCGGGTTCTCGCAAATGACGTAAACCTTGCCGTGGCGACGAATGATCTTGCACTTGTCGCACATCTTCTTGACCGAAGGACGTACCTTCATGAGTCTTTCCTTCCGGTAGTGCTGATACGAACTATCTACTCGCCCAGCCGCTGGCGTGAATATCCAAGGCTGAAACGTGTCCGCAGGACCTACTTGTAGCGGTAGGTGATGCGGCCGCGCGTGAGGTCGTAGGGAGAGATCTCCACGACGACCTTGTCGCCGGGAAGGATGCGGATGTAGTTCATCCGGATCTTGCCCGAAATGGTGCAGAGAATGGTCTTGCCGTTCTCGAGCTCGACATTAAACATTGCGTTGGGCAGCGGCTCTACGACCTTGCCTTCCAGTTCAATTGCATCCTGCTTGCTCAAGTTAATCCCTCTCTACGCCGTGACAGCGACAATCAAATATACCGAAAACACACGTAAACGTCCACGCTGGCGCGGAGCTTCACAACTCCACCACCAACGCAAGGCGCCTATCTATGGGGTTTATTCTTCCTGCCCGCCCTGCATGGGGCACCAAGGGCCTTCCTCGTCGCAGGTGAGAATCACGGGGCCGTTATCGGTAATGGCAACGGTGTTCTCGTAGTGGGCAGCAGGGAGACGGTCCTCGGTGACGACGGTCCAGCCGTTCCCTAGGGTCTCGCAATCGTAGCTGCCCATCGTGATCATGGGCTCGATCGCGATGACCATGCCGGCCTGGAGTTTGACGCCCCGGCCGCGCTTACCGTAGTTGCGGACCTCAGGGTCCTCGTGCATCACGCGGCCGACGCCGTGGCCCACGTAATCGCGGACTACGCCGAAGCCGTTGGCTTCGGCGAGCTCCTGGACGGCTGCGCCCACATCGCCAAGACGGTTACCGGGGACGGCCTGCTCGATGGCAGCCTTGAGGCAGTCGCGGGTGCACTCGCACAGCGCGCGCTTCTCGGCAGACACCTCACCGACGTAGAACGTCCAGGCGTTGTCCCCTACCCAGCCCTGGTAAGTGGCGCCGGTATCGATCGAGATGATGTCGCCCTCCTGCAGCACAACCGCAGGGGAAGGGATACCATGGACGACCTGCTCGTTCACGGAAGAGCAGACGCTGCCCGGGAAACCGCCGTAACCCTTGAAGGTGGGGACGGCGCCGTGGAGCCGGATGAAGGACTCGACGGCGGAGTCGATGTCGAGCGTCGATACGCCCGGGCGAACCATGGCCCCAGCACGGCGAAGGGCCGCCTTGGACAGAGCCCCGGCGGCCTTCATCGACTCGATCTCTTGCGGAGACTTGATCTTTATCATAGGTTCAGGAGCGCCTTGACGTCGGCATACACCTCGTCGACGGGACGGTCTCCGTCAACCTCCTTGAGAATCGAGTGACCCTTGTAATACTCGACGAGAGGAGCGGTCTGAGTGTGATAAGTGTCCAGACGGTGCTGAATCGTCTCGGGCTTATCGTCGTCGCGCTGATACATCTCGCCTTGGCAACGCGGGCAGACCTCGGTACCGGCAGGCGCGGTATAGCCGCAAGACTTGCAGGTACGGCGAGAGCTGAGGCGCTTGACCACGGACTCGTCCGGGACGCTCACGAGGAGCGCGGCGTCGAGGCCGCGCTCCATGTTGGCGAGCTCGGAATCGAGCGCGACGGCCTGCGCGGTGTTCCGCGGGAAGCCGTCGAGGATGAAGCCCTTCTGGGCGTCATCGGAGTCGAGGCGCTCCTTCACGAGGTCAATGACCAGCGAGTCGGGCACGAGCTGACCGGACTCCATGAAGCCCTTGGCCTGACGGCCAAGCTCGGAGTCGGCCTTGACGGCGGCACGAAGCAGATCGCCGGTGGAGATGTGGGCGAAGCCGAACTCCTCCACGAGCTTCTGTCCCTGGGTGCCTTTGCCGGCACCGGGGGCGCCGAGAAGAACGATGTTCATCTGATTCCGCCTTTCAAAGAATGAAAGCCATGCTTCCCGCTGAGGGGCTTCTTACTTGAAGAAGCCGTCGTAGTTGTGCATCTTGAGCTGGCTCTCCAGGGAGGAGAGGGTATCCATCGCGACGCCGACCATGATGAGGACGGACGTGCCGCCAAAGGCCTGGATCAAGGAGTTGCCCGTGAACCAGAAGATGATGGTCGGGACCACGGCCAGGATCGCCATGAAGAGAGCGCCCGGCAGGGTCACGTGGTCGATGGTGCTCTTGATGTACTGGGCGGTCGCAGCGCCGGGACGAACGCCCGGGATGAAGCCGCCCTGCTTGCGAAGCTGATCGGCAGTCTCTTCGGGGTTGAAGACCATGGAAGAGTAGAAGTACGCGAACCCCACGATAAGGAGAACCGAGAGAATCCAGTTGATCCAACCGGAGGACAGCGCGTTCGCGAAGGCCTGGACCCAACCGACGTTGGGGAAGAAGACCGCGAGCTGGGCCGGCAGATACAGAATCGCCGAGGCGAAGATGATCGGCACGACGCCGGCAGTGTTCACCTTGATCGGCAGGTAGGTGGCCTGGCCACCCATCATCCTGCGGCCGACCACGCGCTTGGCGTACTGGATGGGGATGCGGCGCTGGCCGCGCTCGACGAAGACGATGACCGGGATGATCGCCACGATCACGAGGAGCGTGATCAGCGTGAGGGCGAGGTTGCCGGAACCCGTCACGGACGAGATGAGGGAGGTGGGAAGGCCGCTCATGATGTTCGCGAAGATGATGAGCGACATGCCGTTGCCGATCCCCCGCTGGGTGATGACCTCGCCCAGCCACATGATGACAATGGCGCCCACGAGCATCGTGAAGACCACGATGAAGCTCTCGAGGCCCTCGGGAATCCCCATATTCGAGAAGCTCACTCCGTAGCTCTTGAACAGGAAGAGATAGCCGATGGAGGAGATAAGGGCAAGCCCGATCGTGAGGTAACGCGTGTACTGCGTGATCTTGCGCTGACCGGACTCGCCCTCCTTTGCAAGCTCGCCGAGCGACGGAATCACTGCCTGCATCAGCTGCAGAATGATCTGCGCGGTGATGTAGGGCATGATGCCGAGGCTGAAGACAGACATGCGGGAAAGCGCGCCACCCGAGAACAGGTTGAGCACGGCCATAGCGCCGCTCGAGGACAGGCCGTTCTGGTAAGCAGAGAGCATGTCCTGGAACGGGACGCCCGGAACGGGCAGGTAAGCACCGAAGCGATACAGCAGGAGAATACCCACGGTAAGGAGGAGCTTCTGCCTCAGTTCCGGAACGCGAAACGCGTTGGCGATTCCCTTTAGCACGCCTGCTCGACCTTTCCTCCGGCCGCCTCAATCTTGGCCTGGGCAGAGGCGGAGACCTTGTCGACCTTGACGGTGAGCTTCTTGGTGAGCTCGCCGTCGCCGAGGACCTTCACGAGCTCGTACTCGTGCTTGATGACGCCCTTGGCGGCGAGGGCCGCGGAATCCACGGTCTCGCCGTCGTTGAACAGGCCATCAAGACGGGAAAGGTTCACGGGAGCGTACTCCACGCGGTTGTGGTTCACGAAGCCGGGGAGCTTAGGCAGGCGCATGGCGAGCGGGGTCTGGCCGCCCTCGAAGCCCTTGCCCTTGCCGCCGCCGGAGCGGGAAAGCTGACCCTTGGTGCCGCGACCCGCAGTGGTGCCGTGGCCGGACGAGTTGCCGCGGCCGATGCGCTTGCGGTTCTTGCGGGAGCCCTCCGCGGGGCGCAGATCGTTGAGCTGCATTGGTTGACTCCTAGTTCTCTTCCACGTTGACGAGGTGCTTGATCTTGAAGATCATGCCACGGATGCCCGGGTTGTCGGGCTGCTCGACGGAATCGCCGATCTTGCGGAGGCCGAGGGCCTTGGCAGTAGCGGTCTGATCCTTCTTGACGCCGCACTGGGCGCTGTGAACGAGCGTGATCTTGAGCGACTGAGCCATGATTAGTTCTCCTTCTTGCCGGCGAACATCTCACCAACGGTGATGCCGCGACGCTCAGCGACCTGAGCGGGGGTGGAGAGCTCCTTCAGGCCCTCGGCAGCGGCCTTGATCATGTTCAGGGCGTTGTTGGTGCCAAGGGACTTGGAGAGCACGTTGGTGATGCCAGCGAGCTCGAACAGCGGACGCACGGGGCCGCCGGCGATGACGCCGGTACCCTCGATAGCCGGCTTGATGAGGACGCGGCCGGCGCCGAAGTGGCCCTCGACCTCGTGGGGCACGGAGCCGGACTCGGTGACCTCCACGTGGAACATGTTCTTCTTTGCGTCCTCGACGGCCTTGGAAATGGCCAGGGGCACCTCGGCGGACTTGCCGATGCCCAGGCCCACGTTGCCCTTGCCGTCGCCGACGACGACGAGAGCGAGCAGGTTCATGCGGCGGCCGCCCTTGACGGTCTTGGAAACGCGGTGGATGAAGACGACGCGCTCCTGAAGATCCGTATCCTGCTGGCGCTTACGATCTCGTGCCATTGAATCCTCCTAGAACTTCAGGCCCGCGTTGCGGGCACCGTCTGCCAGAGCCTTGACGCGGCCGTGATAGATACGGCCGCCACGGTCGAACGTGACCGTGTCGATGCCCTTCTCGAGGGCACGCTTGGCGATGAGCTCGCCCACGAACTCGGCGGCCTCCTTGTTGGAGCCGACCTTGCCGGTGGCGCGGAACTCGGCGTCGAGCGTCGAGGCGGCGCAGAGGGTACGGCCGTCAACGTCGTTGATGACCTGGGCATAGATGTGGGCGTTGGTGCGGTGCACGGCGAGACGCGGACGCTCGGCGGTACCGGAGACCTTGGCGCGGACGCGACGCTTGCGGCGCTCGAGGCCGGCCTTCTTGGCCTGGAATTTGTTCATTCCTTCTCCTTACGGATGCCACCACCTGACGGGGTGGTGGTCTTTACCTATGAGCTACTACTTGGCGGCCTTGCCGAGCTTGCGGCGGATGTGCTCGCCCTCGTAGTGGATACCCTTGCCCTTGTAAGGCTCGGGCGGACGCTTCATGCGGATCTCGGCGGCAACCTGGCCGACCTGCTCCTTGGAGATGCCCTTAACGGTGATGTGGGTGTTGTCCGGCACCTCGAACGAGATGTTCTCGGGGGCGGGGTAGATCACCGGGTGGGAGTAGCCGAGGGAGAGGTCCAGGTCCTTGCCCTTGAGCGCGGCACGGTAGCCGACGCCGGTGAGCTCGAGCTTCTTCTGGAAGCCCTCGGAAACGCCCAGAACCATGTTGTGAAGAAGGGTACGGGTGAGGCCCTGCTGCGCGTTGGAGTCGGTGGACTCGTCGACGCGGACGACGTGGAGCTCCTCGCCCTCCTCCTCGATCTTGACCAGATCGGAGAAGGTGCGGGTCAGCTCGCCCTTGGGGCCCTTCACCGTAACGGTGGTGTTGTTGACAGTCGCAGTGACTCCGGCGGGAACTACGACAGGCTTCTTACCAATACGAGACACGTCAGTCTCCTTTCATTCCTGCCTAGAGTTACCAGATGTAGGCGATGACCTCGCCGCCGATGCCGGCCTTGCGGGCATCGCGGTCGCACATCATGCCGCGGGAAGTAGAGATGACGGCGGTACCCAGGCCACCGAG
>DJRK01000111.1:15494-31255 GCA_002440065.1 Atopobium sp. UBA6362 | reverse complement strand
CGCTTGATGCCCTTGATGACCTTGGCGCGACGGGCGCCGTACTTGAGCGTGATGTGCAGGGTCTTCTGGGGCTTGGTGTCCTCGACCTCATAGGAGGCGATGTAGCCCTCCTCGCACATGACGCGCGCGATCTCCACGAGAACCTTGGTAGAAGGCATGGAGACCTCGGGCTTGTTCGCCGAATTGCCGTTGCGGATACGCGTGAGCATGTCAGAAACGGGATCGGTAATCTTCATAGATCCTTTTCTCCTTTGTTAATGATGAACCTGTACGCTCGGTTCGCGCCGACCCTTAGCGGGCGCGCCTGAGCGCCAGAGCCCTTTGCGTCCTACCAGCTAGCCTTGCGGACGCCAGGAAGCTCGCCCTTGCTCGCAAGCTCGCGGAAGCACAGACGGCAGAGGCCGAACTTGCGATACACGGAGTGGGGACGCCCACAGCGCTGGCAACGGTTCTGCTTGCGGGTCGAGTACTTCGGCTCGCGCGACGCCTTGACGATCATCGATGTCTTAGCCACAAATCCTCCTTCAGAGAATCCTTGGGGGAGCGCTCAAGCGCCCCCCTACTACAAACTATTTGACTTACGCCTTCTTGAACGGGAAGTGGAAGGCGTCGAGAAGCGCCTTGCCCTCCTCGTCGGTCTGGGCGGTGGTCACGATGGTGATGTCCATGCCGCGGGTGCGGTCGATCTTGTCGAACTCAATCTCGGGGAAGATGAGCTGCTCGGTGACGCCCATGGAGAAGTTGCCGCGGCCGTCGAAGGACTTGGGGGAGATGCCGCGGAAGTCGCGGATGCGCGGGATCGCAACGGCGATCAGGCGGTCCAGGAACTCCCACATACGGTCGCCGCGCAGGGTGACCTTGGCGCCGATCGGCATGCCGGCACGGAGGTGGAAGGTAGCGATGGACTTGCGGGCCTTGGTGATCAGCGGCTGCTGGCCGGTGATGGCGCGCAGGTCGGCGACGGCGCCGTCGATGGCCTTGGCATCGGTGGCGGCCTCGCCAACGCCCATGTTCACGACGATCTTCTCGATCTTCGGGATCATCATGACGTTCTTGTAGTTGAACTGCTTCTGGAGCTCGTCACGCACGGTGGCGAAATACTGCTCCTTGAGACGGGGGGTGTACTTCTCGTCAGCCATTTTCACTCCTTAAATCATGGGGTTTTAAGCACGGGGCGTTGGAGCCTCGCGCCTCCCTCGGGCGGCCGGCCTAAGGGAGCCTTATATGTCTTGCGCCCGAGACAGAATGCACCCGTCTACGCACGCGACTGTTCATAATACGCCAAAGCCGCACGTAGCGCAGCCGAGAATAGCGCGTCATCCTTCCCACACAAATACCCTGTGACGCAAAGAAACCCCCGAGTTCCTCATTAAGGAACTCGGGGGCATCAAAACACTTGAGCGAGTGATTAGAACTCGGCGCCGCACTTCTTGCAGACGCGGACGGCGGTCTTCTTGCCGTCGAGCTCGCCCTGCTTGTGACCAACGCGGGTCGGCTTGTTGCAGGTGGGGCAGACGAGCATCACGTTGGAGACCTGAATCTTGGCCTCCTTCTCGACGAAGCCGCCCTGCTGGTTGGCAGCGGTCGGGCGCTGGGCCTTCTTCACGACGGCGACGCCCTCGACGACGACCTTGCCCTCGGAGGGGAAGGCGCGCAGGACGTGGCCCTGCTTGCCCTTGTCCTTGCCGGCGATGACCTCAACGAGGTCGCCCTTCTTCACAGACATCTTAGCCACGCTAATTACCTCCTTAGAGCGTCTCAGGCGCGAGCGAGACGATCTTCATGTACTTGTGATCGCGCAGCTCACGAGCGACGGGTCCGAAGATACGGGTGCCCTTGGGCTCGCCGTCCTTGTTCACCAGCACGCAGGCGTTCTGGTCGAACTTGATATAGCTGCCGTCCTTGCGACGGTTCTCCTTCTTGGTGCGCACGATGACGCAGCGAACGATGTCGCCCTTCTTCACCGAGCCACCCGGGGTGGCCTCCTGAACGGCGCCGATGATGACGTCGGCAAGGCCGGCGTAACGACGCTTGGAGCCACCAAGGACCTTGATGCACTTGACTCGCTTGGCGCCGGAGTTGTCGGCGACGGCGAGCATGGTCTCCATCTGAATCATGTTGGGGTTCCTCCGAACCTATGCCCTCCCAGAGGTGCGCCCAGACGTGCGGCGCACATGGGAAGGCGGGGTTTGCAAAATGACTTACTTTGCGCGCTCGTTGATCTCGACGAGGCGCCAACGCTTGGTCTTGGACAGGGGACGGGTCTCCATAACGGTGACCTTGTCGCCCAGGCCGCACTCGTTGTTCTCGTCGTGGACGTGGAGCTTCTTGGAGATGGTAATCATCTTGCCGTACTTGGGGTGGTGCTTACGGTAGTCGATCTTCACCGTCACGGACTTGTTGCCGGAGATGGAGACGACAACGCCGGTACGAACCTTACGGGCGTTCCTGGTTTCGGTCTCAGCCATGTCTTACCTCTCTAGCAATCTACTGCTGGTCGGCGGACTTCTCCGCCGCGATCTCACGGGCACGCTGCTCGGTGAGGACGCGAGCGATGTCCTTCTTCACGTTCTTGACGCGAGCGGTGTTGTCGAGCTGGCTCGTGGCCATCTGGAAGCGGAGGTTGAAGAGCTCAGCGCGCATCTCCTCCAGCTTCTTTGCGAGCTCCTCGTCGGTGAGCTCCTTGATGTCCTTGTACTTCATTAGGCTTCCTCCCCGTCCTGCTGCACGGTGCGGGTGACAATCTTGGTCTTGATGGGCAGCTTGTGCTGGGCAAGGCGAAGGGCCTCGCGTGCGGTCTCGTCGTCGACGCCGTCGAGCTCGAACATGATGCGGTCGGGCTTGACAACGGCCACCCACTCCTCCGGGTTGCCCTTACCGGAACCCATGCGGGTCTCTGCCGGCTTCTTGGTGATGGGCTTGTCCGGGAAGATGGTGATCCAGACGCGGCCGCCACGCTTCATGCAACGGGTCATGGCGATACGAGCAGCCTCGATCTGGCGGTTGGTGATCCAGTGGGCCTCGAGAGCCTGGAGACCATAAGTACCAAAGTGCAGCTCGGTGTTGCCCTTGGCGTGGCCCTTCATGGAGCCGCGCTGAACCTTACGGTGGAGTACGCGCTTAGGAGCGAGCATTAGCGAGCCCTCCTCTCGTTACGACCGCGGCGAGGACGCGAAGAACCCTCGAGCGCCGGGCGCGGAGTGGCCTGGCCGGGGAGCTTCTCGCCGAAGTAAATCCAAACCTTGATGCCGCAGGCACCCATGGTGGTGCGGGCGGTGGCGGTGCCGTAGTCGATGGCGGCACGCAGGGTGTGCAGAGGCACGCGGCCCTCGCGGTACCACTCGCGACGGCCCATCTCGGCGCCGTTCAGACGACCGGAGCACTGGATACGGATACCCTTGGCGCCGGCCTTGCGGGCGGACTGGACGGCCTTGCGCATGGCGCGACGGAAGGCGACGCGCTGCTCGAGCTGCTCAGCGATGGACTGGGCAACGAGGTTGGCGTCGAGCTCGGGGCGCTTGACCTCGACGACGTCGACGTTGACCTGGCCCTTGGAGACCTTGGCGACCTTCTCGAGCTCGGTGCGCAGGACGTCGATCTCGGCGCCCTTCTTGCCGATGACGATGCCCGGGCGGCCGGTGTAGATGGTGACCTTGACCTTGTCGCCGGCACGCTCGATGTCGACGCGGGAAAGGGCGGCCTTCTCGAGGCGCTTGTTCAGGAACTCGCGGATGGCGAGGTCGTTGCCGAGGGTCTCGGCGTAGTTCTTATCGGCGTACCAACGGGAACGCCACTCCTCGGTGATGCCGAGACGGAAGCCAGTAGGCTGAACCTTGTGACCCATGCTTTCCCTACGCCTCCTTTCGAGGAGCGACGACGATGGTGATGTGGCTCATGCGCTTGTTGATGCGGGAAGCGGAGCCCTTGGCGCGAGGACGGATGCGCTTGAGCGTGGGGCCCTCGTCGACGTAGGCGAGCTTCACATAGAGATCCTGGGCGCGCAGGCCGTTGTTGTTCTGCGCGTTGGCGATGGCGGAGCGCAGGACCTTGGAGACGGGCTCGGCGGCCGCCCGGGTGCTGAACTGCAGGACCTCGAGAGCCTTGGCAACCGGAAGGTTGCGGATCATATCGACGACCATGCGGGACTTGCGGGGAGCGACGCGCACGTACTTGGCGGTAGCGCGAACCTCCACGGTATCGGTGGTGTTGTTTGCCATTTACTACTTAACCCCCTACTTTGCCTTGTGACCGCGGAAGGTGCGGGTCGGGGCGAACTCGCCCAGCTTGTGGCCGACCATGGACTCGGTGACGTACACCGGGACGTGCTTGCGGCCATCGTGGACGGCGATGGTGTGGCCGACCATCTCGGGGTAGATCGTGGAAGAGCGGGACCAGGTCTTGATGACGTCCTTGGTGCCTGCCTCGTTCTGAGCGGTGACACGCGCGAGGAGGCGAGTCTCCACGAACGGGCCCTTCTTGAGACTTCTGCTCATGCTTTCTTTCTCCTACTACTCGTGTGACTACTTGGTCTTGCGACGACGGATGATCAGGCGGTTGCTGGCCTTCTTCGGGTCGCGCGTCTTGTAGCCCTTGGTCGGCTTGCCCCAAGGAGTGACGGAGGGGCGACCAGAGGTGTGGTTCTTGCCCTCGCCGCCGCCGTGCGGGTGGTCGACCGGGTTCATGACCGTACCACGGACGGTCGGGCGGACGTTCATGTAGCGCTTACGGCCGGCCTTGCCGATCACGATGTTGGAATGCTCGGCGTTGCCCACGACGCCCACGGTGGCGCGGCAGGTGAGAAGGACGCGGCGAAGCTCGGAGGAGGGCATACGCAGGATGGCGTAGCCGTTGTCCTTGCCCATGAGCTGCACGGAGGTGCCGGCGGAACGGGCCATCGCGGCGCCCTTGCCGGGCTGGAACTCGACGGCGTGGACGAGCGTACCGACGGGGATCTCGGAGAGCGGCATGCAGTTGCCGGGCTTGATGTCGACGTCCTTGGCGCCGGAGACGACCATGTCGCCCACGTGCAGGCCCTCGGGAGCCAGGATGTAGGCCTTGGCGCCGTCGACGTAGTGGAGCAGCGCGATACGGGCGGAGCGGTTCGGGTCGTACTCGATCGTGGCGACCTTGGCCGGCACGTCGTCCTTGCGGCGCTTGAAATCGATGCGACGGTAACGGCGCTTCACGCCACCGCCCTGGTGACGGGTGGTGATGCGGCCGTTGTTGTTGCGGCCGGCCTTCTTGGGCAGGGGCTCGAGAAGAGACTTCTCGGGCTTGGTGCAGGTGATCTCGGAGAAGTCGGAGACCGTCTGGAAACGCCTGCCAGCGCTCGTCGGCTTGAGGTGCTTAACTGCCATTTGGTTCATTCCCTTCTTTGTCCGTTGGCCGGGCCGCTCAGGGATTGGCGACTCGACACCGGATTACCACGGTACCGCGCGTATCCATCACACGCGGCATAGAAGCCCGGCCCCCGAGGGGGCTCGGGCAGAAAAGCGAAGTGCTACTCGGCAGCGGCCTGCGTAGCGAAGACCTCGATCGACTCACCCTCGGCGACGGTGACGACGGCCTTCTTCCAGGAGCGGGTCATACCGGACTGGTAGCGGACGCGCTTCTCCTTGCCGCGGACGTTCATGGTGTTGACCTTGACCACGTGCACGTTGAAGATCTTCTCAACAGCGTCCTTGATCTCGGCCTTGTTGGCGTCCTTGGCAACCTCGAAGGTGTACTTGCCCTGCTCCATGAGGTCGTAGGAACGCTCAGAGACGATCGGGCGGACGATGACGTTGTAGACGGAGTTCATTATGCGAGCACCTCCCCGAACTTCTTGGCCACGTCGGCGGTCAGGACAAGAGCCTTGTTGTCGACGAGGAGACGGGTCGTGGCCTCGACGTCAGCGATGATGGTGACGTTGGCGAGGTTACGGAAGGAGAGGTAGGCGTTGACGTTCTCGTCGTCGACGACAACGGTCACGCGGCGGTCGCAGATGCCGAGGGCGTTGAGGACGGCCTTGGCCTGCTTGGTGGAGGGAGCCTCGAAGTTGAGGGCGTCGACCACGTAGAGCTCGCCGTCGGCAAGCTTGCCGGAGAGCGCGGAGCGCATGGCGAGCTTGACCATCTTGTTGTTGACCTTCTTGGCGTGGGAACGCGGGGTCGGTCCAAAGACGACGCCGCCGCCGCGCCACTGGGCAGCGCGGATGGAGCCCTGGCGAGCACGGCCGGTGCCCTTCTGGCGGTAGGGCTTGCGGCCGCCGCCGGAGACGTCGTGGCGGTTCTTCACGGAGTGGGTGCCCTGACGCATGCAGGAATCCTGGCAGGTCACGACCTGATGCATAACGGGGATGTTCGGCTCGATGCCGTAAACGCCGTCGGCGAGCTCGGTCTGCTCGACCTCAGCCCCCTCGACGTTCTTCACAGAAATCTTGGACATTGTGTCCTCCTTGTAGACCTAAAGGTTTGCTTTCTTGGGGCCCTTAGGCCATGCGGACCTGGACGAGGCCGTTCTTGCCGCCGGGGACAGCGCCCTTGACGAGCATGAGGTTCTGCTCAGCGTCGACGCGAACGAGCTTGAGGTTGCGGACGGTGACGCGCTCGTTGCCCATGTGGCCGTACATGTGCAGGCCCTTGCGGACGCGGGCGGGATAGGCGCACTGACCGATGGAACCCGGCTTGCGCTGGTTGCGGCAGCCGTGGGTCATGGGGCCGCGGGAGAAGTTCCAGCGCTTGATGGTGCCCTGGAAGCCCTTGCCCTTGGAGGTGCCGGTGACGTCGACGGTCTTGACGTCGGCGAAATCAGCGACGGTGACGACGTCGCCGCACTTGTGCTCCTCGCCGTTCTCGACGCGAACCTCGCGGAGGAAGCGCATCGGCTCGACGCCGGCCTTGGCGAAGTGACCAGCCATGGGCTTGTTGACGTGCTTGGCGGAGATGTCTCCGAAGCCGATCTGGACGGCGTCGTAGCCGTCGGTCGCCTTCGTCTTCACCTGCGAGACGGTGCAGGGGCCGGCCTGGATGACGGTGACGGGGACGACGTTGTCGTTCTCATCCCACACCTGCGTCATACCGAGCTTGCGGCCAAGGATCGTGCTGACCATGCTCATTCCTTACCTTCGGTGGTCGTGGGACAATGTGAGGCACCCTTTGCCTCGACCCCAGAGGACCACGTCCTTTACCTGCTGCTTTGTCGCGAGACAGCGTACACCCGCAATTCAGCAGCCTGTCTACTATACATGCAGACAGGCTGCTTCACAATCTCTATATAGTTTTTCTTGGGGCATCTACCTGCGGGTCCTTATACCGCTCACCCGGGCGTATCTACTCTACGACTTGGTGCGCGCGGAAACGCGGTTGGGCGGATGAAAACCAGGCAGATGCATACCGTTTACGTCTTTTGGGGCCTCAAATCGACCTGGAAACACGTAAACGGCATGCATCCGTGGCTTCTGTTGCCGGAGCAGCCTCACAGCGCGCTACTTATTCGTTCGCGCCGTCTTGAGGGACCGATATAGTTCGTTGTTTCTCAGCTTGAGCCCCTGGAGTGCCGCATGCTTCTCTCGATTGGGCTGATAGACCGTTTCGCCGTCTGTAGAAGAGAAGAGCGCAAGCGTCTCCTTGGGGTCAGCGATACCCTGACCCGCCAGGGCAACGACCAGGGCGCCTAGCGCTGTCGACTCCGGGTCGTTCGAGCAGGAAAGAGGTATTCCGTACATATCGGCCTGCAGCTGGTTTATAGAGGAGGTCTGCGTAAGGCCGCCGCTAATAACTCCCTTATCAATCCCCACATACCGCGAGAGATTGTCCAGGTTCTCCCCCACCTCGGCAAATACCCCGGCAAGAAGCGAGTAGAGCAGGTCGCCTCGACTGGTTGATAAAGTGATGCCGCACACCGCGGCCTTTGCCTCCGAATCCCAATTGGGGGTTCCCCGGCCCTGGAAATACGGCAAGAAGACCAACGGGTCGCACAGGCCATGCTTTTGCTCAACGATTTCGCCGATTTGCTCGAAGCTCAGATCGGGGCAAAACTCACATCTGAACCAGTCAAAGGCGGAGCAGCAGGTCGGGACGCTCGCCTCAAACGTATAAAGACCGTCCAAGCTCGATGCATTGCAGATAACCGCTGGCTCGAGGTTGTCCGGCACCTCTTTAACGAGCGTCTGCACAAAAGCACCGGTGCCGCAAACTACAGAGACTTCTCCAGGCTCAACGATGCCTTGCCCCACAGAGCCGCACTGCTGGTCCCCACCGGAGCTCACGACCGGGATTCCCGCCGCAAGGCCGGTTGCCGCGGCGAACTCAGGGGTCACCGAACCAATCATGGTTCCGGGTCGGCAAATGGGGCTCAGCTTATCCCGTGGCACCCCAAAGATACCGAGAAGCTCGTCGTCCCAGTCGAGCCTCCTGATGTTCATGAGGTTCGACCGGCTCGCATAAGTCTGGTCGATCGCCCAGACGCCACATGCTTCGTGGATAAGCAGCTCGGGAATGGTCGCATATCTCCGCGCGTGCGCCGCAACGTCGGGCAGCTCACTCTCGATCCAAGCCATCTTTGCGCCGGAGAACACGGTGTTTACCAAGGTTCCGCTGCGTTCAAAGATGACATCGTTCGACTCCGCCAGTCGCTCAACAAGCGACTGGTTGCGTGCGTCCTGCCACATGATGAAGGGCAGTAGCGCCTCTCCCTTCTCGTCGATCGCCGTGATAGACGACCTCTGGGAAGTGACCGCGAGAAGGTCAATGGAGCTACCGCGCTCCGTCGCCTCTTTAACGACATTGGCGACATTTGAGCGAAGTGCCAAGAGGAACGATTCGGCAGGCTGCTCCGCGACGCCGTTATCCCCATACGTCGGCCGATACTCGCATCGAGAGCGCGCAATTCGCTCGCCGCGATCATCAAAGACGATGCCCCTCATGCTCGAGGTGCCCACGTCTATGACGAGCGTGTTCATCGACTCACCTCGATTACCTTGTCACCAGCTTTTACGATCTCGCTGGAAACCATATCAACCGACTTCAGTTCATCACTATTGGTGACAACAACAATGACGGTCTTCTGATGACCGGCTATTTTGATTTTCTCGGCGCTGAACTTCATGAGAGGCACGCCAGCCACCACATGCTGGCCCTCGCTAACAAAATACTCGAACCCGTTGCCTTGCATCGAAACGGTATCGATTCCCACATGCACCAGCAGTTCAACCCCGTTATCTCCCGACAAACCGACCGCGTGGCGACTGTTTTCCATAAGAGCGCTGACCGTACCAGAGACCGGCGAATAGACGACTTCTGCATCGGGCTCTATTCCGCATCCCTTTCCCAGGCCACCGCTCGAGAAAACAGGGTCCGAGACTTCTGCAAGCGGAACAATACGACCCGGCACCGGAGCATAGATACCGTCCGGCTCTTCAGCAACTTTCACAGCCTCTATCGCCGGCGTCGAATTCGATTTGATTCCTTTTTTTATCCTATCAAAGAGTCCCATATCTCCCCCAAAGGTAAGGCGGCGCTCGAGACACGCCCGAGCGTCGCCACCTGGCTAGTCTAGGTTCTCGCCATTGGAGGCGATGACCTTCTTATACCAATAGAAACTATCCTTGCGGTATCGCTTAAGCGACCCATTTTGCTTATCGTTCTGGTCCACATAGACAAAGCCGTAGCGCTTTCGGAAACCTTGGTGAGAACTCAAAAGGTCAACAGCCGACCACGGCGAATAGCCCATAAGCGGCACGCCATCGCCGATTGCAAGCTTGCAGGCTCCCACATGTTGACGCAGATAATCGATTCGATAAGGATCATGAACCGCGCCATCATCCTCGAGAGCATCGGGCATGCCGAGACCATTCTCGGTGATAATGAGCGGTACCCTGCAGCGCGCGTAATAGTCGTTGAGCACAATCCTGAGACCGGTCGGGTCAATCTGTGCGCCGTATTCGCTACGCTCAAGGTTTTCGTTCTGCTCGTCCCTGCACCACCCGTACTGGTCGAAATCTACCTCATTGCCCCTAAACGCCCTCGATCCCGCAGGATGGTTGTCATCGGCAGGGAGATAGCTTGCGCAGAGCGTCCGATAATAGTTCACCGCGAGGTAGTCCATCGGCGCCGAAGCCAGGAGCCCCTCGTCGCCAGCAAACGTCCTTGGCACGATATCCCGCTGCTCGAGATAGCTTTGGTAGATCCCCGAGCACTTACCGTACCGATACATCTCGAGAGCGTAACCGGTCTTGAGATAATCGTTCATCTTGGCCGCCCACACGTCCTCGGGACGATTGGTCAGGGCATACGTGCAAGTAGATGAAACAGCCGGGCCGACTTTTCCACCGCGCACAATTTCATGGCACGCCAGAGACGCCAACGCATGGCCAATGAACATGTGGTAGTCCATCTGAGCCCTCAGACGATCAGCCTCATGAGCATCTTCGACGGCAATATTCATGCGCTCGTTAACGCGGACCATAAGGTTCTGCTCATTGACGGTCTGCCAGTATTTGACTCGATCCCCAAAATGCTCAAAACAAATTCGCGCGTATCGCTCAAAAGCAAGAGCGCATCTACGGTCGGCCCAACCGTTGTATTTTTCTACGAGCGCGTATGGGAGGTCAAAGTGATACAGCGTCACAAAAGGCTGAATCCCGTGGGCAAGCAGCTCATCAACAACTTGGTCGTAGTATGCAAGCCCAGCCTGGTTCACCGCACCATCACCATCGGGCACAATGCGCGCCCATGAAAACGAGAAGCGATATATCTTGAGCCCCATCTCGGCCATGAGAGCAATATCTTCTTTCCAGTGGTGATAGAAGTCGCTAGCAACTTTTGTGTCGGCCTGCTTGGCGGAACGCTTAAACGAGTTCACATCAGCAACCGTGAGACCTTTTCCGCCCTCGTCCCAACCGCCTTCAATCTGAAAAGCTGAAGATGACGCGCCCCACAGGAAGTCGCTGGGAAAGCCGTTGTTCATTGGTCAACCTCCGTTAATTGGATGCGTTCTTTACTGCTTACTTAGAGGGAAGGTCCTCGAAGCCAACGAAATAGGTTGCAGCCGCAGCACCAAAGAAGGCGACCGCGCAGCCCACAAGGTAGAAAATGAACGGAGTCATACCAAATGCCGCGTAGGTAAAGATCGTCAGCACACCGTTGTTCGCAAAGGCATCGCCGTAAACACCGCCAAGGCCCATAATGGCACCGCCGAGTGCGCCGCATACGATTGCGCAAACCATGGGCTTCTTGAGACGGAGGTTGCAGCCATAAATAGCGGGCTCAGTAATACCCACGAGGACGGCAGAAATCACAGAAGAAGCCGCGACGCCCTTCAGGTCCTCGTTCTTGGACTTGAGCATGACTCCGAGGGCTGCGCCACCCTGAGCGAAGTTTGCAGCACCGGCGAATGCAAGCAGGTTCTGCTTGCCGCTCACGGCGACATCGTTGAGGCCAACGGGAAGAAGCGCACGGTGAGCGCCAAAGATAACGAGAACGCCCCAAAGACCGCCAATAACCGCTCCGCCGAGCATGGCGTTGAAGTTCATCAGCGCATAGTAGATGGCCTGGATTCCGTTGCCAACATAAATGCCCACCGGGCCAAGCACGCACAGGGTAAGCGGGAGCATAACGATAAGGGAGAGACCCGGGACAAGGATGATCTGGAGAATCTCAGGAATGATCTTCTTGAGAAGACGCTCGACGTACATCAGCACCAAAACAGCAAGCAGAATCGGGATTACCGATTCGGTATAGCTAAAGACCTTAGTCGCATCGCCAATCGTCCAGGCAGCTTTCACAACCGGAAGCCCAAAAATAGTCGTAGGCGTCGAAACATCCTGGATAATCTTGTCGACTCCGGGATAGCAGAGGAAACCGCCGAGGACCATTGCAATGATCTCGTTGCACTTCAGCGCCTTGGCCGCAGTATAGCCAAGGAACACGGGCATGAAGTAGAAGATGATTTGGCTAGCCGCATAGAGCAAGACATATGTGTCGTTCGTCGAGATATCAATCCCCTGCTGGGCAAATATAAGCTTTGCCGCGGTAAGAAGGCCCTTAATGAGGCCCGAAGCCGCAATTGCGGGGATGAGGGGTGTGAACATCTTCGAGACAACTTGAAGAACGCGGTTCGCAAGGTTGCCCTTCTCTGCGGGAGCCGCCTCAGGCTCGTCGGCCTCAACAACGCCAGAACCTTGAATACCAATCATGGGCAGAATCTCGTCGTAGACCTTGGTTACCTTCGCACCAAGGACGATTTGAAACTGGCCGCCTGCTTCGACAACTTGAATTACACCCTCGACATGCTCGATAACATCCTTATTTGCAAGGGAGCCATCCTTGAGCACAAGACGAAGGCGCGTGAAGCAATGGCTCACATCGCTGATGTTCTCTTTTCCGCCGACGTTTTCGAGAATCTCGGCAGCAGTTTGCTTTGGGTCCATCTTCTCTCCTCGTTGTAATCCGAATTCAATAGGGCTATGTATCACTGGCCAGTGATGAACTGATTGGAATGAAGGACCAGGTAGAAGTACTCGTCGTCTGAGCAACTCCAACCAAATGCCTTCTTGAAGTACGAACAGATTTCTTCCGCGCACGCCGCGGCCTGAGGAAATTCCTCGCGAACCTGAGGAAGCAGCATAGAGACCCGAGCCGGAGAAAGGTCTTGCCCGTTATTCCTTATCAAGCGCGCAATCAAGAAGCGCAGATGCGTTAGGAACCTCATATAGGAATAAGAGTTTTTATCAATTCGCTTATCAAGACAGGATTCAACGATTGCGACAACGCGGTCGATGATCTCAGTACTCTTCATTGTGAGATCCATATCGCCCCGGCCATTGGCGCTGCCCTCGGCATTAACCAGGTGAAGCGCTATCGAGGCAGCTTCGGATTCGGGAAGAGACACGCTTAAAAGGCGCTTGATTAAGAGAAGCCCCCATTGCCCCACTTCAACTTCGCGCGGATAAACGAACTTGACTTCGTTTTCCAGAGGATTCTCGAGGAGGATTCCCTTTTCGTTGCGTTCAAGGGCAAAGTTCAAGTGATCAGCAAGCGTGAATGGAAGATTAGGGTTTAAGGTGCAGTTCAAGCGTGAGTGAGCTTCCTGGACAATTCGAGAAGCTATATCAACGACGGATGAAGGAAGCGAAGCGATAAGGGGATAGAGGGCATTGTCGATCTCGTAGAAGCGACGTTCAACAATTGAATCGTCAGCGAGATCATAAGGAGCCTTACGAAAGCCCACACCCTTACCGAAGACAACGCAGATACGACCCAGGTCATCACGAGCAACGGCTGAATTGTTATTGATTTGCTTGAGAATCTGCATAACAACTCCGGAGCATTATTTCCAGCATTCATTAGCCGACAAATAATGCCTCCGGATGGGAGTAACACTTCGTCTGAGTAGTATTTTAACGATAGCTATCGTTCATAAGCTTCGTAATTCGCAAATTACCACTCACAGCTTAATTCATACCGTTCATCGCTTGATGAGTGTTTTGAACGTTTGAGTTCTCGCGGTCTTCGCCAAGTCAAAAGAGTACTTACATGACCGATATACAAAGATGCATATCGTTTACGCGCTTTGGAGCTCAAGAACGACTGTGAAACGCGTAAACGATATGCATCTGGGGGTTGCTGATTTACGAAAAAGGCCCCGGACCGTGAAGTCCGGGGCCTTGATGCGTTAAGCGATCAGCTTAGAGCTTGATCTCGATGTCGACGCCAGCGGGGAGGTCGAGACGCATGAGCGAGTCGACGGTGCTGGACGAGGGATCGAGGATGTCGATGAGGCGCTTGTGGGTGCGCATCTCGAACTCGTCGCGGGAATCCTTGTCCTTGTGCGGCGAGCGGATGACGCAGTACAGGCTGCGCTCGGTCGGCAGGGGGATGGGGCCGGAAACGCGGGCGCCGGTCTTCTGAGCGGTGTCCACGATGAGCTTGGCGGACTGATCAACGACCTCGTGGTCGTAGCCCTTGAGGCGAATCCTAATCTTCTGGCTTGACACTTTGGTACCTCCGTAAATGAGCTAAGGCTCGGGTCGTTTAGTTGTTGCCGCCGTTCTTAGCGACGATCTCGTCGCGGACGGCCTTGGGCACGGGCTCGTAAGAGTCGAACTGCATGGTGTAGCTCGCGCGGCCCTGAGTCTGGGAGCGAAGGTCGGTAGCGTAGCCGAACATCTCGCCCAGGGGCACCTTGGCGCGGATGACCTTGGAGCCGGAGCGGTCCTCCATGCCCTCGATCTTGCCGCGGCGACCGGAGAGGTTGCCCATGACGTCGCCCATGTACTGCTCGGGGGTCTCGACCTCGACGGACTCGACGGGCTCGAGCAGGACCGGGTCGGACTTCTTCAGGGCGTCCTTGATGGCCATGGAGCCGGCGATCTTGAAGGCGGCCTCAGAGGAGTCGACCTCGTGGTAAGAACCGTCGATCAGCTTGACCTTGATGTCGACGACCGGGTAGCCGGCGATGACGCCGTTCTCGAGCGCCTCCTGGATGCCCTTGTCGATGGAGGGGATGTACTCCTTCGGGATGACGCCACCGACGATGGCGTTCTCGAACTCGTAGCCCTTGCCCTCCTCGTTCGGCTCGATGTCGATGACGGCGTGGCCGTACTGGCCGCGGCCGCCGGACTGGCGGACGAACTTGCCCTCGGCGTGCTTGACCTCGTGGCCAGCGGTCTCGCGGTAGGCAACCTGCGGCTTACCCACGTTGCAGTCGACCTTGAACTCGCGGCGCAGACGGTCGACGATGATCTCGAGGTGGAGCTCACCCATGCCGGCGATGATGGTTTGGCCGGTCTCGTGATCGGTGTGGACCTGGAAGGTCGGGTCCTCCTCGGCGAGCTTGGCGAGGCCAACGGACATCTTGTCCTGCTCGGCCTTGGTCTTGGGCTCGACGGCGACGTCGATGACCGGGTCGGCGAACTGGATGGACTCGAGCACGATGGGGTGCTTCTCGTCGCAGAGAGTGTCGCCGGTGGTGGTGTTCTTCATGCCGACGCAAGCGACGATGTCGCCGGCGGAGCACTCCTCACGGTCAACACGGTCGTTGGCGTTCATCTCGAGGATGCGGCCCAGACGCTCGCGGTTGTCCTTGACGGAGTTGTAGACGTAGGAACCGGCCTCGGCCTGACCAGAGTAGACGCGGATGTAGGTGAGCTTGCCCACGAACGGGTCGGTCATGATCTTGAACGCCAGAGCGGAGAAGGGCTCCTTGATGTCGGCGTGACGGACCTCAGGCTCGCCCTTGAGGTTGGTGCCGTCGATCTCCTTGACGTCGAGCGGGGAAGGCAGGTAGTCCACGACGGCGTCGAGGAGCTCCTGGATGCCCTTGTTCTTGTAAGCGGAGCCGACGAAGACGGGGTTGATGCCGCCGGCGATGACGCCCTTGCGGATGGCCGCCTTGAGCTTGTCCACCGGGATCTCGGCCTCCTCGAGGACGAGCTCCATGAGCTCATCGTCGAAGTTGGAGGCGGCGTCGAGAAGCTCCTCGCGCTTCTCCTGGGCGAGGTCGGCGAACTCCGCCGGGATCTCGTCCATCGGCTCGGGGTAAATCATGCCCTTGGCGTCTTCCTTGAAGTCCCAAGCGGTCATGGTCACGAGGTCGACGAGGCCCCAGAAGTTGGCCTCGGCGCCCATCGGAATCTGGGCGGCGACGGCCGGGGCGTGCAGGCGCTCCTTCATGGTGTCGATGGCGTGGAAGAAGTCGGAGCCCACGCGGTCGTACTTGTTGATGAAGGCGATGCGGGGCACGCCGTACTTGTGGGCCTGGCGCCACACGGTCTCGGACTG
>DJRK01000111.1:825-15463 GCA_002440065.1 Atopobium sp. UBA6362 | reverse complement strand
GCGCCGTCGAGGACGCGCAGGCAGCGCTCGACCTCAGCGGTGAAGTCGACGTGGCCCGGGGTGTCGATGATCTGGATGACGTGGTCCTTCCAGAAGCAGGTGGTAGCAGCGGAGGTAATGGTAACGCCGCGCTCCTGCTCCTGAACCATCCAGTCCATCGTGGCAGCGCCGTCGTGGACCTCGCCGATCTTGTGGGTCTTGCCCGTGTAGTAGAGGATGCGCTCGGTGGTCGTGGTCTTACCGGCGTCGATGTGGGCCATGATGCCGATGTTGCGGAGGTCTTCGAGCTTGTACTTAGCCTTAGCCATAGTAGTTAATCCCCTCGAGACTAGAAGCGGTAGTGAGAGAACGCGCGGTTGGCCTCAGCCATCTTGAAGAGGTCCTCGCGCTTCTTCACGGACGCGCCGACGCCGTTGGAGGCATCGATGATCTCGTTGCAGAGACGCTCGGCCATGGTGTTCTCCTTGCGGTCGCGGGAGAAGTTGACCATCCAGCGAATGGCGAGCGTGGTGGCGCGACGGGAGTTGACCTCCATCGGCACCTGGTAGGTGGCGCCTCCGACACGCTTGGGCTTGACCTCGAGGGTCGGGCGGATGTTGTCCATGGCCTTCTTGAAGACGGCGAGGGCGTCCTCGCCGGTCTTCTCGGCGACCATCTCGAAGGCACCGTAGACGATGCGCTCCGCGGTGGCCTTCTTGCCGTCCAGGAGGACCTTGTTGATGAGCTGGGTCACGAGACGGTTGTTGTAAACGGCGTCAGGCTGGACCTCACGACGGTTAGCTGCTGCACGACGCGGCATTGTGTATCTCCTCAGAACTTAAAAGCGGGTGTTGGCGAGTGGGGCGACTTACTTGGCGCGCTTGGTGCCGTAACGGGAACGGGCCTTCTGGCGGTTCTGCACGGCAGCGCAGTCGTAGGCGCCACGGACGATCTTGTAACGCACGCCAGGGAGGTCGCGGACACGGCCGCCGCGGATCAGGACGATGGAGTGCTCCTGGAGGTTGTGGCCCTCGCCGGGGATGTAAGCGGTGACCTCGATGCCGTTGACGAGACGGACACGGGCGACCTTACGAAGAGCCGAGTTCGGCTTCTTGGGGGTGGTGGTGAAGACGCGGGTGCAGACGCCGCGCTTCTGGGGGTTGTGCTGCAGGGCTGCATTCTTGGACTTGGCCTTGACGCTCACGCGACCGTTGCGAACGAGCTGGTTGATAGTAGGCAAAGTTCTCTCCTTCTTATACCTATCGACGTGCTGATTTACGATATTCATGGGCTGCGCAGCACCGCCGCCCCGGATTGACGCGACGATGAACTTTACGCTTGGTTGTTTGCAGTTGTCAAAACGCCACGGAGCCGGGCGTATCCATTTCACGCGGTCTTCACAGGGCTTAGGCAGCGCGGCTTACACCCCTTCGGTCCTGCCGCCGCGCTTTCCCCGCCGATTACCCGCCGAATGCCCTCCAAAAGTGAAGTCTTCACAACCAAATAGGCCCAATGTGTTGTCTTCACATTGGGCCAAATGGATGCAAACGGGCAAAGTGCAGTCTTCACTTTGATTGTGCAGTCTTCACTTTCGCGCTGCGGGTAAGATGCACAGCGCGCCTTTTGCCGCCAGGTGACCTTATGTTCTCTCAGGAACCCCCAAATCAACCACTCGCCTCACTGGTACATTGGAAACTTGGAAATAATAGCTCTCGGACTGTACGACGGCGATATAGCTATACCCGTTTGATTTAAGCGGCGGCCTCACGATATCCCTCTTAAAAGGAATGTGCAGGGACATCGATGAGCCGCTGCGAATAGTGAAGCCTATTTGCTCGCCCATAGCGGGATTAGCGAGGCCCCACAGGTCGAAATCCGGCTGGAAGGCGGCATCTCGCGTCTTCTCTGGAATGAGACGCCAGCTCAGCGCCATAAGATAGCCGTCATCGTTGTCCGTATTCGCCACCTCAACGTCCAGCACGACCTCTGTTTTCTCGTCGAGTGCCGGAGCGCCTTCCGAGTCTCCTGCGCCCAATGCCTGGGAAATGCTCATCAGCTTGTCATCGACATCCGCAACAACGCCGTATGCTTCTGCATATTCCCGTGAGCTCATGATTCGAGCACCGGTCACTCGAATCGAATATCCGGCGGTATTCTCAGTCGCATACTCGAGAAAGCTGCCATCGAGGTCCACTTTCTCACCGATTTCATAAGTCTGGACTTCTAGATGCTGGGCGTCCGCGTTTACGAACGCGACCCGCGCGCAGAACGCGATGACCAATACAGCGATTAAGGCGACCGCAACCACTTTCTTCCCCTTAATCAAACTGATCGCCCCCCGACGTCCAAAACCTCATGCCCATCCATATGGCCCTCGGCAAAGTAATAAATTTCGTCCGCCATCGCCCGAAGCGTCAGCGAGTCATGGCAGGAGAGCACGACGGTCGCGCCTCGCGCCTTTTGTGCTGCCACAACCCGCTTCGTCATTTCCACGCCTGAGCTATCTAGAGCATTTGTCGGCTCATCGAGAACCACGATATCGGGCCGCTCGAACACGGCAGCCGCGATGCCCAGACGCTGCTTCATTCCGAGGGAGTACTTTCGCACGGGCCTCTTGTCGTCTGGTTCAAGACCGACCGATTCAATCGCGCGGCGAATCTCTCCCTCATTCGCAACATCACGGATAGACGCCAAGAGACGCAGGTTATCAAACCCGGATCTGCCGGCAAGAAACGCGGGCCCCTCTATCAGCATTCCAATACTTGGGGGAAAGGCGAAGTCGCGACCTAGGGGCCTGCCATCAATTTCTATGGTCCCCGAAGAAGGGGCGACGAGGCCTGCGATGCAACGCATGAGCATGGTCTTTCCCGAACCGTTAGGCCCGGCAAAGCCAACAACCTGCCCAGAGCCGATGCATAGAGAGACATCCTTCAAGACTTCGACGCCACGTATGCGTTTTGATAGAGCCCCAATCGTTATGCTCATGCGTTGAGCTCCTTATCCAGAATATCCATCTTTGAGAAATACAGCCCGCCGAGAACGACGGAGGCCGCACCGAGTGCGAAGGAGGCCGAAATCGCCACAAGAGGATTCACGCCCGGAGAGACCGCCAGCGACGAGCGGGCCCACATACAGAGCTCTCCAACAAATGGGAAACCGGAGTAGAACAACGACAGCGAAGTCGAGCCCATCACAAGGATAAAGGCCGGAAGCGGACGCAGCACAAGCGAAAGCGCCAGCTGCGCGAGGCACATCGCCAGCAAACATGCACCAACTTGCGCCACAAAGGGCGCGACGGATTCCATCTCTGTGAGAAAGGCCCTGCCATTAAGGCCCAGCAGGCCCGGTAGACCACGCTGCACTCCCAGCTTCGGTTCGCCCCCGGCCGCAAAACTGAGCAGGAAAGCCGCTACAAGAGCCGTCAAGACCACTGCAGCAGCGCATAAAGCGACCCACAGACATTTTGAGATCCACCACTGCCATCGCGATCGGCCTTGGACAAGGAGCTGCTTGCCAAAACCCATAAGGTTTGAATACGGGTACGAGAGCGGCACGTACAGCGCAATCGCCATCACAGCCACCCAGCTCATGGGAAGAGACACTCTCTCCACATCATTTAACGTACTATCCAGGGATCCACCAAAGAGTGCAACGAAGCAGTCGCCAAGAGTAGGTGCCGTCGCTTCTTTGCCCATTTGGATAAACCTCGCACTCTTGAGCCACAGCATTGCATCGATGCTCGCGAAGAGGACGAGAGCAAATAAAACCACCGGTAAAAGGGCACGTCCGCTCTCTCGCAAATCCGCTTTGAGGAATCGAAGTGCCGTCATAGGATGTCTCGCCCCCTTTGGATCCAAAGTGGGATCGCAGTCGCCGCTGCCATCGCCGTGCCCTGAATTAGATAGGACGAGACCATGCGCATCTGGGTGCCGAGGCCCACACAGTCAAGCGTGGGAATGAGGCTCAGGCTCACGCCTCCAACATCGGCCGCCATGAACACCGCACTATCACCGTAATAGGTCCACGCAAGCAGGACCACGTACGGCATGACCAGAAGAACCACGCGATTGTCGACTCGTGTGGAGACGGCAAGGGTCACGAGCGCCCATAGGCCGCATAACGTTGCGTTGGCAAACGTAGTCACAAACACATATAGAAGGGGCCTCGTATATAACAGGTCAGACCATGCTGAGGGACTTGAGACTCCAAGGCTCAATACCTCGCTTATATCTGGCACATAAGCCGGTACGAGACAGGCGAGAATAGCGAGATTAAGCAAGTAGGGCAAAGCGATAACCACGAATGCGCTCAGGAACACCGCAACGGCGCGGGCAAATAGGTATCTGTCCTTCCCCACCCGCCCGGCGACCTGGTTCGCCACGCCATCGATAAGGTCGGAGCGATGCGACCAAGCATACGGCATGACCGTCAACAGCGGCGCAAGGATGAAGAAGACGTACCGAAGGGGATTCTCAACGGCGCCCATACCCATCCACAGCCCATAGCATCCGCCCACAGATAAACCGAGCCACTCGTCTTGAACTAGTTTTCCCGCCTCGCCCTGGACAAATGCAGCGTATGCCATCACCGCACATGCGACGGCAAAGCCGCAGCCGACAAGCAGCGCAACGAAGAACCACGGATTGCTAAAGGCTCGGTTGAACTCATACCTAAGGAGTCGATCCATGGCATTCACCTACAATCTTGCGGCGTAAGGGTGATGAGATAACCAAATGTTTCAAGCACGACGCTCAGCGGCAAATCGCTTTCGCCGTCGTTTTGGGGCATTTGCCAGCACGCGGTCATCGTCTTCTCTTCCCCTGGAGCAATGGAGAAGCAGTTCCCGGTTCCCTCGGGGCTGTTTTCTTCGCTGCCGTCGAAGTAGACGAACTCTGTCGCATTCGCTTTTGGCGCACCGAGCAGGAATTCCGTTTTTCCGTTTTTGAGCTGTAGAAGCGATGTCGCATCGATGTTCTTGATATCGAGCTTGCACACAAGGAAGAAATACGCATCGCTGCCTGAGCTATTGTTCAAACCGAAGAAATGTCCATCTCCCGTGGGTAGCCCTGTGGCCTCGTAATCGTCATAGAGCCGGGCATCGGTCACGGTTACGTCCATGGATCCCTGCAGCTCGGTAAAGGCAAGGGCGTCTTGGTCGTCAGACGAAACGTACACGGCCTCACCTTGTGAGTAAGTTCGCGCCGAGTCTTCTTCGACCCTCTGCGCCTCGGAAGCAGCCCTTGCCTCATCTTGCTGACGCTGCTGCTCCTTGTCGAATCTGACTGCCGTGAGAACAATCGCCGCCACGATTATCAACACGGCTGCAGCCGAAATCATCTCTTTCTTCCTCATGGCTCCCCCGGATAATATGCCGCCCGATATCCACCGGGCGGCAATCAACTTCTTTAGTTAAGGCTGGCATACCTACTTGCATCCGTCACGTCGGGGCTCCATAAGCCGTTGGTGAAAGTACGGACATCTCGATAGGCCCATACCGTAATTTGCGCGTATCGATTGCCGCGCTCCTTCACGTTATTGTGAATCACGTACTTTCCCGTATCTCCCAAATAGGCTTGGCCAATCATGCAACCTTGGTCGCGTGCCGTACCGTCAGAGTTGTACGCCCCGTCGACATATACTCTGCAGGGATCCCCCGTGAAGTACGTCGGGTTGATGTACGTCGCAGAGTAGTCTTCCTTCTCTCGCCAATCAGTTCCATCCGTATCTCCGTACACATGGAGGGAAAAGGCGAACTGTCTATCGACCGTGGAAGTGGGAGCAACACCTTCTTCGGCATGGGCCGGAATCGCAAAAGTTAGGCCCATTGCCAAAGAAAGCGCAGTCAATCCGCCGAGTGCTCCTGCCCCAAATTTCCGATTCATTCAATCTCCCTTCTTCATTGTTGTTCGAGCCGTTTGCTCGAAACCGTAAAGAAAGGGTGCGCAGAACAACGGAATATGCGCAATAAACAGGCCATATGGGAAATGGTCGGGGGGTGTTTATGCGTCGATATGCTGGGAAAACAGTTCGAGAAGGCCTTCGATGCTGTTCACGCCGAGCTTGGCATAGGCACTACGTCGGGCTGTGTTGATCATGCCTTGGGAGTAGTGGAGCTCCTTCGCCATCTGCGCCGTTGTCTTGCCCTGCGCAATAAGCGTTACCGTCTGCGATTCCACCGTATTGAGCCCTCGGCTCACGAGATACCCTTGCAAGCGCTCGTCGCGCGTGGGCACATCCGCGAGCTTCCGAATATCCCGGATACGGGCATACGCCGCATGCGCTGCAACGGCCGCGAAGACGGCAACAATCAGCGCCGCCGCGCAGACGAGCATCTTTGCGTTGGTCGGGCCTCCGATGGCCGCAGGCAAGGCGCCGCCAGAGACGGCAACGTCTTCGGCATGGTTCACGAGCACGATCCCCGCCAGGACGCCAACGGCGAAGGCGGTGAGGTACAGGGCGGATCGGCAGTATGCGCGGCCGATGTTCCGATACATCAGAATCGCGACTAGTGCCAGCACTAAAGCAACCGCGAACCACAGTTCAACGATGTCGAGAAGGCCCATGACCACGAGCACCGCCCCGGCAACGACGGTCCGTCGACGCAACGTCGCATCGTCCGTCAACAGCATCAAAGCACAGCAACCGACAGTAGCAACGAAGGGGGTCAAGGCGCCAAGGACCGAGAAAGACGTCGTGGAGCGCCAAAGCTCTTCGACGGTGAAGCCGAGGAACAGCGAAACAAACAGGCCGACCGGCCAAGCATAGGTGGATCTCTCATCCACTCGCGGACCCCAAAAGGCAAGGAGGCCCCACACATAGAAGAGGGCGCAGGGAAATTCGAGCGCCGAAAGAGCAGCCGCCCACGCACTGCCTCCAGCCAGATTCGCCGTCAAAGTCACCGTGAAGAGAGCGATGCCGAAGACGACACACGAAGTTCCCGCGATCGCCCGAACGCGACGAGAACTTCGTGGCATCGCATGCCCCAGAGCAACGAGCAAGAAGGCGGCATGGGCCAATAAGGCGAATGCTACCCCCATAAGCATCGGCTGGCCTTGCCCCCATCGTGGCTGACCAGCGGCGATAGGAAGCAGCGGTAGGATCGAAGCGAACGCCGTCGCTGAGAACAAGTGAGCTGTTTTTCTCGGCTCCCTTGGCACCTCTCGCATTACGGCCGCGGGACAACCGAATGTGCGAAGTTCCTCGAGGCCGGCAATGCCGAGTTTCTTGTATACCTTGCCCAACGTCACGCGAACCGTCGAAGCAGATATCCCCAAATCGGCGGCCATCTGCTTGGAGGTCTTGCCTGCACGGGCGAGTTGAGCCAGCTGCAATTCCCGCACGCTTAAACCTGCGGCGCTGAACACTCCCAAGACCTTCTTTTCTTGGTCGCGCATCCCCTCAATAACTTGCTCTTGGGGGCTCGTTGAGCTAATCGCTTCGAGCAACGCCGCAAGCATCCCGCAAGCAGCAAGCGGAACGGCTGCCAGGACGGCGCTGCTATACAAGGGATACACCCGAGTCGACAACGCCCACAGAAGCATGCCGAGGCCATAGAAGCAACAGAACTTCTCGGCAGAAAACGCACGCTTTGCGCCGCACCGAATCACCGCAATCAAAGCAACCAAATAAGGCACGAAAGCAATCAAACTGCTCGAAACGTGATCAAGCCCGGACATTTCTAGGAGCACCCAGAGGAAGCGGGGCGCGTAGCCAAAGCCGATCGCGGCGAAAATAAAGGCCAGTACTTCGCCCCTCTCTGCATCCCTCAGGTCATTCGGCCTCTCGAAGAGTCTCGAGAGAATGTAACCCGCCGCAAAAGAAGCGCAGCTCAATAGAGGCGCCTGCAGGCGAGAACCCAGGGATTTGAACATCCCGTCATATGACAAATCACCGAGTAGGCTCCATCCAGGCAGGACGAGCAGCTCTTCAGCGCACAATATCGCAACGAGCAAGCGATTGGCCGCGGTGACGCTTGGGTGCAAACGCCGCGAGCTGACACGGGCAGCGACGATTCCGCCCAAAAATGCCAGTGCTACACACGTATACGCCGGTGATAGGGTAGGACTCGGGGAACCGCCTTTCGCACAGAGCGGGGAAATCGCTGCAAAAACGAGGGTGGCAATACCGAGCCATGGGGTTAAGTCGTTTTTGCCTTCTTTGCCCATCGAATCGCCCCCAACATCGTCGTTCGATGATTTTAGCGTGCGGCCCGAAGTGAGGGCACCAAAGTGAAGTCTTCACAACCAAAAAGGCCCAATGTGTTGTCTTCACATTGGGCCAAATGGATGCAAACAGGCAAAGTGCAGTCTTCACTTTGATTGTGCAGCCTTCACTTTCGCGCGGGTGCCGCCGGCGGGGGCCGAGAAGGACCTGGGTCGCGGAGCACCAGTCCCTAGCAGGCCTCTATCGAGGTGAGCTCGACCTCGTCGCCCGAGGCGAGCACGGTGTCCGGGCTGCCGCAATGCGGGCAGATCTTCCCGTGGGCGACGGTCCCGTAGGTGCGCCCGCAGGCGTTGCACAGCGTCACCGCGGGCGCCTCCTCGACCACAAGCTCGCTGCCGCGCACGAGGTCGTCCTTCTCGGCGGCCCATTTCCAGCAGTCGGCGAGGTAGTCCGGGATCACGCCCGAGACCTCGCCCAGCGTGAGCGTCACGCGGCTCACCGAGGTGAGGGAGTTCTGCTCCCCCACCTCGTCGACCATCTTTATGAGGTGGAACACGATTCCCAGCTCGTGCACAGGCTCTACCTGCCCTTACTTCTTCTTGCCCTTGAGGAGCAGCCTGACGCCGCGCTTGGCCGCGTGCGGCAGGATCGCCTTCATCTTGTCCTCGGAGCGGACCATCCGCGAGCACTCGGGGTGGTCGCGCTCGAGGTGGATCGCGTCGAACTCGCAGCGCGTGGTGCACAGGCCGCAGCCGATGCAGCGGTTCGCGTCCACGATGGAGGCGCCGCACTTGAGGCAGCGCGCGGTCTCGGTCTTGACCTGCTCCTCGGTAAACGTGCGGCGCACGTCGGTCCAGTCGTGGAGCACGGTCTTCACGTGGTCGCAGGCCGGCTTCTGGCGCGCGGCGTGATCGTAGCTGCCGGGGTCGACCATGATGTTCTTCTTGTCGAGCTCGACGTAGTGGAGCTGGTTGCGCCCAATGGTGAGCGAGGCCTTCTGCGCGTAGCGGTGCAGGGAGACCGCGGCCTCGTGACCCGCGGCGATGGCATCGATCACGAAGCGCGGGCCCGTATAGGCGTCGCCGCCCACGAAGACGTCGGGCTGCGCTGTCTGATAGGTCTGGGGGTCGGCCACCGCGGCGTTCCCGCGGCCCAGCTCGACCTTGCTGCCGTCAAGAAGACCGCCCCACTCGATGCTCTGGCCGATGGAGAGCACGACGTTCTCGCACGGGACGAAGACCGTGTCGTCCTCGTCGTAGACGGGCGCGAAGCGGTGGTCATAGTCGAAGACGCTCGTGCAGCGCTTGAAGGTCACGCCGCGGACGCGGCCGTCCTCCCCTACCTCGATGCTTGCGGGGCCCCAGCCGCACTCGACGCGCGCGCCGTCTTCCTCGGCCTCGTCGACCTCCTCGGGGAGCGCGGGCATCTCGTCGCGCTGCTCCAGGCAGTACATCGAGACGTGGCCCGACCCGCAGCGCACGCTCACGCGGGCCGCGTCGATCGCCACGTTACCGCCGCCCACGACGACGGTGTCTCCCTTGACCTCGTGGTCGGGATCGTCGAGCGCGTTGCGGAGGAAGTCGACGGCGGTGGACACGCCGGACGCGTCCTCGCCCGGCACGCCCGCACGGCGACCGCCCTGGGCGCCTACAGCCAGGTAGAACGCGCGGAAGCCCTGCTCGCGGAGCTCGTCGAGCGTGACGTCGCGGCCCACTTCGACGCCGCAGCGGATCTCTACGCCCATCTCGCGCAGGATGTCGATCTCGGCCGCCACGACCTTCTTCGAGAGCTTGTACGCCGGGATGCCGTAGGTCATCATGCCGCCGGGCAGCGGGTTCTTCTCAAAGACAACGGGGTTGTAGCCCATGTCGGCAAGGTAGTACGCGCACGAGAGGCCCGCGGGACCGGCGCCCACGATCGCGATCTTCTGCGAGAAACGCCCGCGCATGGAAGGGATCCTGGGCTCGGGGACGTAGCGGGTCTGGGCATCGAGGTCCTTCTCGGCGATGAACTTCTTCACCTCGTCGATGGCCACGGCCTCGTCGATCGTCCCGCGGGTGCAGGCGGCCTCGCAGCGGCGGTTGCAGACGCGGCCGCATACGGCCGGGAACGGGTTCGCGCGCTTGATGATCCCCAGAGCCTCGGTGTAGCGGCCCTGCGCCGCCATGCGCAGATAGCCCTGGACGGGCACGTGCGCGGGGCACGCGACCTTGCAGGGGGCCGTGCCCGTCTCGTGGCACTCGATGCGGTTGTCGTTGCGGTAGTTCCAGTTCCAGTCGTCCTCGCCCCAGTGGTTGTCGTCGGGAAGCGGCTGGACGGGGTAGCTCGGCTTACCTTCCTTGGTGCAGATTTTCTGCCCGAGCTTGGGCGCGCCCGCAGGGCACACCTCCACGCACGCGCCGCAGGCCACGCACTTCTCGGCATCGACGTGCGCGACGTAGGCGGAGCGGCTCATGTTGGGCGTGTTGAAGAGCTGAGAGGTGCGCAGCGCGTGGCAGACGTTCACCTGGCAGTTGCAGATGGCGAAGATCTTGTTCTCGCCGTCGATGTTCGTGATCTGGTGCACGAAGCCGTTCTTCTCGGCTTGGAGCAGAGTCTCGATGACCTGGTCGTAGGTGATGAAGTGGCCCTTGCCGGTCTCCACGAGGTAGTCTGCCATGTCGCCGATGCCGATGCACCAGTCCTGCGGGTCATCGGCGCTGCCCTCGTCGCGGGCGCGCTCGGCCACGCGGCAGGAACACGCGCCGGCGGCATAGCGGTCGTACTTGGACAGCCAGTGGGAGATGTGCTCGATGTCGACGGAGCGGTTCTCGTGCTCGATGGCCTTCTCGACGGGGATGACGTGCATGCCGATGCCCGCACCGCCGGGCGGGACCATCTTGGTCACCTTGGTGAGCGGCAGGTACGCCATGCGCTCAAAGAACGTGCCGATCTCTGGGTGTTCCTCGATCTGGCGCTGGTTCATGACCGTGAACTCCGCTGAGCCGGGAACGAACATGGGCAGGACGTACTGCTTGACGCGCTCGGGGTTCTCCCAGTTGTACTCCACGATGCCCTTTACCGACATAGAATCGAGAAGCCCCTGCACGCGCGCTTCGTCCATCCCCGACGCCGCGACGAGCTGCTCGAGCGTCATAGGGTGCCGGACCTTCATGTGGGAAGTGAGCTCGGCCTCCTCCTCGGTCATGACGGTCGCGAGGCCCCAGTAGTCGGGGTCGGTCGGCTTGGTTTTGTTGCCGATGCGGTCGGAGATCTTCTGCGCCTCGCGGAGCACGCCTGGCTTGAGCGGAGCCGAGGCGGCAGGACCGGGCTGGTCCGGGTCGCTCGGCACCCACTTCGTGAAGGTATCGACCTCCGAGAAGTACTCCTCGGCGAGGATGCGGTGCGGCTCGCCCGCGGGATTGTTCGTTGGGATGACGTTCCTCCGCGCGATCTGCTCATCGGTGAGCGAGCCGCGCATCGGGTTCTCGTTCATGTCTGTGGGCATATCCCTCTCCTTTGGTCTCGCCCGCGGCCGGACCCCCATCCGACAGCAAAGCGGCCTGCTACGTAGGTCGTTTACTCGGGTTTACTCGGACGGGTAATGCGCCGCGGCGCTGTTCGCGGGAGCCTCCTTGGCAAAGGTGCCGTCCTTCTGGGCGGCCACGGCCTCGCGTAGGTAAGAAACCCAATCGTCGACGCCCTCCCCGGTCTTCGCGCTTATGGGGATGACGCGGGCGTTCGGGTTACGCATGGCCACGTTTGCGCAGCACTTCTCTAGGTCGAAGTCGAAGTACGGCGCGACGTCGATCTTGTTGACCAGGACGACGTCGGTCACCTCGAACATGAGCGGGTACTTGAGAGGCTTGTCGTCTCCCTCCGGAACGGACAGAATGACGACGTTCACCGAGGCCCCCGTGTCGAATTCCGCCGGGCACACGAGGTTGCCGACGTTCTCGAGGAAGACGAGGTCCGCATCGCCCGCGCCCAGGCCCTCGAGCCCCTGCGCGCACATCCCTGCGTCCAGATGGCACATGCCGCCGGTGTGGAGCTGGATCGCCTTCACGCCAAGGCGCGAAATCGCGGCGGCATCGACGTCCGAGTCGATGTCGGCCTCCATGACGGCGATCTTGAGCTCGGGGGAAAGCGCCTCGATGGTACGGGTAAGCGTCGTCGTCTTTCCTGAGCCCGGCGAGCTCATGAGGTTGACCAGGAGCTGGCCCTTCTCTCGGAGCTTCCCCCTAAGCGCGTCGGCCTCGCGGTCGTTGTCCGCAAATACGGACTGCTTTATCTCGAGGATCTTGTACTCGTCCATAGGCTCCCCTTCCGGCCCCTTTGAGTCATGCGGTAAGTATACCTAAGCTCGTTGACACGGCGTCAATGAATCCCGTGGCGTCACCTAGCGAGACCTCGAACGGTCGCCCACGCAAGAAGGGCGGCCCCGCATCAGCGGAGCCGCCCTTCTCAGTAGCTATGTACGCAACGAGCGCTTACTCCCCGTCTTTGTCCTCGGACTTAACGACCTGGGAAAGAAGGTCGTCGAGGGAGCCGAGGTCCTCGTTTATGACGTCGGCCGGCTTGGCCTCCTCCGCAGCCTCGCCTCCGCCGATGAGCTCGTCATCGTCGAAGTGGTGCTTGGAGGGAGCCGCAGTACCGAGCATGACGTCGTCCGCGTCGGGCGAGAAGACCATGTTCAGCAGCTGGGAGAGGTCCTCGCTGTCGGCCTCGTCGTCGTCCGGCTCCAGGATGTAAAGCAGGTTGCGGGACTCGAGGCCGTCGCGGAGCTCCTCGATGGCCTTGGCGCCGATGCCGTCGATGCGCAGCAGGTCGTCCTCGGTCTTGCCGATGAGGTCGCCCACGGTCTCGATGCCGACCTCGCTGAACTTGTTCGTCCAGCGCTGCGACACCCCCAAGTCGTCGAACAGGTAGAGCTTGGCGTCCTCGGAAGACAGCGTGCGGCCGTTCTTGGAGTACACGCCGCCGAAGCCGTAGTCGTCGCCCACCCAGTCGAGCTGCTTGGGGAGCTGCTCCTCGATGCCCTTGAGCTCGTTGGGCGCCCACTCCGGGAGGCTCTTGGCCATCGGGGAGGTCGGGCCGTCGATCTTGGTCCCGTGGTAGGTCGGCTCGACGTTGTGGTACGCGGCGAGGCCGGTGCCGGCCGGGATCTGCTTGCCCACGATGACGTTGGACTTGAGGTCGAGCAGGTGGTCCACATCGCCCTCGATGGCGGCCTCGGTGAGGACGCCCGCGGTGCGGATGAAGGACGCGCTGGACAGCCAGGAGTCGATGGAGCTCGCGACCTTGAGGGCACCCAGGATGACGGGCTCGGCCTCCGGCGGGGTGCCGCCGGCGAGCGTGATGCTCTTGACGGTCTCGGCGAAGACGTAGCGGTCGACGTACTGACCCAGCAGGTACTGGGAGTCGCCCGGGTTCGTCACCTGGACGCGGCGCAGCATCTGGCGCGCGATGACCTCGACGTGCTTGTCGTCCAGGTCGACGCCCTGGGACGTGTAGACGTCCTTAACGGACTCGACGAAGGTGTGCATCGTGGACTCGATGTCCGTGAGCTTGCGGAGCTTACGGAAGTTGACGAAGCCGCGCGTGATCTGGTCACCGGCGCGCACCTCGACGCCGTCCTCGATGCCCGGCATGAAGCGGGCGGAAGCGGGGACGCGCCACTCCTCGATGATGCGGGTGGGGTCCTCGAGGTCGAGGATGCGGATGAGGTACTCGGTCTGCTCGGGCTGGATGCGCAGGAGGCCGGAGACGGGGGCCAGGTCGGCCTCGCGTCCCAGGATCTTCTCGTTCACGTTGCCGACGACGTCGAACATACGGGCAACCGTCGGGAGACCCTGCGTGATGTCGTCAGCGCCCGCGACGCCGCCGGAGTGAATCGTGCGCATGGTGAGCTGGGTGCCCGGCTCGCCGATGGACTGGGCGGCAATGATGCCCACGGCCGTGCCGATGTTGACCGGACGACGGGTGGAAAGGTCCCAGCCGTAGCACTTCTGGCAGACACCGTACTTGGACTTGCAGGTGAGAAGCGCGCGGAGCTCGACCTTCTTCAGGCCATGGGCCACGAGCATCTCGAGGTCGGCCTTGGACTCGACGTAGCCGCCGGCGGGGATTAGGACCTCGCCGGTCGTCGGGTCGACGACGTCGTGGAGCGTGCAGCGGCCCACGAGGTCCTTGTTGACCTCGGTCTCGCCCGGCTTGATGAGCGGGTAGGTAACCGCCTCGTCGGTGCCGCAGTCCTCCTCGCGCACGATGACGTCCTGGGCCACGTCGACGAGTCGACGGGTCAGGTAACCGGAGTCGGACGTGTGCGAAGCGGTGTCGACCAAGCCCTTACGGGCGCCGTAGGTGGAGATGAAGTACTCCAGCGGCTCGAGGCCCTCGCGGAAGTTGGACTTAATCGGCAGGTCGATCGTCTCGCCGGACATATCGGCCATGAGGCCTCGCATACCGGCGAGCTGGCGCAGCTGGGTCTTGGAACCACGGGCGCCGGAGTCGGCCA
>DJRK01000111.1:547-695 GCA_002440065.1 Atopobium sp. UBA6362 | reverse complement strand
GTACTCGTTGATCTGGTCGACGCGGTCCTGGGTCTCCTCAAGCAGCTCAGGCTTGTCGCCGGGGATGACGGCGTCCCACACGGAGACGGTCAGGCCCGCGACGGTGGCGTAGTGGAAGCCCGTCGCCTTGATGGCGTCCAGGATCGGC
>DJRK01000111.1:0-421 GCA_002440065.1 Atopobium sp. UBA6362 | reverse complement strand
CGGTTGAAGATCACGCGGCCGACGGTCGTCTCGAAGCGTACCGGGCGCTCGCCGAGCTCGATGTCCTCGGTCTTGCCGCGGCCCACGAGCACGCGGAAGATGCGCTTGCCGTCCTCGACGACGTTCGCGTCGGTGGCGAAGAGGCGCACGTAGACCTTGGCCTGGAGGTCGAGCTTGCTATCGGCATCGGCGGCGAGAAGGGCATCCTCGAAGTCGGCGTACACCGGGGCCTCGCCCTCGGCCTCGCCGGTCTTCTCGGTGGTAAGGAAGTAGGTGCCGAAGACCATGTCCTGAGAAGGAACGGTCAGCACCTTACCGGATGCCGGGGAGCGCAGGTTGTTGCTCGAGAGCATGAGGACGCGGGCCTCGGTCTGGGCCTGCGTGGACAGCGGCACGTGCACGGACATCTGGTCGCCGTCGA
>DJRK01000104.1:8667-9461 GCA_002440065.1 Atopobium sp. UBA6362 | reverse complement strand
CGCTGTTCCGCATCTGGCCGCTTATCCCCACAGGCCGATGCTGCGGCAGGACGAGTCAGACCACTTGCCGCCATGAGAGCAACAGTATTGACGCCGGCTATTATTGCATAAGCTGATATATCACTTACAGCGGTAATATAACGAGACTGACTCCTGTGAATGGCTCGTTTCGTCGGCAAACGTGCAGAAAGGAACCAAATATCGGGAATATGTCGACCCTCAATCGACTTTTCTCGTACCGAGAAAGTCGTTATCTAATATGTCAGCATCCTGAATAGGCACTCTCGTCCGACCCGTCAAAGTAGTCGGGATATGCCGAAAGAACCGTACCGTAGTCGTAGCGCGACTTGAGAAGATGGTCGCTCACGAGGTAGCGCGCAAGGTTCACGTCCCCCTCGGCGATGGCCTTGCGCATATGGCGATGCTGGCACACGACCTTCTCGGAGTCAACCTCCCTCGTGATCGCGGAAAGCCAACGAAACCGCTCGAAGTGCGTGTTCGTGAGATTGAGCCATTGCCAGATGATCGGTCTGCCGGCCATCTCGAAGAAGGCCCGGTGCATGGCGTTGTCGGCCTCGAAGAAGCCCCTATCGTCGCTGTCGTCGAGGGCTTCTTCCTGGAGCTCAATCAAGGCATCGAGCCGCGCCAGGCCCTCCGGGCGAATCTTCGCGCAGCACTCGGTAACGACCTCGCGCTCCAGGCACTCACGCGACAAGCGGGCGGCCTCGGCATGGCGCATGTTTATCTTTGATACATAGGTGCCGCTTTGGGGGATGGACTCGACGAGGTCTTCC
>DJRK01000104.1:0-8651 GCA_002440065.1 Atopobium sp. UBA6362 | reverse complement strand
CAGAAACGATTCGCGGACCGGCGTGCGACCCAGGCCAAGGTCCTCGCAGACCCCCTTGATGCCGAGCTTCGCGCCCGGGATGTACTCGGCGTAGATGATCCTCTCGCGGATCATCCCATACGCCTGGTCCTGTAAACTCGTAGCTTCTTTCTCCACGTCATCCCTCTCGTCGACAACCTGCCAAGTATAACAACACGTGATGGGTAAACGCCTGGGGCCGGCGGACGCACAAGGAAAAACGACGGCAGGCCGGCGCGTGGGACGGGATAGCCGGCGCTGCGGCCAGCGCGGCGTGCGCGGGCCGCGCGAAAGGCTGACGAAGGGGGCCGATCGACCGCTAGCGGAGGCGCGGCTCCGGGGTCACGAGCTTGTCCGCCGGCGCGCCCTCGGCGTCCGCGAGCTCGACGTAGCGGATCGCTGGGTCGTCGTAGGTGGACCAATAATACCGGCCCGTCTCGCCGCTGAAGCAGCTTGTGTACAGCGTGCGCTCGAAGTCGCCGTTGCCCATGCGCGCGGCGCCCTCGACCATCGCCACGCCCTCGAGCGTGCGGAACATGCGGATCACGTTGTCCTTCTCGGTGTCCTTCTCGGGGTAGTTCGCGTTGAGGTAGGCGGCCTTCACGAAGCGCGACGGGGAGTAGCAGTCGCCCGGGATCCCCCTCATGCCCGCGCCGGCGCCGTAGGGGGCGAGGTCCGCGCGGCCCCAGCGGGCATCGGCCGGGAAGTCGTTCGTCGCCGTGATGTAGCCGCGCAGGTTCTCGAGGTGCCACTCGAGCGAGGGCTGGTTCGTCAGCACGTCGACGGGGTCGTCCATGACGTGCATGCCGTCCGCGCGGCTCTCGACCACGATGGAGCGCTTCGCGTCGCCGATGATCCAGTGCAGGTAAGAGACGCCCAGCCCCTCGCCCGCCGACGCGCCCACGACCGCGACGTCCTGAAGCGCCGCCTCGGCCTCGTCCACGCTCGAGAAGGTCGCCGCCACCCAGAGCGGGAACTCGAAGGCGCACACGTTCGTCTTGCCGTCGACGGGCGCCTCGGCGTAGGCCGCGTAGCCCGGGAAGTTGAGGCCCGCCACCGCGAGCCCCGCATCATTGCCGCAGTCGAAGAACATCGGGTAGTTCCGGTAGTCGACGCACATGCCCACCGCGGCGTGCGCGGCGGGGGCGTCGTCCATGAACTTGTAGCTCACCGGGAAGCCCGCCGGGACCACGCGCGGCTTCTCGCCGTACCCGCAGCTCCAATCGAGGTTGCGGCCGAAGTACATGCCGCCGTCCTTGCCCGTGAACCTAACTCCTGTGCACATACGTGCCTCCTTGTCGCGTTCGTTTCGCGGCCGTCGCGCGACCGCGGCACCCGCCCCATCCCTATGCGGCTTCTACCCGCCATGCGCCGCGCACACAGAGCCGGCACAAAAAACGCGGCAAGAAGCACGGTGGTCTTCTTGCCGCGAGGAGGTCGCGCGATGGGTCGCCCGGTTAGACGAGCTTGCCCTTGCAGTGGTCGCACATGTGCTGAATCATCTGCGCGACCCAGCCCATGAAGTCGCCCTTGCGCGCCTTGAGCTCGCCGTTCACGAGCTCCTCGTAGGCGACCTTGACCTTGATGAAGCGGGTGACCTTGGCGATGCCCTCGTGGGTCATGCAGGCCTCCTCGACCTTCTGCGGGCCCAGGCCCATAAGGATGCGGGGGTTGTACATAACGTGGTCGGCGCCCGCGTCGTCCTTGTAGACGACGACGGCCTTGGTCACGCCGATCTGGTTGGCGGCGAGGCAGACGGCGTCGTCGAGGGAGTTCATGGTGTCGATGAGGTCCTGGGCGACGGCGGCGTCATCGGCGGTCGCGCGCTCGCAGGGGGTGGTGAGGACGGCTTCGTCGGTGACGAGGTCTTTGATCATGACGGTTCCTTTCTGTGGGGCGGGCATCGGGCCCGGCCGCGGCGCTGGCGTTGCGCCGAACCGTCTAAGTATACGGCAAGGGGGGTAGGTGTCCTAAACGGTTCCCCACCCCGGACCACAGGGGGCCGCTATGCCGGAAGGCCTGTCCCAGGCCGCCCGACCCCACAAGCGCCCTGTGGGGCACGCCCCGAGAGGGCCGCGACGCCGCGATTCCATGTCCCCCGAGCCGTCTCGTAATAAACTCTGACTTTTCCGACATTTCTATCGGAATGCCGGGTATCCGCGCCCCTCCAGACCAGTTTTTCCTGGGCTTTTGCTGTTCTAAACGAGCTCGCTACTCGAGGTTTTCGTAGAAATGTCGGAAAAGTCAGAGTTCTTGTCGCCGAGGCCAAAAACCACGCGCCGCAGCCCGCGAAACCGCGCCGCCACGGCGTTACCATGAGACCCGTTGAGTGGGCCGGGCGGCCCGGCGACGTTCAAGGAGGCAAACCATGCCCAGGGAGACGAAGAAGGCCAAGGCCGAGCGCGCCCGCGAGGTCGCGCGCCGCCTCGACGAGAAGTACGGCCCCGTCGAGTGCTTCCTCGACCACGAGAGCCCCTTCAGGCTCCTCATCGCGGTCATGCTCTCGGCGCAGACCACGGACGCGCAGGTCAACCGCGTGACGCCCGAGCTCTTCCGCCGCTGGCCCACGCCGTTCGACCTCGCCGCCGCCGACCCCGTCGACGTCGCCCAGGTCATCCGCAGCCTCGGCTTCTACAAAAGCAAGGCCCGCCACGCCGTCGAGTGCGCCCAGACGCTCGTCGCCGAGCACGGCGGCGAGGTCCCGCGCACCATGGCCGAGCTCACGAAGCTCCCCGGCGTGGGCCGCAAGACGGCGAACATCGTCTTGAACGTGGGCTACGGCATCGTCGAGGGCATCGCCGTGGACACGCACGTGAACCGGGTCGCCCATCGCCTGGGCCTCAGCCCCAAGACCCACGAGAAGGAGCCCCTCAAGACCGAGCAGGACCTGCTCGCCCTCCTGCCGCGCGAACTGTGGGGCCCCGTGAACCACCAGTGGATCCTTCACGGCCGCCAAACCTGCACCGCCCGCTCCCCCAAATGCGACGCCTGCGTGCTTGAGGATATCTGCCCGAGCGCGCGCAAGTTCTAGGAGCCGACCATGCTAGCAAGCCGCATCGTGGTATGTTTCGTCTTCTTCAGTCTCGTGGGCTGGGTCTTCGAGTCCGCATACTGCTCCATCACCGAGAAACGCTGGTGCAACCGAGGCTTCCTCTTCGGCCCCGTGTGCCCCATCTACGGCGTGGGCGCGGTGGCGGCGATCGCCGTCTTCGGCAACGCCGCCGTCCAGAGGTCGATCCCGCCCGCATGGGTCGTCTTCCTCGTCTGCGCCGCGGGCGCCTCCGCGATCGAGTGGGTGACGTCGGTCGCGATGGAGAGGCTCTTCGGCGCGGTGTGGTGGGACTACTCGAACATGCCGCTCAACCTGAAAGGGCGCGTCTGCGTCCCCGCGGCGGCGCTCTTCGGCCTTGCGGGCTGCGCCATCACGTACCTCGTCGTTCCCGCGCTGAGCCGCATAAACGGGCAGCTCGACCCCCTCGCCGTCGAGGTGGCCTCGCTCGTCCTCACGGCCCTCGTCGCCGCCGACGCGACGCTCACCGTGTGCACGCTCACCGAGGTCCTCGCGGCCGTCGAGCAGCTCGAGGCCGAATTCGACAGCCGCATGCAGGCCGCCGTCGAGGCGGTACCCGAAATCGTGCCCGACATCTCGGCCGGTCTCCAGTCCCGCGCGAACGCCCTGCGCGAGGACGGCGAGCGCCGCATGGACCGCGTGCGCGAGGGCGGTGCCGAACACGCCGAGCGCATCCGCGAGCTCGCCGGCCGCATGGGCGCGCGCCAGAGCCACATCCTGCACAACGCCAGGCGCTTCAGCAGCAGGCGCACGGGCGCGGCGGCGCGCCGCCTGTCCGAGGCGCTCGACGCCCTCGCAAAGAAGGGCCGCAAATGAGCCGCAGGTTGAGCCCCCGGTCGCAAGCGGAGTTCAGGGCCATCGTCGACGAGCTCGCCGGCTCCGGCCGCACGGCCCGGATGCGCGAGTGCGTCCAGCACGGCCGCGTGACCACGTGGGACCACTGCGTCCGCGTCGCGCACGCGAGCCTCTCCCTGGCCGAGCGCCTCCACCTGCGCGTCGACCGGCGCGCGCTCGTCCGCGCAGCGCTTCTCCACGACTACTTCCTCTACGACTGGCACGAGCCGGGGCACGCCGCCCACGCCACGCAGCACCCCGTCTACGCGCTGAGGAACGCCCGCGAGGACTTCGACCTCACGCCCCTGGAGGAGAACGTCATCGCGTCGCACATGTGGCCGCTGCCGCCCACGCGCGTCCCGGCGAGCACCGAGGCCGCGCTCGTGTGCCTGACCGACAAATGGTGCTCGCTCCTCGAGACCTTCTTTATGAGGTAGGCAAGGTAGATCAATGCTGCAAAAGACCTGGTCAATGGCCAAGAAGACCCTCACTCTGCACATCCCTAGCACCGCGAGGGGCCCGCTGCCGCTCGCGGTGCTGAACGTCTACGCAGGCGACGGCTCCGACGTGTGGCGCCGCTGCTGCGAGCTCGCCCACGGTGACGTCCCGTTCGCCCTCGCAGCCGTGGGCGGCCTCGATTGGGAGCGCAACATGACGCCCTGGCCGGCCGAGCCCGCCACCCGCAACGAGGCGCCCTACGCGGGCGGCGCCGGCGCGCACCTCGCCTGGATCCTCGCGGAGGCGCTGCCCGCCGTCGAGCGCGAGCTCGCGTCCGCGGGCATCGAGGTCTCCTACCGCGTGATCGCCGGCTACTCGCTCGCGGGCCTCTTCGCGCTCTGGGCGCCGTGGCAGACGGGCGCCTTCGCGCGGACGGCGAGCGCGTCGGGGTCGCTCTGGTACGAGGGTTTTCTCGAATACGCCGCAGGTCAGGAACCCATTCGCGTGCCCGATGCGGCCTACCTCTCCCTCGGCAGCAAGGAGCACCGCACCCCGAACCGCCTCATGCGCCACGTCCGCGAGCGCACCGAGCAGATGGCGGGCCTTCTTCGCGGCCTCGGCGCGCGGACGACCTTCGAGTTGAACCCCGGCAACCACTTCCAGGACCCCGACCTGCGCATGGCCCGCGCGCTCCTCTCGGTGACCGCGTGAACCGGGCGCAACCGGACGGCCGCACCAGGCCGCGCCCACGCCCCGCGCCGCGCCGCGGGCCCCGCCCACGCACCCACGCCGCGCACCCCGCCCACCGTTCACGCAACCGCAACGCGCAACGGGCTAGAATCGAACCCGTTGCACACAGCGCGCAGAAAGGAAACCAATGGAGCGCAAGAACGCCTGGAAGGGCTACGACGCCGAGCAGCTCAAGCAGCTCGACCATATCTGCGAGGGCTACAAGGCCTTCATCTCGCAAAACAAGACCGAGCGCGAGTGCTGCGCCGCCGCCGTCCGGATGGCGCGCGAGGCCGGCTACGTCGAGCTCTCCCAGAAAGTCGCGGCGGGCGAGGCCCTCAAGCCCGGCGACAAGGTCTACGCCGTCAACCACGGCAAGTCCCTCATGCTCGCGAACCTCGGCACGGACGACCTCCAGCAGGGCGTAAACATCCTCGGCGCCCACATCGACTCGCCGCGCCTCGACATCAAGCAGAACCCGCTCGACGAGAAGAACGACCTTCTCACCATGGACACCCACTACTACGGCGGCATCAAGAAGTACCAGTGGGTCACCATCCCCCTCGCCATCCACGGCGTCGTGGCCAAGAAGGACGGCTCGACCGTGACCGTGAACGTGGGCGAGGACCCCTCCGACCCCGTGTTCTGCGTCTCCGACCTGCTCATCCACCTCGCGCAGGAGCAGCTCGCCAAGGAGGCCTCCAAGGTCATCGACGGCGAGATGCTCGACGTGCTCGTGGGCGGGCGCCCCATCGTTGTCAAGGAGGGCGAGAAGCCCGGCGAGGGCGACGCCGCCTCCGACCTCGTGAAGAAGAACGTCCTCGGCATCATCGAGGAGCGGCTCGGCTTCGAGGAGGAGGACCTTCTCTCCGCCGAGCTCGAGGTCGTGCCCGCCGGCGCTGCCCGCGACCTGGGCTTCGACCGCTCCATGATCTTGGGCTACGGCCAGGACGACCGCTCCTGCGCCTACACGAGCCTCGTCGCGCAGCTCGACGTGCCCGAGGTGTCCCGCACCTCCGTGTGCCTGCTCGTGGACAAGGAGGAGATCGGCTCGGTGGGCGCGACCGGCATGACGAGCCGCTTCTTCGAGAACACCATGGCCGAGCTCCTGGCGCTCGCGGGCCAGCCCGGCGACCTCGCGCTGCGCCGCTGCCTCGCGGGCTCCAACATGCTCTCGAGCGACGTCTCGGCCGGCTTCGACCCCACCTTCGCCTCCGCCTTCGAGGCGAAGAACGCCAGCTACCTGGGCTGCGGCCTCACCTTCAACAAGTTCACCGGCAGCCGCGGCAAGTCCGGCTCCAACGACGCCGACGCCGAGTACGTCGCGAAGATCCGCCGCGTGATGGACGAGGGCGGCGTCAACTGGCAGACCGCCGAGCTCGGCCGCGTCGACCTGGGCGGCGGCGGCACGATCGCCTACATCCTGGCCGAGTACGACATGCACGTCATCGACTGCGGCGTGCCCGTGCTGTCCATGCACGCGCCGTGGGAGGTCACGAGCAAGGCCGACGTCTATGAGGCCTACCGCGGCTACTGCAGCTTCCTCGAGCGCGCCTAGCCGTTTATTGCCGAGAAGGGCGCCGGGGCCGCGGGCCGCACGCGGTCCTGGGCCCGGCGCCCTTCTCGGCATTGCCCGTCATCCCGGGCCGTGCTCCCCGCTGTCCCTGACCGCCCAAACCGCACCCACCGAGAAAGGACCCGTATGCACCACGAGCGCCGCACGTCCGCCGGCTCGATCATCGGCCGCGCCTACCTCACGCTCCTCGCCGCGGCGTTCCTCAGCCGGGTCGCCGCGTCCCTGTGCGGGGTCGCCGCGGGCATCGTCGTGGGACAGGGGCTGGGCACCGCGCAGCTGGGCTCGCTCTCGGTCTTCGACCCGGTGAGCCGCGTGCAGGCCACGCTCGAGGTCGCGATCTCGACCGGTGCCGCCTACCTGTGCTTTTATTACCAAGGCCTGGGCGAGAGGAAGCGTTCCGACGCCGTCTTCACCCTCGCGTGCCTGCTCGAGGTCGTCCTCGGGGTGATATTCATGGTCGTCTTCGGCCCGCTCGCCCGCCCCATCGCCGAGCTCCTGGGCGCGAGCGGCGAGGCCGCGCGGATGGCCGCCGGCTACGTCAACGGCTGGGCGCTGGGCTGCATCCCGGCCATGCTCCAGTCCTTCTTCACGACCTACCTCGTGCTCGACGGGGCGAAGGGGCGCGCCGTGGCCTCCGCCCTCACCCTGAGCATCGCGAACGTCGTCCTCGCGTGGGTCTCGCTCCGCATCTTCGCGGGAACGCCGAGCGACACCTTCGGCGTGGGCTTCGCCAACACGATCGCCTATTTCCTCGCGCTCGCCGTCTGCCTCCCGCACTTCCTGGGCTCGCGCTGCTCGGCGCGGCTGCGGCGCCCCCGAGACGTCCGCCGCGAGACCGCGGAGATCCTCAAGCGCGGCTCCGCCCAGGGCTTCAACCGCGTGGGCACCGTCGTCTTCTCCGCCATAAAGAACGGGACGCTCATCGCGACCGGCGGCGTCGCGGCCCTCGCGGCGAGCGGCGCGGTGAGCCACGTGCGCACGCTCATCTTCGCGTTTATCCAGGCGGCGAGCTCGACCGTGGGCGGCGTCTCCTCGGCCCTGTGCGGCGAGCGGGACGAGAAGGGCCTGCGGACGCTGCTCAAGGTCGCCGTCCGCACCCAGCTCCTCATCTGCCTCGCGGTGAGCGCGGCCGTGTTCTGCGCGGCGCCGGTGCTCGTCAGGGTCTTTGGCATCGACGACCCGCAGACCGCTTTCGTGGCCGAGCAGATGATGCGCATCTACGCCGTCTCAATCCTGCCCGATGCCCTCTACCAGCTCTATTTGAGCCTGCAGTGTGCCATGGGCCGGGCCGCGCTCTCGAGCGGGCTGAGCCTGGGCGGGACCCTGGTCGTGTCGTCCCCGCTCATGCTCCTGCTGTCGCGCGCGATGGGTCCCGTGGGCACGTGGGCCGGCATCGCCGTGTCCTCCGTCGCAATGCTCGTGGTCTGCGCGGTCATGGTGTTGCGCGCCGGCAAGGGCCTCATGAGCGCGCGGGCATGGCTCCGCATCCCCGAGGAGTGGAGCGGCAAGGGGGCCCAGCTCGCGCTCGACCTGGACGGAAGCGCCGATTCGCGCCTTCAAGCTGCCGAGGAACTCGAAGCGTTTTGCCGCGAGCAGGGCATCGAGACCCGTCAGGCGACCGCGGCCCAGCACGTGGCCGAGGAGGCTTGGGCGCTCATCGCCGCCCGTAGGGAGCAGGAAGGCGCCGCCGCGTGCATCGATTTCCGCATGCTCGCCCAGCCCGAGGGCCTCACGATTCGCCTGCGCTACCCCGGCAAACCCTACGATCCCCTCACCGACCCCGATGCCGCGCAGGGGCTCGAGGCGAAGCTCCTCGCCCACTTCGCGAGCACGCGGGATTACCGCTTCCAGATGGACGTGAACAACCTCGTCTTCACCATCGCGCCGTGACGCGCCGTCCCGCCGGCGGCGGCTCATTCCGCTGGCGGCGGCTCGCGAGCCCTGCGCCCGGGCCGGTCGCGCGAGCAATTTCGAACATCTCTGTGA
>DJRK01000153.1 GCA_002440065.1 Atopobium sp. UBA6362 | reverse complement strand
GTCCTTTCGCCCGCACCATTGAATTGAGAAGGCCTCCGACTCCGGTCGGGGGTCTTTTTGTATGTCGCTACGTCGCGCCTTGTAGACCCACCTCTTTCCGTCCCCGCCAAACACCGGCGCATATGCAAAATGAGACATCCCAGCTGCCCGGGATGTCTCATTTTGCAAGAAGGTCACGCGATTGGGGGACGGGGCCGGCCGCCGAAGCATTCTCGATTGCCGGACCGTTCTCGAAGCCTATTTCTCGTCGTCATCGTCGTCGAAGAGGGACCAGTCCGAGTCGCTCTTCTCGTGGTTGAAGTACATCTTCTTGGTCTTGCGCTCCATAATGACCGAGATGAGCAGGCACAGCACGATGCCGCCCAGCACGAGCACGATGACGCCGGTGCGGTCGCTGAACAGCCACGTGAAGAAATCTCCTATTGCCTGCATGTGATGCCTCCTGTTGCGCATGGTTGGTTTTGTGCCCACAAGTATATACTTGAACCGCTGCTGCGCATTTGCGCCGTAGCCAGAGCAAGCGTCATAGAGCTAGAGGAGAATCCGTATGCTCGATATCAAGTTCGTCCGCGAGAACCCCGATGTCGTGGACAAGTCCTGCGAGTCTCGTCAGAACGCCCACTGGGACCGCGAGCGTTTCTTTGAGCTGGACGAGCAGCGCCGCCAGGTGATCGCCGAGGTCGAGAAGCTCCAGGCCGACCGCAACGCCATGTCCAAGCAGATCGGGCAGCTCATGCGCGACGGCAAGAAGGACGAGGCGGAGGCCGCCAAGGCCCAGGTCGCGGCCAACAAGGACCGCATCGCCGAGCTCGGCGACAAGCGCGCCCAGGTCGAGAAAGACCTCTTCGACCTCGTCGCCGCCATCCCCAACATCCCGCACGAGAGCGTGCCGTACGGCAAGGACGATTCCGACAACCCCGAGGTGCGCCGCTGGGGCACCCCGCGCGAGTTCGACTTCGAGCCCAAGGCCCACTGGGACCTCGGCCCCTCCACGGGCATGATCGACTTCGACCGCGGCGTGAAGCTCGCCGGCACCCGCTTCTACCTGCTGGGCGGCATGGGTGCCCGCATGGAGCGCGCCCTTATCAACTTCTTCATCGACATGCACGCGAAGGCCGGCTTCAAGGAGTGGTGGCCGCCCGTCATCACGAACCACGACAGCCTCTTTGGCACCGGTCAGCTACCCAAGTTCGATGAGGACCTCTACCACGTCCAGCCCGACCTCTACCTCATCCCGACGGCCGAGGTCCAGCTCACCAACATCCACCGCGACGAGGTGCTCGACGGCGACAAGCTGCCGCTCCTCTACACCGCCTTCACCCCGTGCTTCCGCGAGGAGGCAGGCTCCGCTGGCCGCGATACCCGCGGCATCATCCGTGTGCACGAGTTCGACAAGGTCGAGATGGTCAAGTTCGCGAAGCCCGAGGACTCCATGAACCAGCTCGAGTCCATGGTCGCCGAGGCCGAGCTCTGCCTGCAGACCCTGGGCCTTCCGTACCACGTGGTCACCCTCTGCACCGGCGACATCGGCTTTTCCGCCACCAAGTGCTACGACCTCGAGGTCTGGCTGCCGAGCTACAACAACTATAAAGAGATCTCCAGCTGCTCCAACTGCTGGGACTTCCAGGCCCGCCGCGCCAACATCAAGTACCGCGACCCGGCCAACTTCAAGGGCACGCGCTATGTCCACACGCTCAACGGCTCCGGCCTGGCCGTGGGCCGCACGATGGCCGCCATCATGGAGAACTACCAGAACGCCGACGGCTCCATCACGGTGCCCGAGGCCCTGCGCCCGTACATGGGCGGCGTCGAGGTCATCAAGCCCGAGGAGGCTTAGCCTCGCCCCGCGCGCTCGCCGCGCAGTTCCAAACGCGGGCTCATCTGTACAAAAAAGCCACCCGTACCTGCGGGTGGCTTTTTTGTCCGAGGCCCGTGCGATACTGGGGCGTATCAACCAAGAAGACGAGGAGGAGCGCATGGATCAAGGGGTTCTCGGCACGCAGGGCCAGCTCTCGGTGGTGGCGACCTTCGAGGCGGCGGGGGACAGGCGCGTGGAGTCCATGGGTCGCCGCAAGGCGGGGGAGTTCGTCCTCTGCGAAGAAGTGAGCGGCCCTTCCGCCCTCATCTCGTTCGGCGCGGACGCGCGGCGCATGGAGGTCGTCGTCAAGGACGAGAACTCTCGAGCGCTCCTAAAGGCGCTCAAGGCCCTCTATCCGGTGACTTCGGTCGCGGAGTACCTGCAGCAGGAGGACACGGATCTCTTGGACCTTATGGACCTCTGCGACCGCGAAGAGATTCCCTATGGCTATAGCTGCATCGACTCGAACGAAGATGGTTGGGTGCGTCCTGCCTGCGCCTAGCCCGCTGTACTCGGCAGACGCATATCGTTTACGTGTTTGAGGGGGTCGGAACGGGTCCAAAACGCGTAAACGGTATGCGTCTGGATTGTGCTGTCTGCCATTGGACGTCTCTTAGGCAAGAAAAAAGGGCTCCCGAAGGAGCCCTTAATTTGCGTGGTGCGGCGTATAGGATTCGAACCTATGACGCCCTGATTCGTAGTCAGGTCCTCTATCCAGCTGAGGTAACGCCGCGTGCGAGAAGTAATAATGCCAGTCTTGCCCCTATCCGTCAAACGGCATTTGATAGAATATGAAGAAACCATGGATTGCGCAGGTAAAACGCCTAGACGAATGAGTGGCAGGAATCGCCGCGTAAAGAAAAACCCGCCTCGCAGGTGCGAGACGGGTTGAACAATCTGGCGGAGAGCTGGGGATTCGAACCCCAGATTCCCTTAAGGGGAATACTCGCTTAGCAGGCGAGCACCTTCGGCCTCTCGGTCAGCTCTCCGTAAATGGTGCTTTGGAATCATACCGCACATTCGGCTCGGGCCACAAGCCTAGGCCAAAAAATCCCCACTCACCACGATATCCTCTCGATGGGCAGCGAGCGCGTCCCACGAGAAGATGTCCACGAGGTCCGATGCCGGGGCCTGCGTCTCATGGGGAACGAGGCCGGCAGCAGCGGCAAGGGACCCTATGATCTTCTCGGCAGAGACGCCGCTTTCCCGTAATATGCCCAGGTCGAGGTCCTGGTCGCGCTTTGAGAGCCGCCGGCCGTCCGGCGCGGTCAGCAAGGGAACGTGCCCGTAGGTTGCCTGGGGGAGGCCGAGCCGCCGCGCGATATAGAGCTGCCTGGCCGTCGAGGTGAGAAGATCGTGCCCCCGGACGACCTGCGTGACCCCCATGAGGCCGTCGTCCACGGCAACGGCGAGTTGGTAAGCGACCACGCCGTCGCTTCTTCGCACGAGGAAATCGCCGCACTCCTCCGCAAGGGTCTCCTTGCGCGGCCCAAAGACGAGGTCGTTGAACTCGATGGTCCCTTGCGGGTCGTCGGCGCTGGGGACCCGCAGCCTCGTTGCCGGAGGTCGCACGAGCGACTTTTGCGCCACTTGCTCGGGCGTGAGGTCGCGGCAGGTCCCCGCATACAGATAAGTGCCGTCCGAGGCGTGGGGCGCGGTGGCGGCATGAAGCTCCGCGCGCGTGCAGAAGCACGGGTAAGTAAGGCCTTGGCGGCCGAGCTCTTTAATCGCCTCGAGGTAGACCTCGGTTCTCTTGCTCTGGAAATACGGTCCCTCGTCCCAGGTGAGGCCGAGCCACTCGAGGTCGCGCATGAGCAGGTCGGCCTTCTTGGGGTCCTGGGCCCGCGGGTCGAGGTCCTCGATGCGCAGGAGCACCGTGCCGCCCGCGCTGCGCGCTCCGAGCCAAGCCATGAGGCACGAGAAGACGTTTCCCAGGTGCATGCGGCCCGAGGGGGTGGGGGCGAAGCGGCCTTTGACCTTGCCGTTTTTCGCCGCCGCCTCGTTCGCGGCGGCGCGATCCCCCTCCGTCATCCGAGCTCCTTCGCGTATACGTACAGGTTTATCTGCGGTTCGGCCTCGGACGGCGCCTCCATCTGGCGCGTAAGGCCCATATGGTCGTAGAACCCGACGTCGCATGTGTCGTCGGTGATGAGGAAGAAGCCCTTACGTCCCAGGTCCTGCGTCCGCTGACCGCACTTCTCGATAAGCGCTCTTCCGAGCCCGAGACCCTGCGAGCGCGGGCTCACGATCAGCAGCTTGACCTCGGTATCGCTGCAGGCGCCGCCTTGCTGGGCATATGCGTGGGCGAGCTGGCTCTCCTCGTACTCCACGGCGCCCACTTCGACGCCAAAGCGCGCCCGCGGCCCCACTTGGGCCAGCGTCTCGTCGCGTAGCCCGCGCCAGTACGTGCGGCTCATTGCGTCCCTGCCCCCGCTCGCCATGAGGGCGACGCCCAAGACGGTCCCGCGAAGCACCGCGACGCACCCCCAGTTCGCGTCCACGAGGTAGTTGCACACGGTTGCCCGTGCGGCGGCCTGGCCCAGGCGCTGGTCGAGCTCGGAGCACCATTGCTCGCGGAACAGCTCGGCGACCTGGTTCAGGTCTTCTTCCTCAAAGGGCCGGTACACAAGCTCATCGACGGGACGCACGGTTTCTCCTCTGCGTTTAGTTCGGGTTTCGCGCGCCATCCCCTGCGTGGAACCGGCGCATCCTCAATCTATGATAAGGGCACGAGGAACCAACGTGGCAACGGCGCGCCCGCGCCGGGCGAGAGGAACACCATGGTCGACTACATCGGTCTGCTCAAGAAGGAAGTCGTCCCGGCGCAGGGTTGCACCGAGCCGGTCGCGGTCGCGTATACCGTCGCGATCGCGGCCGAGCAGCTGGGCGCCGATGCCCAGGACGTGCGCCTCAAGCTCTCCGCGAACATCATAAAGAACGCGCTGGGCGTCGGTATCCCCGGCACCGGCATGGTGGGCATCGACATTGCGGCGGCACTCGGCGCCGTGATCAAGCGGTCCGCAAAGAAGCTCGAGGTGCTCCAGGGATTCACGCCCGAGCAGCTCGAACAAGCAAAGGCGCTGGTAGGTTCCCATGTGATTCACATCGAGCAGATGACCACGCCCGAGGCGCTCTACATCGAGGCTGTGCTTACCGACGGGACGGACACCTCGCGCGCCATCGTGTGCCGCGACCACACGAACGTCGTGCGCGTCGAGAAGAACGGCGAGGTCCTTCTCGATAAGCCCATCTCGGTGGGCGCCGCCGGCGCCGATTCCGGCACGGGCCTCACGGTGGACGGCATCTACGAATTCGCGACCACGGCGCCCTTTGAGGACATCGCCTTCATCCTGGATTGCGTCCCGCTGAACACGCGCGTGAGCCAAGAAGGCCTCGCGAGCAGCTATGGGCTTGAGGTCGGTCGTCGCATGAGCGCCGGCTCGAACGCGCGCGGCGTGCTCCTGAACAACCTCTCGCTGCGGCTCATCTCGGCGACCGCGGCCGCGTCGGATGCTCGCATGGGCGGTTGCCCTCTGAGCGTCATGACGTGCGCCGGTAGCGGCAACCAAGGATTGGCGAGTAGCCTGCCCATCATCGAGCTCGCCCGCACGCTCGGCTCCTCCGACGAGGACCTTGCGCGCGCCCTTGTGATGTCTGACCTGCTGGTCATTCACATCAAGGAATACATGGGGCGCCTTTCGCCCCTGTGCGGTAGCGGCATTGCCGGCGGCACCGGCGCGTGCTGCGGGATGACCTACCTGCAGGGCGGTAACCTGCCCGAGATCAAATGCGCGATAAACAACATGCTGGCGACGCTCCAGGGAATGATCTGCGACGGCGCCAAGGCGACCTGTGCGCTCAAGATAGCGGCCGGCACAAACGCCGCCATCACGAGCTCGACCCTTGCGCTGGCCGACATCCAGCCTTCCAGCCTCGAGGGCATCGTCTTCGCGGACGCCGAGGACACCATCAGCAACATCGGCAAGCTCGTGCGCGAGGGATTCGCCACCACCGACGAGGCGATTCTCTCGATCATGCTGGCCAAGCAGCTTGAAGGTTAGAGGCTCGGCGAGAGACGACACCTGTCGCGCCTTTGTGTGGTTTCCACTGTTTGGCGCAAGCTGCGGAATCGGAGCTCTAGCTGCGATGTTGTCTAAGCATGGCAAAAAGTTGCACAACAAATGATTTAACTTGCGTGGGGGGGGGGGCTCCATTCTATGGGACGCTTCCGCGCGCAGATGGCGGGAATTAGCTGCTAGCTAGCGCTTTCGCAATTTGAACCTGAGTTGATTCTTTATATTTAACACATAAAATATGCAAATATACAGTTAAACAACACAAGTTGCCAATAGCTCCTTACCTGCTTGCTTATGGATGCATGTCCATGTGATCAAGATAATCTTTCACGTAATTTGCATGTTTAGCGTTGCTGGGAGAGGGTATTATTTCCCATCGATTCGCAAATACCGCGCAACGCTTTTGATTGGAGGGGACTTGAGCTCATCTACCGCAACTCGCCTGGACGGGGAATTCAGGCTCACGCCCTCCGCCCGCGCCATCCTCGAGTACCTGAGCGAGCGCCAAGAAGAGCCGGTCACAAAAGCCGCCATCGCCGCCGAGCTCGGGCGTTGCGAGAAGACCGTCGACCGCCTCATGTCGCGCATGCGCGAGGAGGGGATGATCGAGGTCCATGAGCGCTGGGGCTCCAATGGCGCCCAGCTTGCGAACTCGTATTCTGTGCGTCCTGTGAGGGAAACCGTCCGATAAGAACGCACTTCTCGCTGTTTTGCCGATCAGGCCGGCGAGCGCTGCCCCTTTGTCTATGATGCGAAGACGCATACGACGAACGGGGGCGCATATGGCCGAGGGCAGCACGCACGGTACATGGACGATCAAGCAGATCATTGATTGGACCTGCGGTTATTTGGAACGCCACGGCGACGAGCACCCTCGTTTGTCGGCCGAATGGCTCCTGTGCGACGTGATGGGCCTATCCCGCGTCGACCTCTACGTGAACTACGACAAGCCCCTCTCGGCAGACGAGCGCGCCCGCATGCGCGCCGCGATCGAGCGCCGGGCCGCGGGCGAGCCGCTCCAATACGTGACGGGCGAGACCGCCTTCAGGCACATAGTCCTGCGCTGCCAGAAGGGGGTGCTCATCCCCCGGCCCGAGACCGAGGTCCTCGTAGATGCGGCGCTCGAGGGCGTGGACGCCGCCGTGCAGGCGGCGGGAGGGCTGCCCACGCGCGTCCTCGAGGTGGGAACGGGCACGGGGTGCATCGCGCTCTCGCTGGCCTACGAGCGCAAGGGAACGCAGGTCGTCGCCACCGACCTCTCGCCTACGGCGATCGAGCTCGCGCAAAGGAACCGCGAGGCCCTGGGGCTTGACGACGCGGTCGAGCTCGTGGAGACGGACCTCGCGGCAGACGTCGACCCCTCGCTCATGGGAACCTTCTCGGTCCTGGTGTCCAACCCTCCCTACATCCCTACGGCGGTCCTCGAGCAAGAAGTGCCCGCCGAGGTGAAGGACAACGAGCCCGGCCTCGCGCTCGACGGCGGAGCGGACGGCCTCGACGTTTTCCGTCGCTTGCTCGACCTCGCGCCCACGGCGCTGTGCCCCGGCGGCATGATGGCGGTCGAGCTCTTTGAGGGACACTTGGACGCCGCCGCTGACCTTGTGCGTGCCCAGCCCGGTTGGGCACGGGTCGAGGTTCGCGAGGACCTTACGCACCGCCCACGCGTCCTCGTCGCGGTGCGCGAGGGCGAGCTGACCGCGGCCTCGCCCGTTGCGCGCCAGAAGACGGTCATGGTCGACCCCCGGAACCCGGACCCGGATGCCGTGTCCCGCGTCGCCGAGGCCCTGCGCGCCGGGGGCGTTGTCGCCCTGCCGACCGATTCCGTGTACGGCCTGGCCTGCGCCGCCGTCCCAGGTAACGAGGCCCACAGGCGCATATTCGAGATAAAGAGGCGCGACTTGGCCCAGACGCTTCCCTGGTTCGTCTCGCGCGTGGACGGCCTTGCGCGCTGGGGGCGCGACGTGCCCGATTATGCGCTGCGCCTCGCCGAGCGCTTCTGGCCGGGGGCGCTCACGCTCGTGGTCCCCGCCTCCGAGGACATCGACCCCGAGTATCTCCAAGCGGCGGACCCCCTCAACCCGGCCGCCGGCGGCACCGTGGCCCTCAGGGCGCCGGGCTCCGACTTCATCGAGGCGCTTCTCGGCGAGCTCGATTGCCCCATCGCCCAGACGAGCGCGAACCTGCACGGCATGCCCGCCGCGACCTGCGCCGCGGCGCTCGACCCGTCGATCGTCCGCGACGTCGACCTCGTTGTGGACGGAGGGCCGTCGCCCCTCTGTGCGCCTTCTACCATCGTTGACTGTACCGGGCCGGAACCCAAGGTCCTGCGCGAGGGCGCCATCCCCGCCTCGGAGGTGCTCTCGGCGTAACGGGGGCGGATACCCACGCGAGTTGTCAGGTGGTACCCTGTTCCCGGCATAAACAGACACGACGAGAGGAGATCTCGCATGCGCATCGCTATCGCCTGTGACCACGGCGGCTACGTCCAGAAGGACGCCATCGTCGAGCACGTCAAGTCCCTCGGCCACGAGGTCTACGACCTCGGTACCGATTCCGAGGAGAGCGTGGACTACCCCGACTTCGCCGACAAGGCCGCCCGCATGGTGTCTCGCGGCGATGCCGACCGCGCCATCCTCATTTGCGGCACCGGCATCGGCATCTCCATGACCGCCGACAAGGTCCCCGGCGTCCGCTGCACGCCGCTCCAATCCGTGAAGTTCGCCGAGCTCGCCCGTCAGCACAACAACGCCAACGCCATCGGCCTGTCCGGCCGCTTCGTGCCCCTCGAGGACAACCTCAAGATCATCGACACCTTCCTTACCACCGAGTTCGAGGGCGGCCGCCATGAGCGCCGCGTCGAGAAGATCATGCGCGAGGACGACCCCTCCTTCGAGGGCGTCGAGGCCTAGCGCCGGTTTCCCGTAGGTATCGCGTCCTATTGGACGCCGTGTCGCGCCCGCGGTCGGACCAAGCGACCGCGGGCCGTTGTTAACCAAGGAGGGCTTATGGCCGTAGAGTTCGATCGCTCAAGGCTGACCATCGTCGACCACCCGTTGGTCCAGCACAAGCTCCATATCCTTCGTGACGAGACGACGGGAACCAATCAGTTCCGCGCGCTCGTCCGCGAGCTCGCCATCTTCGAGGGCTATGAGGCTATGCGCGACTTTCCGCTCGAGGACGTCGAGGTCAAGACCCCGCTCGAGACCGCCACGTGTAAGCGCATCGCCGGCAAGAAGGTCGCGATCGTGCCGATTCTCCGTGCCGGTCTGGGCATGGTCGACGGAATCCTCGATCTCGTGCCGTCTGCGCGCGTGGGGCATGTGGGGATGTATCGCGACCCCGAGACCCATGAGCCTCACCCGTACTACTGTAAGCTGCCCTCCGACGTGGAGAACCGCACCTGCTTGGTCGTCGACCCGATGCTCGCCACGGGCGGCTCGCTCATCGCCGCCATCGGCGAGCTGCGCCGCGCCGGCGTGCGCGACATCAGGGCCCTCACGCTCGTCTCGGCGCCCGAGGGCGTCAAGGCGGTCCTGGACGCGGACCCGGACGTAAGGCTCTTTACCTGCGCGCTTGACCGTTGCTTGAACGAGAACGCCTACATTCTCCCTGGTCTGGGCGATGCGGGCGACAGGATTTTCGGCACCCTCTAGCGACCCTCGACCCTGTCTTTATCCGGGCTTAATACGAATGTGTCAAAACTGAGTCGAAAAGAATGGCCTCAGTTGATTTTTGAACCGCGTTCAATTAACGTACCCTGACGGTCTTTGAAAGCTCTTTAGAAGAGGGGGCCAAAGCGTGGATCAGCTGCCGACCATAGCGGCTGGGGCCATCGTCGGCCTCATCGGATGCGCTTTTCCGGCATTTCTCTTCGAGGGAGCGCTCAAAGAGGGTACAAGGGTGAACATGGCGACCGGTTTGGCGAGCATCATCTCGTCGTTCCTGCTGCTTTCCTTGGCCCTGCTCGCAGTCTATGCGGCTGCAAGCCAGAAGGTCTTGGTGTTCGGATGTGCCATGGTTGCGGCCTTCCTGCTCTTTTGGGCGGTGGAGGCTATAAGGGCCCGGAAGGCCGCTTACGCGGCGCAAGGGCCTGACTCGAAAGGAAGGGACGTAAGTGAATCCACTCGACAGCCTTAGTGGCGAGGTCAACGAGCTGGTTTCGGGCTTCAAGTCGACGCCGATCGTCGGCGACCTCAACACGGTTGGCTTCACCCAGTATTCTTTCTGGTTCGCCGTCGCCGTGGTGATAATGCTCGTGCTGCTCTTCGTCTTCAAGGCTAAGCAGTCCGCGAGCCTCGTGCCCAAGGGACGCTTCGTCAACGCGATGGAGTATCTCGTTGAGTTCGTGCGCGACGACATGTGCAAGGGCCTGCTGGGGGATACCTGGCGCAAGCACTTCCCGTTCATCGCCTCGCTGTTCCTCGTGGTGCTCGCGAACAACATCGTGGGCATCATCCCGGGTTGCAAGCCCGGCACCGGCACGATCTCGACCACAGGTGCCCTTGCCCTCGTCTCGTTCGTGTACTTCATCGTCTGCGGCATCAAGAAGCACGGCGCCCTTGGCTACGCAAAGAGCCTCGCGCCCGCCGGCGTGGCGTTCCCGCTGAACGCGCTCGTTTGGCTCATCGAGGTCTTCTCGACGGTGCTTCGCCTGATCACCCTGGCCGTTCGTCTGTTCTGCAACCTCTTCGCCGGCCACGTGGTCATGGGCACCTTCGCCATCCTGGCGTCGCTCTTCTTCCAGCCGCTGCTCGCGGGCTTCTCCGCCGCCGCGGCCGCCCAGGCCGGCGCGTCGGTGATGTGGGTCCTGATCCTGCTCGTCATCTACGTTGTGGAGATCATGGTCGCCGCCATCCAGGCCTACGTCTTCGCGCTTCTTACCGCGGTCTATATCCAGATCGCCGAGTCCGACGAGGAGTAACGGGCAAGTAAGGCAACTCGCGGGCATCCGCCCGCAGTTCATAGCACGTGTAAGTTTGTTTTTGGAACTCGCCCCATCAACCGTACTCAGGGGCGAATGACAAAGGAGGAATTGTGGGAGCTCTCGGTGTCGTTGGTTATGGTCTCGGCGTTATCGGCGCGGGCATCGGTATTGGCCTCGCGGCCAGCGGTGTTGCGCAGGGCATGGCTCGCCAGCCTGAGGTCCAGGGTCGTCTGTTCACGGTCTTCATCCTCGGCTCTGCATTCGTCGAGGCACTCGCCCTCATCGGCTTCGTCGTCAGCCTTATCGTCAAGTAGCTGCGATAAGCGCAAGACTTCGAACCCCATGATGGAGGCAGCTATGAAGAGCACTACCAAAGGTCAGCTGATGGGCGCAGGCGCCGCAACCGCCGCCGCGCTCCTCGCCACGCCGACCTTCGCGCTTGCCGATGAGGCCGTGGGAGCGGACATCCTCATCCCCAAGCCTGCCGAGTTCATCCCGGCACTGATCGCCTTCCTCATCATCTGGATCGTCCTGGCCAAGCTCGTTTGGCCGCAGGTCATGAAGATGATGGACGAGCGTCAGAAGAAGATTCAGGACGACCTCGACGCGGCCGAGAAGTCTCGTCTCGAGGCCGCCGAGTCCGCGAAGTCCTATGAGGAGAAGATCGTCGATGCCCACCGCGAGGCGGACAAGATCATCTCTGCGGCCAAGAAGGAGGCCGAGGAGGAGCGTTCCCGCATCCTCGCCAAGGCCCAGAAGGAAGCCGCCGACGTCATCTCCAAGGCCCATGGCGCCGTTGAGTCCGAGCGCCACAAGGCCATGATCGAGCTGTCCGGCTCCGTGGTCGACCTCTCCGTCGAGATCGCCACAAAGATTATCGGCAACGACCTCTCCGAGGCCGAGCAGCGCAAGCTAGCCGAGAAGTACCTGGCAGAAGTGGGAGCCCCCGATGGCAAGTAAGCGCGAAGCCGAGAAGGTCGAGGCTTATACCAGGGCGCTCATGGAGGCGGCTCACTCCGAGGGTCGCGCCAACGCTGACCTTGTGCAGTGGCAGCATGCGCGCAAGTTCTCGCCCGAGGTCCTCGAGACCTTGGCAGCGATGCAGCGCGAGGGCGACCTCGATCTCGTCGAGGACGTCGCCAAGCAGTACAAGAGCTACCTGGACGCGCAGGACACCACCGTCTCGGTCACGGTCACTACGGCCGTGCCCATGGACGACGAGCTGCGCGAGAAGGTTCGCGCCAAGGCGTCGGCTGACCTCAAGGCGCCGGTCTACCTCGTCGAGCGCGTGGACCCCTCGATCATCGGCGGCATCATGCTGGAGGCCCGCGGCAAGCGCTATGACGCTTCCGTGCGCGCCCAGCTCTCAAACATCCGTAAGACGCTCTCCTCTTCTTTCATCGGAGGTGAGGAATAAATGACAGAAAGCATCAGCTCTGAGAAGATCCTGAGCACCCTGCGCAGCAATCTCGACGCCATCAGCGCGACGGTCGACCAGCAGGAGGCCTCGGTCGTGACCGAGGTCGGCGACGGTATCGCCCACGTTTCCGGTCTCAAGACCGCCATGGCCGGCGAGCTTCTCAAGTTCACCAGCTCCGCCACCGGCCACGACGTCTACGGCCTGGCGCAGAACCTGGACCGCGACGAGGTCGGCGCCGTCCTCTTCGGCCGTGTCGAGGACATCAAGGAAGGCGACGAGTGCCGCACCACCGGCCGCGTCATGGATATCCCCGTGGGCCACGCGATGCTCGGCCGCGTCGTGAACCCCCTCGGCCAGCCCATCGACGGCCTCGGCCCGATCGCGACGTCTCACCGTCGACCCATCGAGTTCAAGGCTCCCGGCATCATGGAGCGCCAGCCGGTGTGCGAGCCTGTTCAGACCGGTCTTCTCGCCATCGACGCAATGGTGCCTATCGGCCGCGGCCAGCGTGAGCTCATCATCGGCGACCGCCAGACGGGCAAGACCGCAATCGCGATCGACGCCATTGTGAACCAGGCCAAGACCGACATGGTCTGCATCTACGTGGCCATCGGCCAGAAGGCTTCCACGGTTGCCGCCATTCGCGAGTCGCTGGCCCAGCACGGCGTGCTGGACAAGACGGTTATCGTCGCCGCCACGGCTGCCGATTCCGCCCCTATGCAGTACATCGCTCCTATGTCCGGCGCCGCCATCGGCGAGTACTTCATGTACAACGACGAGAACGGAAACCCGGCAGACGAGAACCACCCCGGCGGTCACGCCCTCGTCATCTACGACGACCTGTCCAAGCAGGCCGTGGCATATCGTCAGATGTCGCTTACTTTGCACCGTCCGCCTGGACGCGAGGCCTACCCGGGCGACATCTTCTACCTGCACTCTCGTCTGCTCGAGCGCGCCTGCAAGCTTTCCGACGCCAACGGTGGCGGTTCGCTCACGGCCCTGCCGATCATCGAGACGCAGGAAGGCGACGTTTCCGCCTACATCCCGACCAACGTGATTTCCATCACCGACGGTCAGATCTACCTGCAGTCCAACCTCTTCTTCCAGGGTCAACGCCCTGCAGTCGACGTGGGCATCTCGGTGTCCCGAGTCGGCGGCGCCGCGCAGGTCAAGGCCATGAAGCAGGTTTCCGGCACGCTGCGACTCGACCTCGCGAGCTACCGCGAGAAGCAGGCCTTCTCCCAGTTCGGCTCCGACCTCGATGCGACGACCCAGTACCAGCTCAACCATGGTGCGCACATGATGGAGCTGCTCAAGCAGCAGCGCTACTCGGCTCTGGACGTCCGCGACCAGATCATCGCGATCTTCGCCGCCAAGGAGAACTTCCTCGACGACGTCGACCTGGACCACGTGACCCTGTTCCGCGACGGCCTCGCCAAGTACATGGCCGAGAAGCACCCTGCCCTTCGCAACTCGCTTGCCTCCGGCAAGATCGACGATGACCAGCAGGCTCGCCTCAAGACCCACATCGCGCACTTCAAGCAGGAGTTCCTGCTTGAGCACCCCAACAAGCAGTCCGAGGCGGACGTCGAGCACGCGGCCGAGAAGACCAGCGAGCCCGACTCCACCAAGAAGAAGGGCCAGGAGTAGGCACAAGATGGCAAACCTTCGCGAGATATCGAGGCGCATGAGCTCCATCAAGAGCACCATGCAGATTACTCGCACGATGGAGATGATCTCCACCGCGAGGATCCGCAAGGCGCTCGACAGGGCGGAGCAGGCGGAGCCCTACAAGGACGCCGTCACGCGCATGCTCGCCAATGTGGCCAGCGCCGGTTTTGACGCATCGCAGCCTCTTCTTGCAAAGCATGCCGAGGAGAAGCACGTGCTCTACGTGCTCATCGCCTCGGACCGTGGGCTTGCCGGCGGTTTCAACATCTCGCCCCAGCGCGAGGTGGAGCACGAGATGGCCAAGCTTGCCGCCAAGGGCGTCAAGTCCTCGGTCATCACGTGCGGCCGCAAGCCCACGGAGTACTTCACGTACCGCGGGTCGGCTCCGGTCATGTCCTTCGTGGGCATTTCCTCCGACCCGAACATGGACGAGGCCGACCGCATCGCCTCCTACTGCATGGAAGGCTATGCGCGCGGCGACTTCGACCGCGTGGTGCTCGTCTATTGGCACGCGAAGAACCGCGTTGAGCAGACGCAGGTAGTTGAGCAGCTGCTGCCCATCAGCAAAGAGCAGCTCACGATGCCCAACATGCCCCGTACCCCCGAGGCGCTCGGCAAGATCGACGCCAAGGCGTATACGGACTTCGCCTTCGACCCCTCGCCCGAGGAGGTCCTGGGCCAGCTTCTGCCCGCCTACTTCAGGACGGTCATCTTCCACGCGCTTCTTGATTCCGCTGCGGCCGAGCACGGCGCGCGCCGTCGCGCCATGCAGTCCGCGACGGACAACGCCAAGGAGGTCCTCGGCAACCTTGGGCGCACGTACAACCGCGAGCGCCAGGGTGCCATCACCACCGAGCTCAACGAGATCATCGGCGGCGCGTCCGCATTGGAGGACAACTAATGTCAGATAAAACCCAAGAGCCGCGTACCGCCCTCGAAGAGGCCGCGTACCAGAAGCTCAACAAAAGTGTGGGAACGGGGCGAATCGTCCGAATCGTCGGCCCAGTAGTCGACGTCAAGTTCGACCATGACGTCCCCGACATCTACACGGCTCTCGAGGTCGACGGCGACACGCCGGTGGGCCACGTGAGCACGGTGCTCGAGGTCGAGTCCCAGCTCGAGGGCGGCGTCGTCCGTACGGTCGCCATGTCGTCGACCGACGGCCTCACCCGCGGCCTCGCCGTCCGCGATACCGGCCACCCTATGCTCATGCCCGTCGGCCCCTCTACCCTGGGCCGAGTTTGGAACGTCATGGGCCAGCCGGTCGACGGCAAGGAGATTCCCGACGACGTCTCCTATTACCCGATTCACCACCCGGCTCCGGCGTTCGATGAGCTGACTACCCAGACCGAGATCTTCGAGACGGGCATCAAGGCCATCGACTTGCTCGAGCCCTATGTCCGCGGCGGCAAGACCGGCCTGTTCGGCGGCGCCGGC
>DJRK01000069.1 GCA_002440065.1 Atopobium sp. UBA6362 | reverse complement strand
TCAAAAAAGTGTACTTTTTTGAGTGCACACAGCGGCTTTTACCTGCAGGTTTTGCTTAGAAATCGCCCCCTGACGGGCAATGAGGCACACGGGAGCCGCTAAAGCTAGATTCCCATCGTTATTCTTGAGATTTTCGGTATGCGAACCAGCCAAATATGGCATAAATATAAGTGGAGATTCCCAATAGGAATTTCCTCCAAGTCGCGGGGGGATGTCCTCCCGCATTTTTTATATCTAAGGGGGCAAGTTGGCAGAGATCAGCATCTTCGTTGATGAGTCGGGTGGCCAGGGAGGCCACTCAAAGTACTACGCACTTACGCTTGTCTTCCACGATCAGTCCTGCGATATAGCCGGTGAGATCCGCAAATATAGAATTGGTCTACGGGCAAAAGCGGTGGCAGATGTCCCCATGCACGCCGGACCACTTATGACAGGGCACGATCAATATCTCAACATGGCTATCGAAGATCGGAAGTACTATCTCAACCAGTTCTTTCTGCTTCTTCAGCACCTCCCGGTCACCTATAAAACGTTTTTGTACCGCCGAAGCGAGATAGGCGACAAAAACGCGTTCCTCAACCGCATGCGGCGCGACATCACGATGCTCCTCTTTGACAACCTCGATTACTTCCAATCGTTTGAGCAGATCAAGGTCCACTACGACAACGGCCAGGAAATCGTCGCCAAAGCGCTGCACGAGGCAATCGGGTACGTCATCGGGAGGCAGAGCGTTCTTTACCGGCAAACCAGGGCAACGGATTTCGTCCTTGAGCAAGCGGCCGATTTGCTCTGCACGCTCGAGCTTACTGCGGTCAAGTTCGAGAACAAAGAAGCCACGCGCACCGACGAGAAGTTCTTTGGCTCAGCGCGTGCCTTCAAAAAGAACTACCTCAAGGCTATTAAACGCAAGCGAATCGAGAACCGTCGCCAGTAGGTTCTCGCGCCGAGCGTAAACCTGCGTTTGGCCCGAAATTCGCCCAAATTACCTCGATTTTTGCAAACAGGACGACTCTCGACTCGATGAGAAAGCCTCATCGGCTTCATCGACCGCACTCCTGAGGTAATCGGCAAAGAACCGCTACTCCCAGCTAAAGAACTCGGCGCTTTATATTGTCGCCTGGATTCGCCAGGATTTGCGACAAGAGATCGTCTTTGATAAGCCCCCGAGCGGAGCAAGGGCGCTTCACCCCGCCCGAAAACTGCAAGGGGCCGATGGGCCCAAGGACAGGACCCTGGATAAGCGAAGCCGAGACCACATCGGACTTGTCGACGTTCTAAATCATGACAACGCCCAGTTCACTCGTGATCCAAGAATCACGGTACGAGTTCTTGAAGTACACGGCAGTGCTGTATATGGCTTCGGGCGTCTTCCCAAAATAGACGTTGAGCATAGGGGCCGCGGCTAATCGTGCTTGGACACGTTCGCATCGTTTTGTCTTGTTTATCTTATATCGGGCTGTCGGCATTGACTTAGAGCGAGGTCGAAGGCGTAAGGTGGCCTGGGCAACCAATCAGAAAGCCAGGCATATGCAAGACGATTCCAGGATTCTCACGGGCTCGCTGTGGAAAGCGGTCCCGATGTTTGCGCTGCCGGTCGCGGCCACGAGCATCCTCGAGCAGCTCTCGAGCTTCATCGACGTCGCCATGATCGGCCACTTCTCGGCAGACGGCGGCTCGCTCGGGATGGCGGCGGTCGGCGCGAACACGCCGATCATGAGCCTCGTGATCAACCTCTTTGTGGGAATCTCGCTCGGCGCGAACGTCGTGATCGCGAACGCGGTGGGCGCGGGCGACCGACGTACGGTCCACAAAGCCGTCCACACCTCCATCGCCTTCGTGGCGCTCGGAATCGTCGCGGCCGCCGTGCTCGAACTCGTGGCCGAGCCGCTCCTCGTGCTCCTGAGCGTCCCGGCCGACACCTTGCCCGAGGCGGTCACCTTCCTGCGCGTCTACCTGCTGGGACTCCCCTTCATCCTGCTCTACAACTTCGAGGCGGCGATTCTGCGCAGCGTGGGCCAGACCCGCCCGCCGCTGCAGGCACTCATCGTTTCCGCCGTGCTCAACGTGGTTCTCGATATCATTCTTTTGCCGGTCCTGGGCCTCGGCGTGGGCGGCGTGGCGCTGGGCACCACCATCTGCTACATCATGAGCTCCTCGATGCTCTTCTTGCGGCTGCTGCGTACCGAATCCCCCGTGCGCGTGACCCCGCGCGAGATAGGCATCGACCGCGCCATGCTCGGACGAATCGTGCGCATCGGCCTGCCTGCCGGCATCCAGAGCGCCGTCTTTGCCCTGGCGAACATCATTATTCAAACTGCCATCAACAGCCTGGGCTCCGAGGTCATCGCAGGGAGCTCGGCGGCGCTCTCGCTCGAGTACGTGGTGTACGGGCTTCTCAACTCCTTTAGCCAGGCGTGCACTACCTTCGTGGGCCAGAACTCCGGCGCCGGAGACTACGCCCGTTGCAAGAAGACCCTCAAGGTCTGCCTCGTCGAGGACCTTCTCATCACGCTCGCGATCATATTTACCGCGGTGGTGGCCGGGAGGCAGATTCTCTCGATCTTTAACGGGGACCCCGAGGTCATCGCCGTGGGATATATCAGGGTTTGTACCATCATCCCGGCGTATATCTTTAGCATGGCCTACGAGAACATGTCCGGTTACCTGCGCGGATTTGGCATCTCGCTCTCCCCTGCCGTGCTCACGACGCTCGGCGTGTGCGGGATTAGGTTCTTCTGGGTAGCAACGGTCTTCCCCGCCGACCCCACGTTCCAGAACATCATGCTCGTCTACCCCGTGAGCCTGGGCGTGACGGCGATGCTCATCCTCGCGGCGGTCGCGGTGCTGCGTCCCGCGCGCGCCGCCGCCGAGCGACAAGCAATTTGGGGTCCGACCCCAAATTGAGGGTACGGGCGAACTTGGCAGCGCCGCCGGCAAAGAGGAGCGCCGCGCACGCCACGATGACGATTGCCTGCTCGGGATAGAAATCCGCGAAGTCCCGGAACCGCATGTCGAACGACGACGGGACCTCGAGCGTCATCAGCGGCACCGCGACATGCAGTGCAAGCGCCCACGCCGCGCGAACGCCGCGCTCGACTCGGCCGCGAGCTTCTTTCCAGCGTCGAGCCCAGCGGCTGATCAGGAGCAGGGGCATTGCACAGGCCACGGCCGCGAGCAGATAGGCCGCGTCGTAGTACACGTGGATCAACGTATCATCGGCAAAATCTACGCCCACGGTCGACCCGCCGACAGCCAGCGACGTCACGTCGTCGCCGATCTGCCAGAACGCGCCGTTGCCGCCCACTGCGTCGTTCGCGTCGGCGAGCAGGACGATGCCCAAGTCGCGGCCGGGAATCACGCACATCCGCGCCACGTAATTCTCGACGTCGCCGTCGTGCGACATCACGAGCTCGCCGTCGTCCCAGGTAAAGGTCGTCCAACCCATCCCATAGAACGTGTCGCCGCCCGGGTCGGGCACGCGGTTCCACACCATGCGGTGCACGCCCGGCGCCGAGACCACGCCCGCGCCGCTGTTCAGGTACATCCGCAGGTAAGAAGCCATATCGTTGATGCTCGCGCGGATATAGCCGGACGCGGGACCGCCCCACGCGCCGTCGCCGCGCTCGTGCGAGAAGCCGTCGGCGACCGCTTGGCCAAAGTAGTTGCGGTGACCGTGCGCCGTAGGGTCGACGTCCTCGCTTGCACTCGCGTCCTCCATGCCCAGCGGCGCAAACACGCGCTCATGCATGTACTCGTCGTAGCTCAACCCGCTCACGCGCTCGACGATGCGGCCGAGCAGGTCATAGTTCGCGTTCGAGTAGGAGAAGACCCCCGCCGCGTCGCCCGGGACGGCATCGGCGAGCGACTCGTAATAGCCGAACCCACTCGTCTGGTTGAGCAGGTCGCGCAC
>DJRK01000155.1:8555-8750 GCA_002440065.1 Atopobium sp. UBA6362 | reverse complement strand
ACTCCCACCTCGATACCGACGAGATGGAGCGCGATCGTGGCATCACGATCTTCTGCTCGCAGGCCGAGCTCGAGCATGCCGGTGCGCGCCTGACCCTCGTCGACGCGCCGGGCCACGTGGACTTCTCGGCGGAGGCTGAGCGGACCCTCGCCGCGCTCGACTACGCGATCCTGGTCGTGGGCGCGAACGACGGCG
>DJRK01000155.1:4744-8454 GCA_002440065.1 Atopobium sp. UBA6362 | reverse complement strand
CCGAGGGCGGAAGCGCCGCCGAGAAGAACGCGCTGCTCGCCGAGCTCAGACGCCGGTTGAGCGATGCCTGTCTGGACGCCGACGCGCTCGTCATGGACCCCGAGGCCCAGGAAGCCGCCGCCATGACCGACGAGGCGGCGCTCGACGAGCTCCTCGAGTCGGGTTCGCTTGCCCCAAAGACCGTGCGGCGCCTCGTGGCGGAGCGGCGCGTCTTCCCGTGCTTCTGGGGATCGGCGCTCAGGCGCGGCGGCGTGGCGCACCTGCTCGACGGGCTCGTCGACCTCATCGAGGAGCGCGTCTGGCCGCACGAGTTCGCGGCCCGGGTGTATCGCGTGAGCCGCGGCGCCCGGGGCGAGCGCCTGGCGTGGCTCAAGGTCACGGGCGGCGTCCTGCGCGCAAAGCAGCAGGTGAGCGGCGTGTCCGCAGGCGTCTCCTGGACCGAGAAGGTCAACGAGCTGCGCGTGTACTCCGGCATGCGCTTCGAGTCCGTTGCCGAGGCGGGCGCCGGCCGCACCGTCGCCGCGACGGGCCTCTCGCACGTGCGCCCCGGCGACGTCCTGGGCGCGGAGCCCGAGCCGCCTCGCCCGGCGCTCGCCCCCGTCCTCTCCTACAGCGTGCTGCCTGGCGACCACGACGCCCACACGGTTTTCCACGCGCTCTCGGAGCTCGCCGAGGAGGACCCCATGCTCGGCGTCTCTTGGTCGGAGGCCCTCCAAGAGATCCACCTGCAGCTCATGGGCGCGGTGCAGCTCGAGGTCGTCCGCGACCTCCTGAGCAGGCGCTTTGGTATCGAGGTGGGCTTTGGCCCCGGCGGCATCCTGTACAAGGAGACCATCGCCGCCCCGGTCGAGGGCGTGGGCCACTTCGAGCCCCTGCGCCACTACGCCGAGGTCCACCTGCGGATCGAGCCCGGCCCGCGCGGGAGCGGCGTGGTCTTTGGGTCGGAGTGCTCCGAGGACGACCTCGACCGCAACTGGCAGCGCCTCATCTTGACCAACGCCATGGAGCGCGACCACCTGGGCGTCCTGACCGGGGCGCCCCTCACCGACGTCCGGGTCACGCTGCTCGGCGGCCGCGCCCACGCGAAACACACCGAGGGCGGCGACTTCCGCCAGGCGACCTACCGCGCCGTGAGGCAGGGACTCATGGAGGCACGGGCCGCGGGCGCGTGCGTCCTTTTGGAGCCCTGGTACGCCTTTGAACTGGAGGTCCCTGCCGAGAAGGTCGGCCGCGGCCTCGCCGACCTCACGAGGATGTCCGCCCGCGTGGGCGCGCCGGAGGTCTCGGGCGACCTCGCCTGCGTGCGGGGCGAGGTGCCGGCCTCGGAGGTGGGCGACTACGCGCTGGAGGTCGCCGCGTACAGCGGCGGCAACGGCAGACTCTCCCTCGAGTTCCACGGCTACGAGCCGTGCCACGACGCCGAGCGCGTGGTCGCGGCAGCGTCCTACGACCCCGAGGCCGACCTGCCCAACACCCCTGACTCGGTCTTCTGCACCCACGGCGCCGGCTACACCGTCAAGTGGCCCGACGTCCCGGCCGCGGCGCACGTGCGGATCGATCCCGCGCGCCTGCGCCCGTGGCGCCCCGCCGACGCGTCGTTCTTCTCGGCGTCTTAGGCGCCTCGCGCCGCCGGGCGTTGGGCGCCCCCTTGTTGAAAACCCGACCGGCCCGCACCCGGCGCCGGTCGGTTTCCGAGCGGTTTCCGCGCGGGAAACCCGGGTTTCGTGCAGGTGACGGGCGTTACGCGGCGGGCACGGGAGCGTAAACAGGTCTTATTTGCGTAATACCAGCAAGCGGCCGCGTGGCACCCTAGTCCGCGCAAAGGTCCGCTCTGCTCGGGAGGCGCTCATGTACGACACCGGTTCGACGGCGTTTATGATGGTCTGCACGATGCTCGTGTTCTTTATGACCCCTGGCCTGGCGTTTTTCTACGGCGGCTTGTCGAGGCGCAAGAACGTGGTGAACACCATGCTCATGTGCTTCGCCGTCATCGGCGTCGTGGGGATCGTGTGGGTCCTCGCCGGCTGGTCGTTCGCCTACGGCGGCGACGGGTCGCTCAGCTGGTTCGGCGGGTTCGACCAGCTTGGGCTTTCCGGCGTCGTCCGGAACATGCTTGCCGAGAAGGGCGCGGTCCCGGCGGGCACCGTCTACCCCAGCATCATCAACATCATGTTCCAGATGGCCTTCGCCATGATCACGGCCGCCATCGTCACCGGCTCGGTCGCAGGGCGCATGAGGTTCCCCGCCGTGGTGCTGTTCATCGCGGTGTGGTCGCTCGTGGTCTACTCGCCGCTCGCGCACATGGTGTGGGGTGGCGACGGCTCGCTCATCGGCGGGATCATCGGCGCGCTTGATTTCGCGGGCGGCGACGTGGTGCACATCAGCTCCGGCGTGACGGGCCTCCTGCTCGCGCTCGCGCTCGGCGGCCGCCGCGGGTTTGGGCTCAAGAGTTACCGTCCCCACAACGTGCCCTTCGTCGCCCTGGGCGCCGGCCTGCTGTGGCTCGGCTGGTTCGGGTTCAACGGTGGCTCCGAGTTCGCCGCCGACGGCGTGGCCGCGCTCGCGATCCTGAACACCGTCGTCGCCTCTGCGGCCGGGCTCGCTTCCTGGCTCGTGGTCGAGAAGGTCCAGACGGGCAAGCCGACGCTCGTGGGCGCGGCGACCGGCCTGGTCGCGGGGCTCGTCGTGGTCACGCCCGGCGCCGGCTTCGTCGAGCCGTGGGCCGCGCTCGTCATGGGGCTTATCGTGAGCCCGGTGTGCTTCTGGGCGATCTCGCACCTCAAGGCGCGCCTGGGCTACGACGACGCGCTCGACGCCTTTGGCTGCCACGGGGTCGGCGGGCTTCTGGGCGGTGTGCTCACGGGCTTCTTTGCCGTGCCGGAGCTCAGCTGGACGGGCAAGGGCGGCCTGCTCTACACGGGCGACCCTTCGCTGCTCGTGAGCCAGGTGCTCGGCATCCTCGTGACGCTGGCAATCGTTGTGGTGCTTGACCTCGTGCTCATCTGCGCGCTCAAGGCGGTCTTTGGCGGCAAGCTGCGCGTGAGCGAGCGGGAAGAGGCACTGGGCCTCGATGTCTCGCAGCACGGCGAGAGCGCCTATCCTGCGTTCACCGGCCTCGATGCGTAAGGCGCTGTACCTGGCGTTTCTCGGTTGAATCCCTATTCCCACACAATTAGTCCATATGAAAAAGGTAACCGCTGTGGTGCGTCCCGAGAAGCTCGAGGACCTCAAGGAGGCGCTCTTTGAGGCGGGTGCGCGCGGCATGACGATTTACGAGGTGCAGGGCTGCGGGAGCCAGCACGGCTGGAAGGAATACGTCCGCGGCACCGAGGTGCTCCTCAACGTGATTCCCAAGGTGAAGATCGAGCTCGTCGTGGAGGACGACGCGGTCGAGCCCATCATCTCGACGATTTGCGCGGTCGCGCGGACGGGCGAGGTGGGTGACGGGAAGATTTTCGTCTACCCGGTGGACGAGTGCGTGCGCATCCGCACCGGGGAGCGCGGCGAAGCGGCCGTCTAGGCGGTGATTTATCGACCGCGTGCCAGAAAAACGGACTTGTAGGCGAAAAACGACGGGCCCCTCAAGTAGCTCAGCGACGAATCCTGGGCAAACGTTGCCCAAAACGTCGTTGCTACTTGAGGGGTCCTCGAAAAATCGCCTACAAGTCCGTTTTCCTGGCTTGGGAATTTTGGGGACAGGTTCGTTATTT
>DJRK01000155.1:0-4728 GCA_002440065.1 Atopobium sp. UBA6362 | reverse complement strand
GAACCTGTCCCCAAAAGTGCTCAGTTGGAGGTGGCGGTGGAGCCGCTGGTCGCGTCGGTGGTCGTGGAAGAGCCGGAGGACGTGCCCGAATCGCCGTTTGTCCCGGAGCCCGAGTTGGAACCCGAGCTCGAGCTGCTGCCGGACCCGCTGTTGCTCGAGCTGTTCGCGGACCCGTTTTCGCCCGAAGCGTTGCCGGAGCCCGTCTCACCCTTGCTCGAGCCGCCCGTGGAATCGCTGCTGCTCTCGGTATTCCCGCTGGTGATGGACTCGGAGGAGCTGCTGGACGAGCTGCCGGTGTCCTGCTGCGCGCTGGAAGAGGAGCCGGTTTCCGCCTTGCCGCTGCCGCCCGTCGCGCCCTTGGACGCAGACGAGCCGGTGCCGCTGTTGCTGGAGTCGCTGCCGTGGTCCTTCTTCGAGGTGGTCGCCTCGCCCTCGGGTGCCTTTGACTCCTCGGGCTGCTCCTGCTCCTGCCGCTGCTCGGTCGGGGCGCCGCCGATGCCCGCGCCCTGCGTCGCCACGTTCACGACCAGGGCAAAGATGAGCACGGCCAAAAGAGCCACGGCGGCCGCCACGACGGTCGCGCGGCGACGGATGCGGCGGCGCTCGTTTGCGTGCGCGGCCTCGCGGACCGCCTCGGGCGCGATGGGCGTGCCGGACTCGGCGACCTCCTCGACCTCGGCGTTGCCCGAGACGGAGGGCCTGCGCAGCGGCACCGTGGCGTCGACGGGCACCTCGCCGCGCCTGGTCGCGTCCGCGTCCGTCGCCGCGTCGCCGGCCTGGGCCGCGTCGTCGCCCGGGGTATACGTGCGGAGCTTCTCGGCAGATGCCGAGAGCAGCGACTTATATATCTGCGAGGCGGCTGCGGAGGCGAAGCCGCCGATGAGCGTGCCGATGATGGAGCCCGCGATGCCGATCTGCGACGAGAGGGCGAACGACGTCGCTGCGGCAAGGCCGCTCGCGATGACCGTCGCCATGGAGAAGTCCTCGAAGAGGCCCTTCTTGCCGTCTGATTTCCCGCTCTGCTCGGCCACGCCGCACGCTCCCAACCGCTTGCCGCCCTACGTCTGTCGTTTACCGATTTTTAGATACCCGACTATAGTTTTGTCCACATGACTTCCACGAGAACACACGAATACGGAATAAATTCGACCGTTCACGGAGATTCAAACCGTTCATCGGGGTATCATGGCCTTGTTCCGTTTTCTGCTTGTTCCTCAATGATGGAGGTCAGAACATGCTCGTTAACGCAACCGCTATGCTCCAGTCCGCCGAGAAGGGCCACTACGGCATTGGTGCTTTCAACACCAACAACCTCGAGTGGGCGTCGTCCATCCTTGATGCGGCCGAGGAGCTCCAGTCCCCGCTCATCATCCAGTGCACCGGCGGCGCCGCCAAGTGGCAGACCAGCTTCAAGATCGTCTCCCAGATGGTCCACCAGCTCGTTGAGGACAAGAACATCACCGTTCCCGTTGCCCTCCACCTCGATCACGGCTCCTACGAGGACGCCCTCAAGTGCATCGAGGCCGGCTTCACCTCCGTCATGTACGACGGCTCCCACGAGGCCGATTTCGAGACCAACCTCAAGCGCACCGCCGAGATCGTGAAGATCGCCCACAACAAGGGCATCTCCGTCGAGGCCGAGGTCGGCGGCATCGGCGGCGTCGAGGACGGCGTCACCTCTGCCGGCGAGCTCGCCGACCCCGAGCAGTGCAAGGCCATCGCCGACCTCGGCGTCGACTTCCTCGCCTGCGGCATCGGCAACATCCACGGCCTGTACCCGGCCGACTGGAAGGGCCTGTCCTTCGAGCGCCTCGGCGAGATCAAGGCCCTCACCGGCGACCTGCCCCTCGTCCTCCACGGCGGCACCGGCATCCCCGTTGACCAGGTGAAGAAGGCCATCTCCCTCGGCATCTCCAAGATCAACGTGAACACCGACCTGCAGGTCGTCTTCGCCAAGGCCACCCGCGAGTACATCGAGGCCGGCCTCGACAAGCAGGGCAAGGGCTACGACCCCCGCAAGCTCCTCAAGCCCGGTCGCGAGGCCATCGTCACCCGCACCAAGGAGCTCATCTGCGAGTTCGGCTCCGAGGGCAAGGCCTGGAACTAGGCTTTTTCCTGGCGAGAAGTGCGGTCTTCTCGCCGCCGCATAGCATGAGCGAAGCCCGTCCGGCACAGCGCCGGGCGGGCTTTTTGCGTGCGTGGAACGCTGCCGCCATTTGCGTCCTGCGCGGTTTGTGGACAAAGCGTCCTCATGGGTATTCAGGTAGCTTTATTTTCTTTGCGCGGTTTGTGCCGCGGGGCTCAAACAACGCTTGTTGGGCCATCATGGAGAGGCAACGACCGCGGACCGATGGGATGCTCAGCATGGATAAGGGCCTAGAAGACGAGACGAACGTTTTGCTGGACGCCGTGCGCCGCTGGGCGGCTCGGACGCCCGATGCGCCGGCCTACCGGGTGGCCAACGAGCCGCAGGTAAGCTATGCCGAGCTGTGGCGCCGCGCCTGCGCCGTCGCGCACGGCCTCGACTCCCGCGCCCAGGGACGTGGCCCGGTCCTCGTCTTTGGGCCCAAGCGCGCCGACACCGTGGCCGCCTTCCTCGCCTGCCTCATGACCGGGCACGCCTACGTGCCCGTGGACGTGGAGCTCCCCGCGAAGCGCGTGGCCGACATCGCCGGCCAGATCGAGGGCGCGACCGTCCTCGCGACCTGCGACGTCCCCGCCGCGCTCGTGGACGAGCTCGGCGATGCGGACGTCGTGGACGCCCGCGGGCTTCTTGCCGGCGCGAAAGCCGAGGCCGCCGAGCCGCTGCCGCGCGACCGGTGGGTCACGGGCGAGGACACCCAGTACATCATCTTCACCTCCGGCTCGACCGGCCGGCCCAAGGGAATCGAGGTCACCGAGTCGAACGTCCGCAACTTCTCGGGCTGGCTCGACTCGTTCCCCGTGGTGCGCGACGGCGGCCGCGTCTTTCTCGACCAGGCGCACTACTCCTTCGACCTCTCCGAGTACGAGCTCGTGGGCGCCCTCACGACGGGCGGCTGCCTCTACGCAGTGAGCTCCGAGGAGTCCTCCGACTTCCGCAGGCTCTTCGCCGGCCTCGCCGGGTCCGGCGTGGAAGTGTGGGTCTCCACGCCCTCCTTCGCCGACATGTGCCTCGTCGACAAGGGCTTCGACGCGTCGCTCCTCCCGGACCTCAAGATGTTCCTCTTCTGCGGCGAGGCCCTGCACCACACGACGGTGCGGAAGCTCCGCGACCGCTTTGGCGCGGATGTGCGCGTGGCGAACACCTACGGCCCCACGGAGTCGACGGTCGCGGTCACGTACTGCGAGATCGGCCCGGACGAGCTCGCCGACCAGGCGGCGCTCCCCGTGGGCTTCCCGCGCCCCGGCACCGAGCTGCGTATCGTCGACCACGAGACCGGCGAGCCCGTGCCCGCGGGCCAGACGGGCGAGATCGTGATCGTGGGCGACACGGTCGCGCGCGGCTACTACGAGAACCCGCAGAAGACCGCCGAGGCCTTCTTCGCCTCGCGGATGGGCGACGGCACGCCTATGCGTGCCTACCGTACGGGCGACCTCGGCTATCTCTCGGCCGACGGGATGCTCCACTGCGCGGGCCGGCTCGACTCGCTCGTCAAGCTCAACGGCTTCCGCATCGAGCTCGGCGAGGTCGAGGGCGCGCTCGAGGCCGTGGGCTGCGTGCGCCACGCGGCCGTCGTCCCCGCCATGCGCGGCGGGCGCGTCGCGAGCCTGTGCGCCTTCGTGGTCGTGGACCGGGCCCAGGCGGCCTCGATCGCGCCGGCCGACGGCGGCGACTTCGCGATCGCCCGCGCGCTCAAGGAGGCGCTCGCCGCGACGCTGCCCGCCTACATGGTCCCGCGCCAGGTGCGCGTGCTCGATGAGATGCCCCTGAACGCGAACGGCAAGGCCGACCGCAAGTCGCTCGCCGCGTCTGTGAGCCGCTGACCTGTCCGGCGTTGGCGCGGAGCGACTTCGCCGCCCGGCGTTATGATGCTCGATGCTTCCCATGTACCGCCCCATGCAAGGAGAGGATAAGAAAATGAACAAAGAAGACCTCAAGGCAAAGATGCTCGACCTGCTCGAGGACGTCTGCGGCGACCCCGCTGTGCGCGATCATTTGGACGACGACCTCTTTGAGCTGGGACTTCTTGACTCCATGGCGGCCATCGAGCTGCTCGTCTCCATCGAGGACGAGTTCGGCGTCTCGATCGCCCCGACCGAGGTCGAGCGCTCCGAGATGAACACGGCGAACAAGATCGTCGACCAGGTGGCCAAGCGCCTCTAGTCGTGCCGGTGCCTCCGCCCCCGACGCCCCGGACGTCTCGGATTTATTTTTGGAAAGTGATTCGACGGCATGACGCTCTTCGCCGACCCCAGTTTCTTTGTACTGCTGGCTGCGGGCATTATCCCCGCGGCTGCGCTCGGCCTTACGGGCCACAACCTGCGCCGCTACGGGCTCGTGCTCTCGCTGGTCTTCTTGGCGTGCGTCTTTGCCAAGGACCTGGCGCAGCTCGCGGCCTTCGCGGCGTTTCTCGTGGTCGCCCGCGCGGCCGTCGTCGCCCTGGCGCGCGACCCCAAGGACAAGCGGCGCTATCTCGCCTGCGTCGCCGCGACGCTCGCCCCGCTCGTGCTCTATAAGGTCTCGGCCGTCTTCGACCAGAGCCTTTGGGGGTTCGTGGGCATCTCGTACGTGACGTTCAAGGCGGT
>DJRK01000005.1:10272-10626 GCA_002440065.1 Atopobium sp. UBA6362 | reverse complement strand
ACGGCGCCCGCCTCGGCGAGCGAGTTCTGAACGACGCGCAGGTCGGCGATGTAGTCGTCGCAGTTGCGGTACATGATGTCGGCCGTGCGGACGATCGTGGCGCGCAGGCGCTCGGCGATCACGAGCATGCAGGCGCGGTGGAGCTCGCTCGAGGAGATGCCGATGGCGCGGGCCGTGATCTTCTCGCTCATCTCGCACTGGTGGCTCCACAGGTTCACGAGCTGGTCGGACGGCTTGGTCGAGGCCACGTCGAGCGTGAGGTTGCGCCCGATGAAGTGGGTGGCGTCGGCGAGGGTCTCCAGCATGTGCACGCGGAACTTCTCGGCGACCTTGCGGCTCACCTTGGCGGTGACG
>DJRK01000005.1:0-10264 GCA_002440065.1 Atopobium sp. UBA6362 | reverse complement strand
CGTTGGGGTTGCCGTCGCGGTCCGAGCCGATCCAGCTGCCGGGGTGGAAGAACGCGGGGCAGACGGGCGGCACGGTGCCGGCCTTCTCGCCGAGCTCCCAGTCGTCGAAGCGGCGGTAGACCTCGGGCACCATCTGGAACAGGGTGCTGTCGAAGATGTCGATGATGGTGTCGGCTTCCTCGACGGGCGTGGGCTTGCGGTGCGAGATCGGGCTCGTGCGGAACAGCGACTCGATCTCCTGGAGCAGCAGGCGCTCGTTCTCGAGCAGCGCGACGCCGCCGAGCGACTGGTGCTTCTCGAGCAGGTCGGCGATGCGGCGGATCTTGCCCTCGACGGCCTTACGGCGCGCCTCGGTGGGGTGGGCGGTGAAGACCGGGTGGAACTCGAGGCGGTTGAGAAGGGCGTTCGCCTTGCCGCGGCCGCATTCGTCGACGAGCTGGCGGTAGGCCACCGTGATGTCATTGATGGGATCCTCGGCCTCGGTCGTGGGCACGGCGCTCTCGCGGGTGCGCAGCGACTTGACGCGATAGTTCTCCTCGCAGATGTTCGCGAGGTGGAAGAACGTCACGAACGCGCGCATGAGCAGCGTGGTGTTCTTCTCGTCGAGCTGGTCGATGATGCTCGCCATGTCCTCGAAGGCCTCGCGCTCCTTGGGAGTGCCGCCGGTCTCGTCGTAGTGCATGGTGATGGCGTCGTTGAGAAGCACGTCGAAGATGGCCCGGAGGTCCTGATCGGCCTCTTCGAGCACCTTTCGGACGAGCCTCAAGAAGAGCGCCATGTTGTTGCGAATCTGCTCGGGAACGTCGACGCCCTGAAGCGCTTCCAGCGCGGCGACCTCCTCAACCGTGAGCTTCTTCTCTGCCAACGCGTCTCCCTCCAAAATGCCGCGGAGCCCCGCGGCGCCTGGTTTGACACCACTACCTTAGTCCAATATCCGCTCGCCGTCTGATTTGGGCCGTTAAGGAAACTGAGTGTTCACGCGGGCGGGGATTCGTGCTTCGGCGGCAAGCAATTTGGGGTCCGACCCCAAATTGCGGGGGAGGCGTTATTTGTGTCCGGCCCCGGGGATACAATCGAATGCCAAGAAACCAAGGATCGAGCAGCCAAGAAGAACCAGAAGGTGCGTCCATGCCGTCGAACCCGTTCAGCAAACTCACGAAGAAGCACGAGGCCCGCCTCGAGGGGGCGTCCGCCCGCGGCGGCGCGCGCAGCGCGGGTCGGGGCTCCGGCCCAGAGCCCAAGCCCCCGCGCATCTTCGCGAACCCCAAGCTCGCCAAGGCCTTCTCGAGGGACGGGGACGCGAAGCCGAGGGAGAGGAAGCCCCGCGAGCCCGGTCCCCTCGCCCGCGCGGCCGAGCACTGGTGGAACCGCCTGATCGGCGCGGTCTTCGGCGGCGGCCTCTCCGAGCAGACCGAGGAGTACCTCGCGCACCAGACCACCCGCGACTACGTGCTGAACACCGCCGGCCAGGCGGCGTGGGGCGCGCTCTTCCCCCTGCTCACCATGGTGTGCACCTGGCTCGTGGGCGCCGAGGAGGCCGGCCTCTTCTCCATGGCTTTCACCATCGGCACGCTGCTGCTCTTCTTGGCGAACTTCGGCACGAGGACCTACCAGGTCTCCGACATCGACGAGATGCAGACGTTCGCGGACTACCAGGTCCACCGCATCATTACTTGCGTCGCCATGCTGCTCGTGGGCTACGCCTACTGCCGCCTGCGCGGCTACGCCGAGCCCATGATCTCCATCTGCATGGGCGTGCTCGTCTTCCGCGCCGCCGACGCGGCGGCCGACGTCTACGAGGGGCGCCTGCAGCAGAAGGACAAGCTCTACCTGGCCGGTCTTTCGCAGGGGCTGAGGTGCGCCGCGGGGTTCGCGGTCTTCTCGGTCGTGCTCCTGCTCACGCGCAACCTCGTGTGGGCGAGCTGGGGCATGGCGATCGCCGCGCTCGCGTCGCTCGTCCTGCTGTCGCTGCCGCTCGCGTGGCTCGAGACCGACCGCGGCGACCGCGCGACCTTCCGGGGCGTCAAGGAGCTCTTCGTCCAGTGCTGGCCCCTCTTTGCCGCGCTCTTCCTGTACAACGTGATCGACTCCGTGCCCAAGTTCGCCATGGAGGGCGCGCTCTCCTACGACAACCAGCTCTACTACAACGCGATGTACTTCCCGGCCCACACGATCCTGATGATTTCCGCCTTTATCTATAAGCCGCAGCTTGTGCGCCTCGCGCGCATCTGGGACGACCCGGACAAGCGGCGCAGGTTCGACCTGCTCGTCCTGGCCATGATCGGCGTGATCGCGCTCACGACGGGCGCCATGGCGCTCTTCATGGGTTGGCTTGGCATCCCGCTCCTGGGCCTCATGTACGGCCTGGACTTCGAGCAGTTCCGCCCGCTCGTGTACGTGATGGTGGGTACGGGCGGCGTGTGCGCCTGCATCGACTTCCTCTACCAGATCGTCACGGTGCTGCGCGCGCAGCGGCAGGTCACGAGGCTGTACGCGATCGCGTTCGTGTTCGCCGTGCCCGTCTCGATGCTGCTCGTGAACTTCGCCGGGCTCTCGGGCGCCGTCGTGGGGTCGCTCGTGGTCATGGCGATCCTTTTGCTGCTGCTCGTGACCGAGTACCTCTCGATCCGCAAGCGCCTCGCGGACGAATAAAGGCGACGGGAAAGAAAGCCGAGAAAGCCGAACGATTAAGCGCCCCGCGCATGGCCGGACGAGCCGGCCCTGCGCGGGACGCCGATTTCAAACGAGGGCCCGGGTTCTAGCGCAGGCTCGGGTGGCGCTCGTCGTCCCACCAGGTCAGGCGGGAGATGTTGCCCTTGATGTGCTCGCAGGAGGCGTGCAGCTCGTCCTTCTCGGCATCGGAGAGCTCGAGCTCGACGACCTCCTCCACGCCGGAGGCGCCCACGACGCACGGCAGGCTCGTGAAGTGGCCCGACTCGCCGTACTCGCCCGTGAGCAGGGTGGAGCAGGCGGTGATGAGGTGCTCGTTCGAGACGACGGCGCGCACCAGGCGCACGGCGGCGTTCGCGATCGCGTACTCGGTGCAGCCCTTGCCGTCGTAGGTCACGTATCCGCCGAAGCGGGCGTCCTTCTCGCATTCATCGAGGTCGAAGCCAAAGCGGTCGGGCTGCGCGGCCGCGAGCTCGGCCAGGGGCTTGCCGCCGAAGTTCACCGCGGACCAGGCGGCGAACTGGGAGGCGCCGTGCTCGCCCAGCATGTAGGCGCAGATGGAGCGCTGGTCGAGGTTCACGCGACGGGCGATGGCGTTCTTCAGGCGGGCGGAGTCGAGGGCCGTGCCGGAGCCGATGATGCGGCGCGGGTCGTAGCTGGTGAGGTGCCAGATCTCGGTCGCGACCACGTCGCAGGGGTTCGAGATGGTCACGATCACGCCGCCGAAGCCGGCGTCCACGAGGCGGCGGGGCCAGGTGCGCGTGATCTCGGCGGTCACGTAGAGCTCGCCGTCGCGGTCGCCGGCGGCCTTCGCGACGTCGCCCGCGGCGTTCACGACCACGTCGCAGCAGGCTAGTCGCTCGTACTCGCCGCCGCAGTTCACGACCTTGCAGTTATGCGGGTAGAAGCTCATCGAGTCGGTGAAGTCCTGGCACTCGCTCTTGAGCTTGCGCTCGTTTATGTCGCAGAGGTAGAGCTCGTCGGCGACGCCCTGCATGAGCAGGCTGTTCGCGACGTGGGCTCCTACGTGGCCCTGGCCGATGACGCCGATCTTCCTGATGAGTCCCATGAGATTCGCTCCTTCTGTGGTCGGTTCGCGCCGCGCCGGGATTGGCGCAGCGGGGCGATTGTAGCGCGCATGCGTGGGTAACGCGTGTTGGGGGACGTCGGGCGGCTCCCCTACTCGGCGCGAAGCTGGCCGGAGTAGATGGTCTTGTTCATGTTGAAGAGGTAGGCGGCGGCGCACGCGAGGAAGAACGCGGGCACGTTGCCCCAGCCAAAGACCTCGCCGCCGATGAGCACGGGAGCTAGGAACGTGTTCGTCGCGCCGCCGAAAACGGCCGCATAGCCCAGGGCCGCGGCGAGGGCGGGCGCGAACCCGAGCGGGGCCGCGAGGACGGCGCCCAGGCTCGCGCCGATCGAGAAGAGCGGCGTCACCTCGCCGCCCTGGTAGCCCGCCGCGAGCGTGGCAACCGTGAGCGCGAATTTGAGCGCCCAGTCCCACGGGAGCACCTGCCCGCCGGACGTGCCGGCCTCGATGAGGTTCGTGCCCAGGCCGCAGTAACGGCCGCCCCACAGCAGCAGGAGCGCGACCGAGAGCGCCGCGCCCAGGGCGGCCACGCGTGCGAGCGGGTTCGGGAGCACGCGGGCGGCGAGCTCCTTTGCGCGGGCGAGGCACCAGGCGAAGCCGCCGCCCACGACGCCGAAGCAGATGCCCAGGGCTAGGAGCCTCAAGACGTCGGCCGCCCCGAGCGCGGGAAGCGGGTCGACGGCGACCGCGAACTTCGCGAGCCCGAGCGCGCCGGATGTCTCGCTTGCAACAAGGCTTGCAACAAGCGCAGGACAAAGCGCCCGGTAGCGCAGGCGTCCGGCGGCGAGCACCTCGACCGCGAAGACCGTCGCGGCGAGCGGGGTGCGGAAGAGCCCCGCAAAGCCCGCAGCCATGCCGACCGTCGCGAAGACGGGCGCGGCGTCGCGCAGGGGCAGGCGCCTGCCGAGCCAATGCGCGAGCGCGGCGCCGATCTGGACCGCGACCCCTTCCCTGCCGGCCGAGCCGCCCATCAGGTGCGTGAGCCACGTGCTTATCATCACGAGGGGCACGAGGCGCAGCGGCACGCTCTCCGCGTCGCCGTGCGCGGCGGCGAAGACGAGGCCCATGCCCTTCTCGGCGCCGCGGCCCCAGCGACGGTAGGCCCACACGCTCGCAAGGCCCGCGAGCGCCAGGAACGGCACGGTAAACCAAGGCCACGATGCCCGGATGCCCGAGACCGCGAGCAGCACCCGCCCAAAGACCGCGCAGACGGCGCCCACCACGAGGCCGACGGGCACCGCCGCCGCGCCGAACGCGGCGACCTCTCCGTAAGACCTCGCCACCCGATCGATTCGCTCCCTCATCGGACATCCTCCCTATGCGTCGGTGCAACAAAAAAGCTCCTGCCCAGGGCGCGCCGGAAGACGCGCAGAGGACAGAAGCCATCAGCTCATAAGAGCGGTTCTGGGCCCGCGGCGCGCGGCCGCCGCCCAACGGGGAACCTCATCCCGCGCGAACCATCATAGAGGTCTTGCAGGAGGGAGGTCAATCCGGAACTTTGCCTTGGGACGGGGTCAGATGCTGCCCGAATCGCCCCGGCCGCCCGGCCGCGCTATCAGCCGCCGAATCGCGACCGGTCGCGCCCCTTGGCCGCTCGAATCGCCCTCCCGGTCGCCCGGTCGCACCCATTAGCCGCTCGAATCGCCCCGCCAGCCGGAATGAGCAAAAACCGACCATGCCCACCCGTATTCTTTGGAAAGCCCCAACTGGGGAAACGTTTCCAGGAACAACGGGTGGGCATGGTCGGTTTTCGGCCACAGACCCCTCAGGGCACGGAATGCCTCCGGAATCGGCCTAATCGAGCTCCTTAGCGCCGGTATAGAGCTGCCAATACTCGCCGCGCTGGGCAAGGAGCTCCTCATGGGTGCCGCGCTCGACGATGCGGCCGTGCTCGAGCACCATAATCGCGTCGGCGTTGCGCACGGTCGAGAGCCGGTGCGCGATCACGAAGACCGTGCGGCCGCGCATGAGCGCGTCCATGCCACGCTGGATCAGCGCCTCGGTACGGGTATCGATGGANNGTGCCTGTTGACTGTCTGATGCGGCATGGCCGGTTTTTGTGGGTCAGGCGAGTTCGATCATGTTGGTGTGGAGCTGATAATAGCGGCCGCGCTGGGCGAGGAGGTCGTCGTGGCTGCCGCGCTCGACGACGCGGCCATTTTCCAGAACGAGGATTGCGTCGGCGTTGCGGACAGTGGACAGGCGGTGTGCGATAACAAAGACCGTCCGCCCCTTCATCAGGCCGTCAAGGCCGCGCTCAATGAGCTTTTCCGTTCGGGTATCGACGGAGGAGGTCGCTTCGTCGAGGATGAGCACAGGCGCTTCGGACACGGCTGCGCGCGCGATGGCGAGCAGCTGGCGCTGCCCCTGGGAGAGGTTCGCGCCGTCGGCGACGACGGGCGTGTCGTACCCCTGCGGCAGGCGGCCGATGAAACTGTCCGCGTTCGCCACCTTGGCCGCCGCGCGGACCTCCTCGTCGGTCGCGTCGAGCTTGCCGAAGCGGATATTGTCGGCGATCGTGCCCGCAAAGAGATGCGTGTCCTGGAGCACGATGCCGAGCGAGCGACGCAGCGACTCCTTGGCGATGTCGCGCACATCGATGCCGTCGTAGGTTATGACGCCCGACTGCACGTCATAGAATCGGTTGATTAGGTTCGTGATGGTGGTCTTGCCCGCGCCGGTCGACCCCACAAAGGCGATCTTCTGCCCCGGCTTCGCAAAGAGCGAGAGGTCCTTCAGGACCGTCTGCCCCTCGACGTAGCCGAAGTCCACGTTGTAGAACCGCACGTCGCCGGCGAGCGGGACGTCCTCGCCGTCGATGCGCCACGCCCAGCCGGCCGTTCCGGACGCCGCGCGGTCCGCTTCGACCTCGGAGCGCACGAGCGTGACCGCGCCCTCGTCGACCTCAGGCTCGAGCGCCATCACCGAGAAGATCCGCTCCGCGCCCGCAAGGGCCGTGAGCAGGAAGTTCCCCTGCTGCGTGAGCTGGTTGATGGGCATGCACGCCTGGCGAACGAAGACGAGGTAGCTCGCGAGGCTGCCCACGTCGGCCGACCCCGCCATGGCGAGAAGCGCGCCCACGATCGTGACGACGCCGAAGTTCACGTAGCTGATCGCCACGGTCACGGGCACCATCGTCGACGCGTACGCCTGCGCCGTGGTGCCGCTCTCGCGCAGCGCGTCGTTCAGGCGGTCGAAGCCGGCGAGCGCGGCCGACTCGTGATTGAAGACCTTGACGACCTTCTGGCCCGACACCATCTCCTCGACGTAGCCGTCGAGCTCGCCGAGCGTCGACTGCTGCGCGCCGAAGTAGCGGCGGCTCCGGCCGCCCGAGAACCGCACGTAGCAGGCGATGACGATATCGCACGCGAGCGTGATGAGCGTGAGACGCCAGTCGAGAACCACGAGCAGGGTGAACGTGCCGACCGTCTGGATGAGCGCCTGGACGGCGGCGGCGAAGCTGTTGTTGAGCGCCTCGGACACCGTGTCGACGTCGTTCGTGAAGAAGCTCATCACGTCGCCGTGCCGCGTCTTGTCGAAGTAGGACAGCGGCAGGGACTCGATGTGGGCAAGAAGGTCGCGCCGGATGTCGAAGACGACCTTCTGCGCGGCGCGGACCATCGTCTGCGTGTAGCCCGCGGCCGAGGCGACGCCCACGGCGTAGATGGCGGCCGTCGCCGCCACGAGATAAACGAACCGCTGGTAGTCGCCCCGCCCGACGGCGTTCACCACCGGCTTGATCATGTACGTGCCCACGAGGTTCGCCGTGCCCGAGAGCGTGACGAGGACGGCCACGGCGAGCATCTGGAACTTCGCGTGGCCCATGTAGGACACCAGGCTCCTGAGGGTCGCGCACATATCGTGAGGGCGCGCGGGGGCGCCGTCTTTACCGGCCATCGCGGGCCTCCTTCCCTTTTGCCGCATCCGTCGCGGCCGCAGGGCCCTCGACTCCCGGATCGGGCGAGCCCGTCGCAGCAGGCGCCGCCGCGGTAGGCGCCATCGCAGCAGGTGCCGCAGCGGCCGCGACCCCGGTAGGCGCAGCGCCCGCGGTCGCGTTCGCCACCTGCGACTCATAGAGCTCCTGGTAGATCGGGTCGCTCGCGAGCAGCTGCTCGTGCGTCCCCACCGCGTGCACGCGCCCGTCGTCAAGAAGCACGATCTGGTCGGCACCCATGACGGAGTTCACGCGCTGGGCGATGATGATCNNAGGTGAAGGTCTCACGGTAGATCTCGGACGTCTCGAGCAGCTCCTCATGCGTGCCGATGTCCTTGATGCGGCCGCTCTCCATGACGATGATGCGGTCGGCGTCCTGCACGCTCGAGATGCGCTGGGCGATGATGATCTTGGTCGAGCCCGTGAGCTCCGCGAGGCCGCGGCGGATTGCGGCGTCGGTCGCCATGTCGACCGCGCTCGTGGAGTCGTCGAAGACGAGCACGCGCGGGTGCTTGAGCAGCGCGCGGGCGATGCACAGGCGCTGCTTCTGGCCTCCGGACACGTTGACGCCGCCCTGGCCGAGGTCCCCGTCGAGGCCGCCGATGCGGTCGAGGAACTCGTCGACGCACGCGACGCGGCACGCGCGGAGCAGCTCCTCGTCGGTCGCCTTGGGGTTGCCCCAGCGCAGGTTGTCGCGGACCGTCCCCGAGAAGAGCACGTTCGTCTGCAGCACGACGCCCACCGCGTCGCGCAGGCAGGCGAGGTCGTACTCGCGCACGTCGTGGCCGCCCACGAGCACGCGCCCCTCGCTCGCGTCGTACAGGCGGGCGATCAGCTGCACGAGGGTCGTCTTGCCCGAGCCCGTGGCGCCGAGGATGCCCACGGTGCTGCCCGCGGCGAAATCGAGGTCGATGCCCTCGAGCACGTTCTTCTTCGCGTCGGCTCGGTACTTGAACCCCACGCCCTCGAAGCGCACCGAGCCGTCGGGCACCTCGCGGAGCGCGTCGGCGGGCGAGGCGATGTCGGGCTCCTCGTCGAGCACCTCGCGGACGCGCTCGATGCTCGTGAGCGCGCGGGCGAGCAGCAGGAACACGTTGGAGATCATCATGAGCGAGTTCATGATCTGCAGCACGTAGCTCATGAAGCCCGTGAGGGTGCCGACCTGCAGCGTCCCCGCGAGGATCATGTTTCCGCCGACCCACAGGATGCCGACGCAGGCGACGTACATGGACAGCTGGAAGATCGGCGTGTTGAGCACGGCGCCCGCGAACGTCCGCGTGGCGGTGCGGGCGAGGTCGCCGTTGACCTCCTCGAAGCGCTCGGCGATCGTGCCCTCGCGCACGTAGGCCTTGATGGCGCGGATGGCGGCGAGGTCTTCTTGCAGGGCGTCGTTCAGGCGGTCCATGGCGTGCTGGAGCACGCGGTAGAGCGGCCCCACGTGGCGCACGATGCACCACAGCACGACCGCGAGGAACGGCACGATCGCGAAGAAGACCAGCGCGAGGTCGCGGCTCATGGCGCACGAGAGCGCGAGGCCCATCACGAGCATCACGGGGCCGCGCAGAAGCGGGCGGAAGCCCGTGACCATGGCGTTTTGGATCACGGTGACGTCGGTCGTCATGCGCGTGACGAGCGAGGACGACTCGAAGTCGTCGAGGTTGCCGAAGGAGAACCGCTGGATGTGCGCGTACTCGGCGCGTCGCAGGTTCGCGCCGAGGCCCATCGCCGCGCGGGCGCTGAAGCGCGCGTAGCCCATGCCCAGCAGGAGCGCCGCCGCGGCGCACGCGAGCATGGCCGCCCCGCGGGTCCACACGACCGCGGCGTCGTGCGCGAGCACGCCGTCGTCGATGACCGAGGACATGAGGAACGGGATGAACAGCTCGAGGGTCGTCTCGACGAAGACGCACACGCCGGCGCGGGCCACGTCGCGCCGGTACGGGCCGAAGGACCTCGCCACGAAGCTCAGGTCGCTCATCGGGCCTCGCCCCCCTCTTCGCCGCGCGCGGCGTGGGCGAGGTTCGCGTAGCCGCGGGCCAGGAAGGCTCGGAACTGCTCGCGCTCTTCTTGGCTGAAGCCGTCGAGAAGCACCTCGGCCTCGTCGTCGCAGCGCTCCTCCCAGGCGCGGGCCGCGGCCAGGCCCGCCTCGGTCACCGCATACTCCTTGCGGCGGCGGTCGGCGCCTTGGCGGCTCCGCACGAAACCCGACTTCTCGAGCGAGTCGAGCATGCGGCACGCCGTCGCGGGGTCCATCTCGAAGAAGTCGGCGACCTCGCGCTGGTTCGCCGCGCCGTTGAGCGCCACGTAGACGAGCAGCTTGGGCTGGCCGGGCCCCATCCCCAGCTCGACGATGTGCGGCCGCAGGTACGCGCGCTGCGCGTGGAACAGCCGGTAGACGAGCATGTGGAGGTCCTTGAGGGACCGCCCCAGCCCGAGCCTTTCTTTGTGCGGCATGTAAAACTCCTTGCTATGCCAATAATTGCCAAAGCAAGAGATTAAACCGATTCATTGGCATGTCAAGGATTTCGCCGCATATATTTGGGGTCGGACCCCAAATTAAATTGGTATCCGAC
>DJRK01000061.1 GCA_002440065.1 Atopobium sp. UBA6362 | reverse complement strand
GGAGCTGCCGCCGGACGTGCCGCCGCCGCTCTCGGTGCCGCCGCCCGCGGCGCTGCCGGAACCGGATGCGGAACCGCCGCCGCTCGACTCGGAGCCGCTGTAGCCCGAGCCGCTCGAATAGCCGCTACCGCTCGAATAGCCGCTGCCGCTCGAGTACCCGCTGCCGCTGGAGTAGCCATTGCCCGAGTAGCTCTCGGATTCCTCGCTGCTGCTCCCGTTGGAGTAGTAGTCGGTCGAGTAGTAGCCGTTGTTCGCCGAGGTGGACGTCCCCACAAAGGTCCAGGAGCTGTTGGACTTGTAGTCGGCGGTGTGGTCGGCCTTGGCGAACTCCTGGCGCGTCGTGCCCTTGAGGACGGCGTTCATGTACGTGACCCACATGGGCTGCGCCGTGTTCTGCGTCGTGCCGTGGGCGCCCTGGTAGTAGGCGGTCGAGGAACCGTTGGGGTTGCCGTACCAGGTCACCGTGGTGAGCTGCGGGGTGAAGCCGCAGAACCACAGGCTGTTGTACTCGTCGGTCGTGCCGGTCTTGCCGCCCACGGGCTGGTCGACGGCCCACTGGCCCTTGACGTACCAGGTGGTGTAGCCGGCGCTGAAGGTGTTCTCGAGCACCTGGCGCGCGTCGGCCGCGACGGCGGAGTCCACGACCTGCTCGGCGTCGTCCTTGTGCTCGTAGACGGTGTTGCCGTTGCGGTCCTCGATCTTCACGATCGCGACGGGGTCGCGGTGCAGGCCGTTGTTCGCGATCGTGGCGTAGGCCTCCGCCATCTCGAGCGGGGTCACGGCCGAGGTGCCCAGGACCGAGGAGTCGTAGGGCGCCACGGAGGACTCGATGCCCAGCGTCTTGGCCATGCTGATGAGCTTGTCAACGCCCACGGCCTCGACGACCTGGCCATAGGCGGTGTTCGAGGAGACCTGCGTCGCGCGGTCGAGCGTGATGTAGCCGTACTGGTGGTTCTCGTCGTTCTGGACCTTCCAGGACGGCGTGATCTGCATGGGGCTGTTCGAGTTGATGATGACGTCGGGGCTCATGCCCTCGGCCATGGCGGCGAGCAGCATGATCGGCTTGAAGGAGGAGCCGGCCTGCGACTGGTGGGTCGCCATGTTGATCTGCGAGCCCTGGACGTCGCTGTAGTAGTCGCGGCCGCCGACCATGGCCTTGATATAGCCGTTCGAGTTGTCGATTGAGACGATGGCGCCCGCCACGTCGTCGTTGCCGGCGGCGTCGAGCACGGTGTGGGCGGAGCCCTCGGCCGCGGCCTGGTAGTCGGGGTCGAGCGTGGTGTAGACCTTGAGGCCGCCCTGCAGGATCGTGTCGCTCGAGAAGTTCTGCTGCAGGAGCTGCTTCACGTAGTCGGTGAAGTAGGGGTAGGTGCCCGTGTTGTCGGTGAGCTCGCCGTGGTCGAGCACGAGCTCCTCCGCCTGGGCCTCGTCGTGCTCCTCTTGGCTGATGTCGCCCGCCTCGAGCATGCGGTCGAGGACGAGGTTGCGGCGCGACACGCAGTTCTCGGGGTTGCGGAAGGGGTCGTACATGGTGGGTGAGTTGGGCAGGCCCACGAGCGTGGCCGCCTCGGCCAGGGTGAGCTCGCTCGCGTGCTTGTTGAAGTACGTGATGCTCGCGGCCTCGATGCCGTAGGCCGAGTTGCCGTAGTAGATGGTGTTCACGTACATGTTCAGGATCTGGTCCTTCGTGTACATCTTCTCCATCTGGATGGCGATGTAGGCCTCGCGGACCTTGCGCTTGAGCGACATCTCGAACTGCTCGTCCGAGAGGATGGTGTTCCTCACGAGCTGCTGGGTGATCGAGGAGCCGCCGCCCTGCTCGCCGCGGCCCGTGAGCTGGCCGGCGACGGCGCGCATGATGCCCTGCGGGTCCACGCCGTTGTGCTGGTAGAAGCGCTTGTCCTCGGTGTCGACCGTGCCCTTGAGCACGTAGGTCGAGATCGAGTCGATCGTGACGGAGCGGCGCTGCTGCAGGTAGTAGGTCGCGATCTCGTTGCCGTCGGCGTCGTAGACGCGCGTGGGCTCGGCGACGAGGTAGTTGTCGGCCGAGGTGTAGTCCGGCAGGTCCTCGAGCCAGCTCGAGACGACCGCGCCCAGCGAGAGGAACAGCGTGATGATAAGAAGCGCTATGAAGCCAACGACGCCGGCGGCGCCGAAGCCGACGACGTGCGTCTTGGAATGCATGTGAGCCCTGCGGGTCCTGATGCCCATGTACTCCCCCTTGGCAAGCCTATATACATATGGACTCGATTATAGGGTGCGCTGCGTGCGCGCGGCCCCGCGATGCCCCCATACCGCCAGATGCACAAATGGTTTGGGGCGGGCTTGGGCCGCAAAAGGAGGGTCTTCTTGGCACAGGGGGCTCAAGCTGCGCTATTCTATAAGTTCATGTAAAACCGTTTTCAACTTCATGGAGGGCGGAGCTTTGCTGCCAGCTGAAGAGCAACTCAAGGTCATCACTTCCGGCACGATGCAGGTCGTGCCCATGGACGAGCTCAAGAAGAAGCTCGAGAAGGGCACCCCGCTCAACATCAAGCTGGGCGTCGACCCCACGAGCCCGGACCTTCACCTCGGCCACGCCGTCCCGCTGCGCAAGATGCGCCAGTTCCAGGACCTGGGCCACAAGGTCACGCTCATCATCGGCAACGGCACGGCGCTCATCGGCGACCCGTCCGGCCGCGACTCCACCCGCCCGCCGCTGACCGAGGAGCAGGTCGAGGCCAACGCCCAGACCTACGTCGAGCAGGCCATGAAGGTCCTCGACCCCGAGAAGACCACCATCGTCCACAACGGCGACTGGATCAAGCCGCTGAACCTCGGCAAGATGCTCAACCTCATGAGCAAGTTCAACGTGGCGCGCATCCTCGAGCGCGAGGACTTCCACAACCGCTACACGAACGGCCAGTCCATCGCCTTGCACGAGTTCATCTACCCGGTGCTGCAGGCCTACGACTCCGTGGTCATCGACGCCGACGTCGAGATGGGCGGCAACGACCAGATCTTCAACCTGCTCGCCGGCCGCGACCTCATGCGCGCCGAGGGCATGGAGCCGCAGGTCGCGCTCACCGTGCCGCTGCTCGTGGGCACCGACGGCGTGAAGAAGATGTCCAAGAGCTACAAGAACTACATCGGCCTTACCGACGAGCCGGCCGACATGTTCGGCAAGGTCATGTCCATCGCCGACGAGATCGTGCCCATGTACTACCGCCTGTGCTCGACCGTCTCCATCGACGAGATGGACGCCATCGACAAGGCGTTCGCCGACGGCACCGCCGACCCGTACAAGCTCAAGCGCGAGCTCGGCGTGAACATCGTGGACCTCTACCACGGCGAGGGCGCGGGCGTGAAGGCCATGGAGGCCTTCGACGCCCAGTTCAAGAAGGGCGAGGAGCCCGAGGACATGAAGGAGTTCCCGGTCTCCGTCGTGGAAGTGAACGACGAGGGCAAGGTCTACCTGGCAAAGCTCCTCGTGGACGTGGAGATCGCGAAGTCGACCGGCGAGGCCCGCAGGCTCATTGACGGCGGCGGCGTGAAGGTCGACCACAAGCCCGTGGCGCCCAAGTGCTACAACGTGGACCCGGCTCTCTTCTCGGTGGGAATCACGATCCAGTCCGGCAAGAAGCGCTGGGCTCGCCTGGTGTAGGGGAGCGAGCGGAACCGATTCGCGTGCGGCGGCGTCCCGTTTGGGGCGCCGCTTTTTGTGTTGGAGGCTCGCCGTCGCACCTATCGCGGCGCCTTTCACCCTTTTCGTTCTGCATGGAGCCCGCCGTTGCCGCCTGTTACCTAGGCCGCTGCCCAAAAAGCGGACTTGTAAGCGATTTTCTGAGGGAAGGGCATGTAGCGAAAAAATGTGGCGACGCTCTGACCTGCTGTTTTGTCGAGGAACAACTCGATGCTACTTTGAGCATCTGCAAAATATCGCCTACAAGTCCGATTCTCGGGCCAAGGACGCTCGCGACTTCTGATTCAACGCCTCGAGCGAGCTATCATTTGACCATGAATCATCGGTACCGATTCCAAAGCTTATAGAGGTGCAACTTGAACGGAATCAAGCAGAACCTGACCTACCTCATCGAGGGCAAGAAGACGCGCTTCGTCATCCCCGTCTACCAGCGCAACTATGACTGGAAGCCGGAGAACTGCGCTCGCCTGTTCGATGACCTCGTAGAGATGGTGAAGGACGGTCGCGAGGAGCACTTCTTTGGCAGCATCGTCTCGCAGACGCCCCATGCCGAGCGCGTCATCATCGACGGCCAACAGCGCATCACCACGGTGTTCCTGCTCTTCGCGGCCATAACGAAGCAGCTTCGCGACGGCGTGGTTACCTCCGAGGATTCCGACCTTGCGGACGTGATCGAGGAGGACTACCTCATCGACCGTCGTCACAAGAGCGAGCAGAAGCTTCGTCTCAAGCTCATCAAGAGCGACAGCGCCGCCCTTGAGGCGGTTCTCGAGGATACCTGCCCCCGGGACTCCTCGCTGCCGGCGCCCGCGCTCGTGATGAACTCGAGCGTCACGCAGAACTACCTCTACTTCAAGGATCGTCTCACCTCGATGCCCGTGAGCGTCGAGCAGCTCATCGACGCCATCGAGCGCCTGTGCGTCATCGACATCACGCTCGACCCCACCGATGACGCCCAGCTCATCTTCGAGAGTCTCAACTCGACGGGCCTCGATCTCTCCGAAGCCGACAAGATTCGCAACTTCGTGCTCATGAACCTCGATCAAGAGCGCCAGGAGCTCTACTACGACAAGTACTGGAACGTCATCGAGGTGAACACGGACTACGAGGTGAGCGACTTCATTCGTTACTACCTCGCTGCCGTTACGGGCAAAACGCCTGTCAAGAGCAAGGTCTACCAGACGTTTCGCACATTTGCACGCCAGCGCTACCATGCGCCCGAGATGGACGGTCTGCGCATAGACACGGCCTCGTTGCTGGGCGATATGCTCACGTATTCCGGCCACTACCACAGCTGCATCCATCCGGAGGCCGAAGCGGGCGCCGTGGACCGTCGCCTTGCCAACCTGCATAACCTCGATGCAACGGTCGCCTATCCCTATCTGCTCAACCTTCTCGAGTATCGCAGGCTCGGTAAAATCGACGACACTGAGGCTGCCGGGGTTCTCGGCATCGTAGAGACGTACGTCTTTCGCAGGTGGGTGTGCGGCGTCCCATCTGCCGGACTTAACAAGATTTTCGAGACCTTGCAGGGCGAGGCGGAGAAGGGCGTGGAAGCGGGCGGCGACTATGTCGAGGTGGTAGCCTATCTCCTCACGCACAAGGGCGCCACCGGACGTTTCCCGAACGACATCGAGTTCACGGAGGCCGTGAAGACAAGGGACTTCTACCGTATCGGCAATCGCAAATTCTATCTCTATGACAAGCTCGAGAACGGCGATAGCAAGGAACGCGTCGACGTCATCGGCGGCCTTGAGGACGGGAGCTTCTCCGTTGAGCATGTGATGCCCCAAACGTTGAGCAACGCCTGGCGCTTGGAGTTGGGCGAGGATGCGGACCGTATTCACGAGCAATGGCTCCACCGCATTGCCAACCTTACGCTTACTGCCTACAACAGCGACTACAGCAACAGGCCCTTTGAGCAAAAGCGTGACATGGCAAAGGGATTCCGGGCGAGCGGGTTCCGTATGAACCGGTGGATTGCCGAGCAGCCTAATTGGGGCGAGGAGCAGCTTGAGGAGCGATGCGAGCACCTCGTGGACCGGTTCCTTGAGCAGTGGCCGTTGCCGCAGAGCTCCTATGTGCCACAGAGGGCACTTCCCGAGCAGGCTGCGCTCGACTCTGAGGTGGACTTCATGGGGAGGCGCATCTCGGCTTTCACGTTCATGGGGGAGCGCCATGCCGTGAAGCAGTGGAACACGATGCTTGAGATGGTCGTGCGCCGCGTTTACGAGCTTGAGCCGGCGAAGGTACAGGCTCTCGTCGCGGGGACAGAGTACCCGGCGAACTATTTCCGTGTCGACGATGCTCCCGAGTACTCGAAGATTGCAGATGGCGTATTCGTGAGGACAGGCTTCAACAACGCCGCGAAGATGAATCTGCTGAGAAAGGTCTTCGAGATCTGCGGTATCGAGGAGAGCGAGCTCTCGTTTGAGATGCCGCTGGAGTCGGATGATGCTATCGATGCCAAATTGGGCACCTATGCCGAAACGGAACAACTCAGGTTTGCGTACTGGATAAAGTATCAACAGGTTGCGGCCATGCATCCCGAGTTTCTTGGGGAGTTTTCACCCAAGAAGCCTAGTAGAGACCATTGGTCGAACTTGAGCCTTGGAACGCCCAAATACCATATAGCCCTTCTTGTCAGCGTGTCGCATGGCCGAACGGGCATTGAGTTCTACGTACCCAACGATAAGGCCATCGGACATCGTGCCATCGAAAACAAAGAGCTGTTCGAGGAACGTCTCGGCCTCATGGCGATTCCGTTCGATGCCAAGAAGGCCTCCGGCCTGCGCTTCTACAAGGATGGCCATCCGATCAAGGGAAACGAGGCTGCGTGGCCTAGCTACATCGAGGAGCAACTTGTCTGGGCCCTTGAGATGAAAAGAATCGTTGAGGAACTTGGGCTATAAGATGAGCTTGTGGGCTTCTTAGCACCCTGCTTGTAAAGGGTGCCTGGAAGGCCATTTCGCTCAAATGAAGGCCAAAATTGAGCATTTGACCTATGAGGCCTTCTTGCCACCCTGCTCTAGAAGGGTGGCAAGAAGCCCGCAGCAACGGGCCATCGATAAAGACGAACGAAAGCCGCTCGCATTAGCTGCGAGCTAATGAAAT
>DJRK01000156.1 GCA_002440065.1 Atopobium sp. UBA6362 | reverse complement strand
GGGGGTTCGAACCCCTGACCTCGTGACTGCCAGTCACGCGCTCTCCCAACTGAGCTAATTCCCCGTGCGTTGGTGCGAGGAATAATATATCGAGGATCTAGGAAGCCGTCAAGCGAGAATTTGAAAAAAGTTCTACCGAGATGCTTTGGAGCGGCTCCGCTATATTACAGTCCCTGCACAAACCCCTCAAGCCGATCGAGCCCCTTCTTGAGTTCGTCGTCGGAGACGCAGTATGACAGGCGCATATAGCCTTCGGTCCCAAAACAGGTGCCGGGCACGCAGGCGACGCCCGCCTCGCGGATAAGGCGCTCGCAAAGCGTCTCGGAGGGCATCCCGAGCCCGGATATATCCGGGAAGGCGTAGAAAGCGCCCGAAGGGATTGTGAGCGGTATGTCCATTGCTTCGAGCCGCTCGACGACGTATTCCCGGCGACGACGATAGGTTTCCCGCATGGATTGTGGGTCGATCGTGAGTGCAACGACTGCAGCATCCTGCACAAACGCAGGGATGCTCGAAATAAGGTACTGGTGCATCTTCTCGATCTGCGCCTTGAGACCCGCCGCAGCGGCGAGCCAACCGATTCTCCACCCGGTCATGGCCCACGGTTTGGAGAACGAGTCGACCACGACGATCTGGTCGCGGAGCTCGCTGTGGCGAACGGCGAAGCGCTCGTAGCCTTCGACGTAGCAAAGACGGTTGTAAACGTCGTCGCAGATAACGACAAGCCCGAGTTCGCGGGCGACTTTTGCCACGGCGTCCAAGGATTCCGCGTCGTAGACGCATCCCGTGGGGTTATTCGGGGAGGTAAGGACGATCGCCTTCGTCGAAGGGCCGCAAGCGTCCTTCAGTGCCTCTTCCCTGATTTGGAACGCATGGGGCGTGGTATCCAGCCCTATGACGCGCCCGTGGGCCGCGCGCACGATCGTCTCGTACAAGCCGAAGGCCGGGAGGGGCACGACGACTTCGTCGCCTGGGTCGAGAAGCGACATGAGCGTCGCCGAGAGCGCCTCGGTGGCGCCGCATGTGACGATCACGTCTTCGGGCTCGTAGTACAGCCCAAAATCCCCCATATACGTCGAGATCGCGTTGCGGAGAGTAAGAAGCCCGTTGTTCGGCGGGTAATGCGTGAGGCCGGCAGTGAGCGACTCCCCTACCTTGCGGCACACGGCCTCGGGGGTCGGGAACTCGGGCTCACCAAGCGTTAGCTTGACGCAGCCGGGCGCCGCGTTCGCGAGCGCGTTGAAACGCCTTATTCCCGAAGTCGCCAGCCGCGCCAGCTCTGAGTTGGTTCCTACCACGATTCCACCCCGTCAAAGAGCATCGAACGGTCGATGTCGGCAATGGTCGCGGCGCCGCACATCTCCATGGTGTCGGCGAGCTCGCGGGCGATCTGCCCTAGGTAGTCCGTGGCCCCCTGTTGGCCGCCGCCAAATACGGCGACGACGAATGGCCTGCACATAAGGCATGCCTTCGCTCCGAGCGCGAGCGCGCGGAAGACGTCGAGCCCCGTGCGGAGCCCTCCGTCCACAAGCACGTCGAGGTCGTCTCCCACCGCATCGACGATGCGGGGCAGGACCGACGCCGTGGCGGGCACGCCGTCGAGCACACGCCCGCCGTGGTTGGAGACGACGATGCCGTCGGCGCCGGCCTTGAGGGCCTTCTCGGCGCCTTGCGGGGTCATAACGCCCTTGAGAACGAAGGGGACGCCCGACTCATGGCAGGCGGCAGCAATCTCGGAGAGCTGTTCCACGTCTTTTGCTCCGGCGGGAGGCTCCTGGCCGCGCAGGAAAGGCAGACCCGAAGCGTCGATGTCCATGGCGAGCATGGCGGACTTCGCTGCAAGTGCCTGCGAGAGCTTGTCATCGAGCGTCTTCATGTCCCAAGGCTTGACCGTGGGGACCCCTCGGCCGCCGAGCTCGGCTATCAGTGTGCAGGACTTCGTCATGATCTCGCCATTGAGGCCGTCGCCCGTAAAGGCGAGCGTGCCGGCCTCGGCCGCGGCGCGCAGGATGCAGCCGTTATACGAGAGCGTGTCGTACTTCTTGCCGTAATGCATCTGGACGTCGCCCACCGGGCCGATCATGACGGGGAGGCTCAGGTCCTGACCAACGACGGTCGTCGAGGTAGAGGCGGTGAAGTTGGGGTGAACGCAGTCCATGTTCACCATGATCCGCTGCCAGGCCGCATAATTACGGGCGGCTGCGGTGCCGGTGCCCTTGGACCCTGGGCCGGGCATGGAGCTGCCGCAGGCGCGGCCATCGCATTTGGGGCAAGCCTTGCAATAAGGACCGATGTTTCCCCTGGCAGCGGCGGCAAGTTCTGAGTAATGCATTTCCTCTCCTTATGAATGCGCCCCGTCCCCGCAAGCGGGGACGGGGCCTCGTGAATGCAGGCAGCGTTTAGGCGCGCGCGGAAACGATCCTCTCGCCGAGCCAAGCGGTCAGCTCCTCGAAGGGGACGTCGAAGCGCTCGCCGGTCGCGCGGACCTTGACCTCGGCCTTACCGGAGGCAACGCCCTTCTTGCCCAGGACGACCTGGTACGGGATGCCGATGAGGTCCGCGTCGGCGAACTTGACGCCGGGACGCTCCTTACGGTCGTCGAGAAGCACTTCAAGGTCGGCCGCGGAGAGCTCCTCGGTCACCTTCTGTGCCATGGGCCAGACGACATCGTCCTTCACGTTCATCGCGACGACCTCGACCTCGTAAGGCGCGACGCAGACCGGCCAGCAGATGCCGTTCTCGTCGTTGTGCTGCTCGACGACGGCCGAGACCATGCGGGAGACGCCGATCCCGTAGCAGCCCATGAGGAAGGGCTTCTCGGAGCCGTCCTCGTCCATGAACGTCGCGCCCATAGCCTCGGAGTACTTGGTGCCGAGCTGGAAGACCTGGGAGATCTCGATACCGCGTGCGGAGTGCATGGGCTTGCCGCACTTGGGGCACAGGTCGCCCTCCTTGGCGGAGACCACGTCGACCCACTCGTCGACCGTGAAGTCGCGGCCCATCTGAGCGTGACGGTAGTGGTAGTTCACGAGGTTGGCGCCCACGAGCCACCACTCGGAATCGCGCAGCGAGACGTCGGCGGCGACGCGGATGCCCTCGGGGAGCCCCACGGGGCCGATGAATCCCTTCACGAGGCCGTTCTCGCGCAGCTCTTCGTCGGTCATGAGGTGGTACTCGCCAAAGGCGTTCTCGGCCTTGCAGTCGTTCATCTCGTGGTCGCCGGGAACGAAGAGCACGACCGGCTTGCCCTGGCCGTCGATGAGCGCGAGTGCCTTGCGCGTGGCCGTGGCCTCGACGCCGAGCGCTTCGCAGAGATCGTTGATAGTGCCGGCGGCGGGAGTGTGAACGCGCGTGAGCTCGCCGGCCTCGCCCTCGTCGACGGCGACCTTTGCGGTCGCGGCCTCGGTATCGGCCGCGAAGCCGCAGTCGCACCAGACGAGCTCGGCCTCGCCGGCATCGGCAAGGGCCATGAACTCGACCGAGGTGTCGCCGCCGATCTGGCCGGAGTCCGCCACGACGGGGAGCGCCTTCAAGCCGCAACGCTCCGCGATGCGCGCGTAGGCGGCCTTCTCGTCGTCGTAGCACTGCTGCAGCGACTCCTGCGTGGCGGAGAAGGAATACGCGTCCTTCATGATGAACTCACGGCCGCGCATGAGGCCAAAACGAGGACGGAGCTCGTCGCGGAACTTGTCCTGGATGTGGTAGAGCGTCACCGGGAGCTGCTTATAACTGCGCAGCTCGTTGCGAACGAGGTCGGTGTAGGTCTCCTCGTGCGTGGGCCCGAGCACGAAGTCGCGCTCGTGGCGGTCCTTGAGGCGCATGAGCTCGGGGCCGTAGGCGCCAAAGCGCCCGGACTGCTCCCAGAGCTCGGCGGGGGTGATTATCGGGGCGAGCATCTCCTGTGCGCCGATGCCCTCCATCTCGTCGCGGATGACGCCCTCGATCTTTTGGATCACGCGCCAGCAGAGCGGCAGGTAGCTGTAGAGGCCGGCGGCGGTCTTGCGGATCATGCCGGCGCGAAGCAGGAGCTTGTGGCTCACGAGCTCGGCCTCGGCGGGGTCTTCCTTGAGGGTCGGGGCATAGAGCCTCGACATCGTCTGGTAGCGCTTCAAGATGCTCTCCTTCGTTGAGCAAGGCCCGCGCTGGCGGGCAAAGTTCACGTGGTCATTAGTTTACGGCAAGGCATGGCCTACGCGCACGTCATTTGAAGGGCCCCGCCCTCGTCGACTTCATGGCGATGATGGCGGGGCCCAATGGCGGCTAAACGTTTCTTGGCGAGAAGACCGCACTTTATGGCTCTTCCGGGAACCTCTGAGAGATCTCCTCGAAGAGCTCGTCGACCATGCGGTCCTCGGGGACTTTCCGGATCGGCTCCCCGTTCGCGAAGAGAAGCGCCTCTCCCCTGCCGCTCGCCATGCCTATGTCGGCGCCGCGGGCCTCTCCCGGCCCGTTCACGGCACAGCCCATGACGGCGACGGAAATCGGCGCCCTGACGGACTGAAGCCTGCGCTCGACCTCCTCTGCGATGGGGATCATGTCGACCTGACAGCGGCCACAGGTAGGGCAGCTCACGAGCTCGGGATGGAGCCTGCGCATGCCGAGAGCGGCGAGTAGCTCCCAAGCAACGCGGACCTCCTCCACGGGGTCTGCCGTCAAGGAGAGGCGCATGGTGTTGCCTATCCCCTCGCTCAGGAGCACCGAGAGGGCCGAGACGTTCTTGACCGTTCCTTGGAGCATGGTGCCCGCCTCGGTCACGCCTATGTGGAGGGGGACATCGGGGAGGAGCCGGGAGAGCTCGCGGTTCGTCTGAATCGTGGACATGACGTCGTGGACCTTGGCGGACATGACGATGTCCTCAAAGCCGCGGTCGCGGAAATGCTCGACGAAGGACACGGCGCTCATGACGAGCTTCTGCGGCTGCGTCAGGTCCTCGCGCGCGTCTATGCGACGATCGAGCGACCCGGCGTTCACGCCGATGCGAATAGGGATTCCGGCCGCCCCCGCTTCGTCGATGACGGCGTCGACCTTATCCCACGAACCGATGTTTCCCGGGTTGATGCGCAACGCCGATGCCCCGCGGCGGGCCGCTTTTATCGCGAGCTTGTGGTCAAAGTGGATATCGGCCACCACGGGAAGGGGCGAGGACGCGCAGATCTCCTTGAAGCCGTCGAGGACGTGCTCCGTGGGAATCGCTACCCGTACGATCTCGCAACCCGCGTCCGCGAGCCGCTCGATCTGCGCGAGGGTCGAGGCGGGGTCTTCCGTCTTGGTCGTGCACATGGACTGCACGGTGACCGGAGCGTCGCCGCCGACCTTTACCTTGCCCACATATACGGGGCGCGTGGCCTCGCGGGGGAGTTTCTTTTCTTGGGATGCGTTATCGCTCATGGAAAATCGGCTCCTATCCGATCATAAATCTAAAAATGTCGTTCTTCACGACGACTATGAAGATGAACAAGAAAAAAGCAAGACCCACGTAGGAGACGGCGTTCTGGGCCTTGAGGGAAAGTGGACGCCGAATCAAGAGCTGAATCACCTCGATGAGAATCTTGCCGCCGTCGAGCGGGGGTATGGGCAGCAGGTTCATGAAGCCGAGCGACATCGAGATGGACGCCGCCAGAAGCAGCAGGTCCAAGAAACCCGAGCTCGCGGCCTCGGAAGCCATGACTGAGATGCCGACGACGGAGGACGACTGGTTCAGGACCTCCATGGTTTTCTGCGGCACGAGTAGCTGCCCCACGTAGTCGGCGACGAACTTGCCGTAGCGGATCGCCAGTCGCGAGGAGGTGAGGACGTCGGGGCGCCAGCGGACGGTCGTGGCATTGATGCCAAGAAGGTCATGAGGCTCCTCTCCTTGGTTGACGGCAACCTGAATCTGTTCGTCCCCGCGCCTGACGTTCAAGATGAAGTTCTCGCCGGATGAAAGGTACACATGTAGGGCATCGGTCATGGAAGACCAGTCGGTGACCTGCACGATGCTGCCGGGGTCCATGTTTTCATCTGCGACCGAGAGGATAAGGTCATCGGTCTGGAGACCGCTTTCCTGCGCCAGAGACCCGTCCTCGATGGAACCGATGCGCGCCTCGTTCGAGGAGACGTCCATGCCCACGATGCTGTAGGCTAGAACAACGACGACGAAGGCGAAGAGCACGTTGATCAGCGGACCGGCAACGAGCATCGCGAAGCGCTTGAGGAAGCCCTTGCCCAGATAGGTGTGCGAGCGCTCATTATTGAGGAGCTGCTCGGGGTCGCCGGTGATTGCGCGAGGTTCTCCGGCCCTGGTCGACCCTTCGAGCGAGAAATCATGGCCGCGGTCGAACTCGGTCAACATGTTCGCGTCGCGAGCCAGGGTCTGGAAGGATTTCGGCCAAGTCTTCTGCTCGGGCTTCTCGCCGAGCTCGGGGTCGTAGTAAGGCTCGATCGAAGCCCAGTCGGAGAGGGTCACGAGCGCGTTCAGCGCATCGTCATCGTCAATACCGAGCTCAGCTGCCAGGTCCTCGATGCTTATGCGGCCATGCTCCTGTACGCAGGCTAGTACATCGGCAAGCGGCGCATCGCCCACTGGCTCCATGCCGCAGATACGGTTGTATCCGCCCAAGAGGAGCGGCGTCACGCCGATGCGCGTTCCCACGCGGCGGCTCTTGAAGCTAAGGTTCCAACGACATGGCAAGCCGAGCATGAACTCGGTCACGCGAACGCCGAACGCGCGCGCAGCAAGGTAGTGCCCGCCTTCATGAATGAAGACGAGCACCGAGAGGACCAAAAGCCCCCAGAACACTGCCGAGAGAAAAGACATGACGCTTGGCAACAATTAAACCTCCTGGAGGAACTTCTCTGCTAGCGAGCGCGAGCGCGCATCGACGTCGAGGATCTGCTGCATGCTCTCCACCTTCTCGACCGGCGTCGCGTCCATCGTCTGGGAAACGATCTTCTCGATATCGGTGAATCCGCACGCGCCTTGGCGGAAAGCGAGGTTCGCTACCTCGTTCGCGGCGTTCATGGCGCAGGGCAACGTGCCGCCCGCACGACCCGCCTCCTTCGCGAGGCGCAGACACCCGAAGGTCTCCTCGTCAGCCTCCCCAAAGGTGATGGGGGCGCAGCTGCCCCAGTCCACGCGCTCGACCGTGGCGTCCCAACGCTCCGGATAGCTCAGCGCGTACTGGATCGGCGCGCGCATGTCCGAGCCGCCGAGCTGGGCCTTCACGACGCCGTCGGCGAACTCCACCATAGAGTGGATCTTGCTCTGCCTTTGCACGAGCACGCGAACGGAGTCGATCGGCACCTGGAAGAGGTGGTGCGCCTCGATGACCTCGAGGCCCTTGTTCATAAGGGAGGCAGAATCGATCGTGATCTTTGAGCCCATGGACCAGGTGGGGTGCGCAAGGGCGTCTGCGCAGGTAACGGTCTCGAGCTCGGCGCGCGTCTTCCCATAGAAGGGGCCGCCGGAGCCCGTAAGCCAGATGCAGTGGATGTCCTCGGGCCTCTCCCCTACCAGGCACTGGAATA
>DJRK01000057.1 GCA_002440065.1 Atopobium sp. UBA6362 | reverse complement strand
ACGTCGAGCTCGGCGCGAGCGGCCTCACGAAAGACGAGCTCTTCGAATACCTCGCCGCCTTCAAGCGCAAGCAGCGCTTCGTGCGCCTCTCCTCCGGCGACATCGTCCGTCTGGGCGAGAACCTCCAGGTCGCCCAGGACCTTGCCGACGGCCTGGGCATCGACGTCGAGCAGCTCGCGCTGGGCGACGCCGGGCTGCCCTCGGCGCGCGCCCTTCTCATCGACGCGCTCCTCGACCGGGCGCAGGGCGTCCGCCTGGAGCGCGACGCGGGCTTCCGCCGGATCGTGCGGGACTTCGACGCCTACGCCGACGCAGACATCGAGGTGCCGCAGGGCCTCCACGCCACGCTGCGCAGCTACCAGGAGGACGGCTTCCGCTGGCTGGGGACGCTCGAGCGGCTCGGTTTCGGCGGCATCCTCGCCGACGACATGGGCCTTGGCAAGACGGTCCAGGTCATCGCCCATATCCTCGCGCAGCAAGAGAACCTCGACGCGCCCGGCGCCCACCCGGGCCCCACGCTCGTCGTCTGCCCGGCGTCGCTCGTTTACAACTGGATGAGCGAGCTCGCCCGCTTCGCTCCCGGCCTCGACGCGTGCGCCGTCGTCGGGGCGAAGCGCGCCCGCGCGGCGCTTATTGGCTCCGCCTCGGGCCGCGACGTGCTCGTGACCTCCTACGACCTTCTTCGCCGCGACGTCGAGGCGTGGTCGGGCGTCCACCTGGCGCGCGCCTTCCTGGACGAGGCCCAGTACATAAAGAACCCAAAGGCCCAGGTCACGCGCGCGTGCAAGTGCCTCGACGCGGACGTCCGCTTCGCGCTCACGGGCACGCCCATCGAGAACCGCCTCCAGGAGCTGTGGAGCATCTTCGACTTCCTCATGCCCGGCTACCTCGGCACGCGCGAGCAGTTCGCGAAGCGCTACGAGGGACCCGTCGAGGCACGCGAGCACGACGGGCAGCGGCTCCTCTCGTGCGCGATCGGCCCCTTCGTGCTGCGCCGCCTGAAGTCCGAGGTCCTGGCCGACCTCCCCGAGAAGACCGAGAGCGTCGTCTATGCGCAGATGGAGGCCAAGCAGCGCAAGCTCTACCTCGCGGCTCAGGACCGCGTGGCGCTGCAGGTCCAGCATGCCTTCGACCCGCGCGACAAGGGCCGCGGCCTCGGCCAGGAGAAGCTCAAGATCCTGGCGGAGCTCATGCGCCTGCGGCAGATCTGCTGCGACCCCCGGCTCGCCTACGACAACTACGAGGGCGGGAGCGCGAAGCTCGACACCTGCATGGAACTCGCCTCGCAGGCGGTCGACGCCGGGCACAAGGTGCTGGTCTTCTCGCAGTTCACGGGCATGCTCGACCTCATCTCCGAGCGGCTCTCCTCGGCGCACCTCGGCCACTTCGTGCTGACCGGCTCCACGAGCAAAGAAGACCGCGAGCGGCTCGTCAAGCGCTTCCAGGCGGGGGAGGTGCCCGTATTCCTCATCAGCCTGAAGGCGGGCGGCGTGGGGCTCAACCTCACGGCGGCCGACGTCGTAATCCACTACGACCCCTGGTGGAACACGGCCGCGCAGGACCAGGCGACCGACCGCGCCTACCGCATCGGGCAGCGTCGCGACGTGAGCGTGTTCAAGCTCATCGCCGAGGGCACGATCGAGGAGCGCATCCTCAAGATGCAGGAGGACAAGCGCGGCCTTGCCGAGAGCGTCCTCGGCGGCGAGGGAATCAAGTCCTCGATGCTCACGAAGGAGGACTTGCTCGCGCTCGTGGGCTCGGTAGACGACCGGTAACCTGGACGATTCCGTAAGAAACCGCAGCTAGAGATCTTTTTTCCAAATTCGAGAAAAAAGTCCTTGCATCCCTTCCCGTAAGCTTGCATAATAAACGAGCTGCCTGAGAGGGAAGCAAATGGTGGGTGTAGCTCAGTTGGTAGAGCGACGGACCGTGGCTCCGTAGGTCGAGGGTTCGAGACCCTTCACCCACCCCATTCAATAGAATATGGATCGTTAGCTCAGCTGGTAGAGCAGGGGACTCTTAATCCCAAGGTCCAGGGTTCGAACCCCTGACGATCCACCATTCTATTTGGATCGTTAGCTCAGCTGGTAGAGCAGGGGACTCTTAATCCCAAGGTCCAGGGTTCGAACCCCTGACGATCCACCATGACATGAGAGCCGGGTGCCTTAGGGTGCCCGGTTTTTTCGTATTGAAGGAGCGCCATGTCCCTTTCGCAGATCCTGGAGCTGATGAAGCTCGATCCCCGCTATACCGAGAAGCTCACCCGTCGCGACGAGGTCTGGCACGGGAGGATCTTCTCGGTCGAGGACGACGAGGTGGAGCTGCCCGACGGCTCCCTGGCGCCCCGTGAGCTCGTCCGGCATCCCGGCGGCGCCGGCGTCGTGGCGGTGCACAACGGGCGCGTCTGCCTTGTGCGCCAGTTCCGCGTGGCGCTCGGGCGTATGACGCTCGAGATTCCCGCGGGAAAGCTCGACCCGGGCGAGGACGGCGCCGCGGCCGCGGCCCGCGAGCTGCGGGAAGAGACGGGCCTTGTGGCGAGTAGGCTTGAGCCGCTCGTCTCGGTGCTCGGCTCTCCCGGCTTCACCGACGAGCGGACGCAGGTCTTCTTTGCAACGGATCTTGCGCAGGCGGAGGCGAATCCCGACGAGGGGGAGCTGGTGGGAGCGTTGTGGCTCGAGCTCGGCGACGTCCTCGAAGCGATCCGCGCCGGCGCCATCCAGGACGGCAAGACCGTCTCGGGCGTGCTTGCCGCGGCTGTGCTTCTCGGCTGATTTCCACGCACTTCTTCGCACGTTGCGTTGCTCATACCGTTTTCGCGACTGGACGCCGTTTTGAGCAGCTGTAACGCGTAAGCGGTTTGCATCCGGAACGGGCTCCGGTTGCCGTCAGGTTGTCGCGTGCTGCCGATTGGTTCGAGAATGAGTCCCACACGCGCCCTTAGCTCAGTTGGATAGAGCAGGGGACTTCTAATCCCAAGGTCGACGGTTCGAATCCGCCAGGGCGCACCATTAGCTAGCAAAGAGGAGCCTCGCACGGCTCCTTTTTTCTTATTCGTTCGGGTTCGTGACTTATTTTGCCGCGCGAAGCGCCCTGGCGCTCAGTTGTTTGCTTTTTGTGGCGAGTAGAACACAAAAATGTTTCTCAACTCCCGTAAACGTTGCAATTTTCCACGTGAGCGGCGTGACGAATGTTGCATACTAGAGTCTGCTGCATCCTGTCGGAAGGAGACTGCGTTGATTTACACGATGACGTTAAACCCTGCCCTTGACTATGTCATGCACCCGCTGACGCTCGACATGGGCTTCACGAACAGGTCCTCGAGCGAGGAGCTCCACTGCGGCGGAAACGGCATCAACGTTTCCACGCTCCTCAAGGAGGTCGGCTGCCCGAGCATCGCGATGGGCATCGCGGCCGGCTTCACGGGCGATTACCTGCTGCATCGCCTCCAGGAGAAGGGCATCTCGTCCAACTTCGTGTGTCTCGACAAAGGCTTTACCCGCATCAACGTCAAGCTCAACGGCATCGTCATGACGATGTGCAACGGCATGGGCCCAAAGATCTCCGAGAAGAAGGTCGACGAGCTCCTCGAGCGCATGGACGTCATCGGCGCGGGCGACACGCTCGTCCTCACCGGCTCCATCCCCAACTCTCTGCCGAGCGACATCTACGACCAGATCATGAAGCGATTCGCGGGCCGCGGCATCCAGTTCGTCGTCGACGCCCCCGGCCAGCTCCTCATGGACTCGCTGGCCGCGCACCCGTTCCTCATCAAGCCGAACAACCACGAGGTCGGCCGCATCTACGGCGTGAACATCGAGGAGCCCGAGGAGTGCATGCCCTACGCGCACAAGCTCCAGGAGGAGGGCGCCCGCAACGTCATCATCTCCTGCGGCGGCCACGGCTCGCTGCTGCTCGACGAGAACGGCGCCGAGCACGTCGTCCCGACCGCGCGCATCCGACTGGTAAACGCCACGGGCGCCGGCGACTCCATGGTGGCCGGCTTCCTTTCGCAGGTCGTCCGCGGCGCCGACTACGACACGGCGCTCGTCTTCGCCTCCGCCTGCGGCACCGCGACCGCGGCGTCCAAGGGCATCGCGAAGCGCGAGAAGATCGAGCGCGTCGTCGCCGCCCTGTACAAGAAGATGGGCCGCGCCATCCCGGGCTCCCTTGCGCAGGACATGCAGCAGACCCGCGACGCCGCCGTGAAGGCGGCCGAGGCCGAGGTCCAGTCCGAGGCGGCCCACGAGTTTGACGCCGCCAAGAAGAGCCTGTGCGAGTAAACTCAATATTGCTAAGCTATTGCGTGGTCGGGCTTGCTCTGCCCGGCCACGAGCTTTTCTAGGGAAGAGCCGCGCGAGCGGCAAGAACGTAGGGGGATTTATGTACGAGGGAGTCAACGCATCTGACGGCATAGGCATCGGCGTAGCTCGCGTCGCGGTCGAGCCCGACCTTTCCTTCACGCCTCACGCGCCTGAGGACGCCAAGGCCGAGGAGCAGCGTTACCAGGACGCGGTCGCCAAGTTCATCGACCAGACGAACGCCCAGATCGAGCGCATGAAGCAGACCGTCGGCGAGGAGGCCGCGGCCATCATGGGCGCCCACATCGAGTTCGCCGAGGACGAGGGCATCCGCGAGATGGTCAACGGCTCCATCGAGTCCGGCATGTGCGCCGAGCAGGCCGTCTCCGAGGCTTACGACATGTACTACAACATGTTCTCCAACATGGAGGACGAGCTGTTCCGCGAGCGCGCCGCCGACGTCGCCGATGTCAAGACCGGTCTTCTCGCCGACCTGCTGGGCCAGGAGCTCGTCGACCTCTCCACGCTGCCCGAGAACTCCATCGTCGTGGTGCGCGAGCTCACCCCGTCCATGACGGCCGACATCGACAAGGAGAACGTCGCCGCCATCGTGACCGAGACCGGCGGCCGCACCTCTCACTCCGCCATCATCGCCCGCGCGCTCGAGATCCCCGCGGTCCTCTCCGTCGCGGACGCCTGCACGAACATCAAGACCGGCGACATGGTCGTCGTCGACGGCACGAACGGCAAGGTTATCGCCCAGCCGTCCGACCACGACCTCGAGCACTACCGCGCCAAGGCCAAGCAGTACGCCGAGGAGAAGGTCGCCCTTGAGGCCTACCGCGGCAAGGAGACCGTGACCGCCGACGGCGACAAGAAGCTTCTCGTCGCCAACATCGGCAACCCCGACGACGCCAACGTGGCCGCCGAGCATGACTGCGAGGGCGTGGGCCTCTTCCGCTCCGAGTTCCTCTTCATGGACGCCAAGGAGCTGCCCTCCGAGGACGAGCAGTTCGCCGCGTACCAGAAGGTCGCGCTGCGCATGAAGGACCAGCCGGTCATCATCCGCACGCTCGACGTGGGCGGCGACAAGGAGATCCCGTATCTCCACCTCACCAAGGAAGACAACCCGTTCATGGGTTACCGCGCCGTGCGCTACTGCCTGAACAACCCGGACCAGTACAAGGTCCAGCTCACGGCCCTTCTTCGCGCCTCCGCGTTCGGCGACATCAAGATCATGGTCCCGCTCGTGACCAATATCGATGAGATCCGCCAGGTCAAGGCCCTCGTCAAGGAGTGCATGGCCGACCTCGACGCCCGTGGCGTGTCCTACAACAAGGACATCGAGATCGGCACCATGATCGAGACCCCCGCGGCCTCCCTCATCGCCGACGACCTCGCCGCCGAGTGCGACTTCTTCTCCATCGGCACGAACGACCTCATCGGCTACACCATGTGCGCCGACCGCGGCAACGACAAGGTGGCCTACCTCTACGAGGTGTACCAGCCTGCCGTCCTGCGTTCCCTCAAGCGCATCATCGAGGAGGGCAACAAGGCCGGCATCATGGTCGGCATGTGCGGCGAGGCCGCTGCAGACCCGCTGCTCATCCCGGTGTTGATCTCCTTCGGCCTGGGCGAGTTCTCGGTCTCCGCGCCGTCCATCCTCCGTACGCGCCGCATCATCTCCCAGTGGACCAAGGCCGAGGCCGACGCCCTCGTGGAGAAGGTCATGAAGCTCAAGACCGCGACCGAGGTCAAGGCCATGCTTCAGTCCGCCGCGAAGTAATTTCTTGTTGTAACGAGCGATGGATGCCCCGGGATGCTTTGAGCGTCTCGGGGCATTTTTTCGGAATCAAAATATGGCTAGTCGCTGATCGAACCTGTGGTGGCTAATTGTCGCGTGGGTAGATCACGTTCAGCGCGCGGGGCACGACCTCGATCTCGAACCGCGTGCCCGTGAGCTTCTCGCCGTCTATCTGGCAGGGTGGCTCGCGCTCGAACTCAAGCGCCGCGGTACGGAACTTACGGAGCGTCACCACGTTCGATTTCGTATGTTTCCCGAATCTCGCCAAGCCCAGAAGCGCCATGATACGGGGAATCGCCGGCACCTTGACGTTGTAGCAGGCGTCGAGAAGCCCGTCCTTGGGGTCGGCGTCGGGGCAAATCCTAAAGCCGCCGCCGTAGCTGGGGCCCACCTGCACGGCGAAGATGATCGTGGAAAGGTCGAGCGCGGGGTCATCGTCGAAGGCGGCGCGAACCGGGTAGCCCTCCTTGGCCTGCGACAAGATACGCAGCGCCGACTTGACGAAGAGCTCCTCGCCTTCTTGCGTTGTCCCCGCGGCGCGTTTGTCCATGGTGTCGAGCGCAATCGCCGCGTCGAGGCCGAACGAGAGGGTCTGCATGAAATAGTGCCCGTTCACGCAACCGACCTCGGTGGGGCGCGGGACTCCGCGGACGAGCTGGGCCATTGCGCCCTGCACGTTGTTTTTCTCCATGCCGATGGTGCGCGCGTAGTCGTTGCCCGAGCCCATCGGGATGATCCCGAGCTGGGGACGCGTTCTGGGTTCATGCGTCATGAGGCCTTCGACGACCTCGTGTATCACGCCGTCGCCGCCGAGTGCGAGCACGGTGTCGAAGCCGGCCGCATCCTCGGCGATCCGGGTCGCGTCTCCTGCCGCGCGCGTGCGTACCACTTCGTACCCGCGGGTCGCGGACGCATAGCTGCTAAGAAAATCCTCGGCGAAGCGCGCGCCCTTCTCGCCGGCGCCGCTGTGTGCCGCAGGGTTCGCGATGACGAGCGTATGTCCGAGCGGGGAGTGCGGCATGGGGACCTCTTATCGGTGTGGAAAAGATTTCTCGGCTTTCATGCTAACGCTTGACGAGTCCCCTGCATCGAGTGCGGGCTAATCAGATGCATATCAATTACGTGTTTCGGCCCCATCTGGAGGCTCCAAAACACGTAAACCGTATGCAGCTGGAGCCAGGCGGGCGATATTAAGAGACCCGCGACTTGCCGCGACCCGATTTCTTCTCTATACTTGAACATCGGTTCCGGGGCGTGGCGCAGTTTGGTAGCGCATCTGCTTTGGGAGCAGAGGGTCGCTGGTTCGAATCCAGTCGCCCCGACCAACATATGCGGGTGTGGTTCAACGGTAGAACCTCAGCCTTCCAAGCTGATGACGCGGGTTCGACTCCCGTCACCCGCTCCAGATGGAGCAGCAGGCCAGGACTATTCCCGGCCTGCTTTTCTTTGCGCATTGCCTCCCGTGTAACAAGCCGTGTATCGTCCACTGCAACAAACCGTCGCCATATCCCTACGACATGAACCTTATACCATTGCGCCTCCAGCCTGGCAGTATGTACGTCGTGTTTCTTAGTTAGCTCGAAAAAGTTTCCATTGGCGTGCCATTGCGTCACAAGACGCTCCACACTCGTAACCTACATTCTGGCATGGCAACCCCGCCGCCGTCGCGCGCGGGTCCAAAGTAAGGAGCTAGCATGTCCTACACCGAGAAGGTCCTGGCAGAGCTCAAGGAGCGCTACCCCGAGCAGAAGGAGTTCCTCCAGGCCGCGACCGAGATCCTGGGTACCCTTCAGCCCGCCCTCGACGCCCACCCCGAGTACGAGGGGGCCTCGCTGCTCGAGCGATTCGTCGAGCCTGAGCGCGTCATCATGTTCCGCGTTCCTTGGGTGGACGACTCCGGCAAGGTTCAGGTCAACCGAGGCTACCGCGTGGAGTTCAACTCCGCTATCGGGCCCTATAAGGGCGGCCTTCGCTTCAACCCGACCGTGACCCTTGGCATGCTCAAGTTCCTGGGCC
>DJRK01000056.1:3444-7045 GCA_002440065.1 Atopobium sp. UBA6362 | reverse complement strand
AGCTTGCCCTGGCGGGCGAGGTCGCACACGTTGCGGCCGTACTTGGAGAGAGCCTCGAACTCGGTCTTGGAGTCCTGGCTCGTCACGCGCTCGTCGCCGCGCAGGTCGTTGTAGGCCTCCTGCACGCGCTTGCCGGTGACGCCGGCGGACTTGAGGATGCTGCCCGCCTCGGTCTTGTCGTCGGCGAGGGCGCAGAGCAGATGCTCCGTCGTCACGTACGCGTCGCCGAGCTTGGTCGCGAGCTTCTCGGCGGCGTTCGCCACGCGCACGAGGTCGTTGCCCACGCCCGGCTGCACAGCGTCGCCTGAGACGCGCGGCTGGCGCGCGATGGCCTCATCTACCTGCGACTCGATGGCGCGCGGGTCCGCCCCCACGCGCTCGATGATCGCGGAGAGGTTGTGCTCGCCGGAGCTCAAGAGGGCCTTGAGCAGGTGCAGCGGCGCGAGCTCGGACGCGCTGGCGTCCGTAGCGATGCCGACGGCGGCCTGCAGGGCCTCCTGGGCGGTCACTGCCCACTTGTCTAGTCTCATACTGATCACCTCTCTGGCGCCGCGCCGGGCGATCGGCCCGCGCGGCTCTTCGTTTATCAAGGTACGTTATGCCCGCTAAGTGCGTTCGCTATACAAAATCTAAGTGCGTTTGTGTTAGGTTTTCGAGGTCGAATTTGGGGTCCGACCCCAAATTGCTCGGCGAACAAAAACACGCCAAGAAGACCTGGTCTTCTTGGCGTGTCCTTGCGTCTACGACTCCGTTCCCTTGCCGTCCTCGGTGCCCGGCGCGGAGCCGTTGCCGAGCAGCTTGCGCATGATCTGCTCGGGGCTGCCGCCGTCGTAGCGGGCGAGCGCCGTGATGCGCTCCTGCACGCGGAACTCGTGGAGCTCCTCCTCCATCGAGCGCATGCGGTCGCGCATCTGCTCGAGCTCGTCCTCGAGCTGCAGGGTCCGCTCGCGCATGTCGAGGATCCGCACGACGCCGGCGAGGTTGATGCCCTCGTCGGTGAGCTTGCTGATCAGGTTCAGGCGGTCGATGTCGGCCTGGGAGTACAGGCGCGTGTTGCCGCGCGAGCGCCCGGGCGTGACGAGGCCCTTCTGCTCGTAGACGCGCAGGGTCTGCGGGTGCATGCCCGTGAGCTCGGCCGCGACGCTGATCATGTACAGGGGCTTGTTGCGCCCCTCGGCGTCGTTACGCGCCATAGCGCTCGACCTCCTCGCGGTAGTCGCGCTCATCGGAGGCCTTCAGCGCCTCGAGGGCGTCGCGCTCCTTCTTGGTGAGCATCGTGGGGACCTTCACGCACACCTTGACGTACAGCGCGCCCTTGGTGCCCTTGCGTTTGACGTTGGGGGCGCCCAGGTCCTTGAAGCGAAACGTCTTGCCGCCCTGCGTGCCGGCGGGAATCTTGAGCCTGACCTCGGTGCCGTTGGGCGTGGGCACGTCGACCGTGGCGCCCAGGGCCGCCTCGTACATGCTGATGGGCAGCTCCATGCGCACGTCCGCGCCGTCGCGCTTGAAGATCGGGTGCTCCTCGACGTGCGTCGTGATCACGAGGTCGCCGCGCGTGCCGCCCGAGACGCCGTACTCGCCGCGCCCGCGGTAACGGAGCTTGCCGCCGTCCACGGCGCCGGCCGGGATCTTTACCGTGAGCGTCTGCTCCTCGCCGGAGGACGGCACGCGGAACGTCACCTTGCGCGTGGCTCCGTTGAAGGCCTCCTCGGCGGTGACGTCGATGGACATGGTGAGGTCGGAGCCTTTGGTCGGGCGGTTCGCCGCGCGGCCCGCGCCGCCGCCGAAGATGGACGAGAAGTCGAACCCGCCGAAGCCGTCGGCGCCGCCCATCCCGCCAAAGATGTCTTGCCAGTTTCCGCTCACGTTGGTCGTGTAGCCGCCACCCGGCCTACCTGCGCCGGGAATGCCGCCGAACATCAAATATTGGTCGTATTCCTTGCGCTTCTTCTTGTCGGACAGCGTGGTATAGGCCTCGCTGATCTCCTTGAACTTCGCCTCGTCGCCGCCGGCGTCCGGGTGGTACTTCGCGGCGAGCTTGCGAAAGGCCCTCTTTATCTCGTCATCGGTGGCGTCGCGCTTGACGCCCAAGACGTCGTAATAGTTCTTCTGGGTTGCCATCGTGCACGAGCCCCCTTCCTGGACTTGGTTGGCATATCGTCAAAAGGCGCGCCCGAGCCGCTGGGCCCGAGCGCGCCAAAAAAGCTACTCCTTGGCGTCGGCCTTTTTGCCCGCGTCGTCGGCGGGGCGCTTGGGCCCGCCGTAGGTCACCGTCACCATCGCGGTGCGGATGACCTTGTCGCCCATCCGGTACCCCTTCTGGTACACCTGGGCAACGGTCTCGTCGTAGGCTTCCTTGTCTTCCACCCGGCCGACGGCCTGGTGGGAAAGGGGCTCGAAGGGCTCGCCAGCCGGGTCGATGACCTCGACGCCCTCCTTGTGCAGGACATCGACCATCTTCTGGTGGACGGCGTCGATGCCGTCGACGAACTGGGCGAGCTGCTCGTTGCCCTCGGCGGCGCCGGCGTGCTCGATCGCGCGCTCCATGTCGTCCAACACGGGAAGAAGGGAGAGCACGAGCTTCTCGGCCGCGCGCTCCTTCTCGGCGAGGCGCTCCTGCGCGGTACGGCGGCGGTAGTTGTCCCAATCCGCCTGCAGGCGCACCAGGCGCTCCGTGGCGTCGGAAGCCTCCTTCTTGGCGGCGGCGATGGTGTCGTCGACGTCCGCGAGCTTCTTTGCCAGCTCGTCGCGCTCGGCGCGGAGCTTGTTCGCGTCGGCGGAGAGCTCGCGGTCCGCGGCCTCCTCGCCGGCCTTGATCGCGGCCTCCACGCGGGCGCGCTCCTCCTCGGGATCGAGCTCGTCGTCGGAGCCCGTCCCCTGCGCAGCGGTCTTATCGTCTACGGCCTGCTCAGGCGTGGAACCCGTCTCGGCCGTGGTCTCAGAATCGGGCTCGGCGGCGTTCTGCGCGGCCTCGGTCTCGCCATCCTCGACTTCGATAGGCACTTTCACGTCACCCTCCTCACAAAGTGTCAGGGAGGCGGCCGGATTCGCGACCGCCTCCGCATTCGTTCCCTTAGGCTGCTCGGCGCCTTTGCTGGCGCAGAGAAGACCTATTACTTGTCGTCGTCGACGACCTCGTAGTCGGCGTCCACGACGTCGTCGGAGGAACCGGCGGCAGAGCCGGAGTCGCCGTTACCGGTGGCCGTGGCCTCGTCGGTCGTGGAGTAGACGATCTGCGCGAGCTTCTGGGAAGCCTCGGTCAGCTTCTCGCCGGCGGCCTTGATCGCGTCGATGTCGGTGCCCTCGAGGGCCTTCTTGGCGTCGGCGATCGCGGACTCGACCTCGGACTTCTGGTCGGCCGGGACCTTGTCGCCCAGGTCCTTCAGCGTCTGCTCGGCGCTGTAGCACAGGGAGTCGGTCTGGTTGCGGACCTCGATCTCGTCCTTCTGCTTCTTGTCCTCCTCGGCGTGGGCCTCGGCGTCCTTGACCATGCGGTCGACCTCGTCGTCGGAGAGCGCGGTGGAGCCGGAGATGGTGATCTGCTGGGACTTGCCGGTGGCCTTGTCCTTGGCGGTGACCTTCACGATGCCGTTGGCGTCGA
>DJRK01000056.1:0-3363 GCA_002440065.1 Atopobium sp. UBA6362 | reverse complement strand
TGCCGAGGGACTTGTTGTCGCGGGCAAACTCGCGCTCGCCCTGCAGGACGTTGATCTCGACGGAGGTCTGGTTATCGGCGGCCGTGGAGTAGATCTCGGACTTGGAGGTCGGGATCGTGGTGNNCGGTCGATCATCTTGGTCATGACGCCGCCCATGGTCTCGACGCCCAGGGAAAGCGGGGTGACGTCGAGCAGCAGGATGCCGGAAACGTCGCCGGTCAGGACGCCGCCCTGGACGGCGGCGCCGTCGGCAACGACCTCGTCGGGGTTCACGGACATGTTGGGCTGCTTGCCCGTCATCTGCTTGACGAGCTCCTGGACAGCGGGCATACGGCTGGAGCCGCCGACCAGGATGACCTCGTTGACCTCGGAGATCTGGAGGTTAGCGTCCTTGAGGGCCTTGGTCACAGGGGCCTTGCAGCGGTCGAGCAGGTCGCGGGTGATCTTCTCGAACTCGGCGCGGGTCAGCGTGTAGTTGAGGTGCTTGGGGCCGGAGGCGTCGGCGGTGATGAACGGGAGGTTGATCGTGGCCTGCTGCGCGGAGGAAAGCTCCTTCTTCGCGTTCTCGGCGGCCTCCTTCAGGCGCTGCAGGGCCATGGGGTCCTTGCGCAGGTCGATGCCGTTCTCCTGCTGGAACTTGTCGGCCATCCAGTCCATGACGCGCTGGTCCCAGTCGTCGCCGCCCAGGTGGTTGTCGCCGTTGGTGGCGAGAACCTCGACGACGCCGTCGGCGAGGTCAAGCAGCGAGACGTCGAAGGTGCCGCCGCCCAGGTCGAAGACGAGGACCTTCTGGTCGATGTCCTTCTTGTCGAGGCCGTAGGCGAGGGCCGCGGCGGTCGGCTCGTTCACGATGCGCTGGACGTTCAGGCCGGCGATCTTGCCGGCGTCCTTGGTGGCCTGGCGCTGGGCGTCGTTGAAGTAGGCCGGGACGGTGATGACGGCGTCGGTGACGGGCTCGCCCAGGTACTTCTCGGCGTCGGCCTTCATCTTGGAGAGGATCATGGCGCTGATCTGCTCGGGCGTGTAGTCCTCGCCCTCGATCTCGACGACCGCGCGGGAGCCGGTGCCGGACTTGACAGTGTAAGGAACGGTCTTCAGCTCAGAGGTGCACTCGTCGTAGCGACGGCCCATGAAACGCTTGATGGAGAAGACGGTGTTCTTGGGGTTGGTGACGGCCTGGTTCTTTGCCGCCTTGCCCACGATGCGGTCGCCCTCGGAGCGGAAGCCCACGACGGACGGGGTGGTGCGGTCGCCCTCGGCGTTCACGATGATCGTGGGCTCGCCGCCCTCGAGCACTGCCATCGCGGAGTTGGTGGTACCAAGGTCAATGCCCAAAATCTTGCCCATGGTGCGGTCCTTTCTTTCTGCGTGCGGCGCCTCGTGGGGCCGCCCGCGCTTTTAAACCCTTTGTACGCTTGAGGTTATGCCCTCTACGTTTCGATTCTATACATTATCTAAGTCTCTTCACATTAGATTTTTTGTTGCAGCGATTTTAGGGGGCGCCGCAAAGCCCGAATCGAGCGATATGGCGCTTCGGGGTCCCTTCTCTGTAGGGAAATTTCGCACATCTCTGTGACTCGCGCGGCACTTAGCGAGTAGCCGAATGTTTGCATTTTATATATATGCAGGTAGATCCCTTGCAGTATTACGTGGAAACCAGCCTCTACTCCTCGAGTCGGCTGCGAGTCACAGAGATGTGCGAAATTTCCTAAAACCCGGGACAGCGAGCGCAAATAACGGCGGGGCGCAACGCCCCGCCGTCGATTTCATGCGATTATGTACACGACGTCCCCGTAAGCTACTCGCCCAGGACGATGCCCGAAGCGTCCGCCCTGGGGCACAGCCCCTTGGCGCGTGTCTCCTTTCCTCAACCGTAGATTAGCCGGGGATCCGGAGGGCTCCGCCCTGTTCGCGCGGTTTCGTTGCACGACAGGGCAATTCGACAGAGGCGGCCCATGCCCGGCAGAGAAAAAGGCCCTTCCTCGACACTACGGAACCGCAGCGTCGAGGAAGGCCTCGGGTCTTGGCCTTGGTTCCGGCGCAGGCGCCGGGCGGCCGAAGACGGTCCGCGCGCTTGCCGGGTTACTCGCCCAGGATGCGATGCTCGAAGCGGCCGTCCTCGTAGATGCCGAAGCTGTGGGTCCCGTCCTTGGGAATCCCCACTGAGCCGGGGCTGAAGACGGTCACGCCCTCGTGCCCCTCGACCTGCTGGAGGACCTTCTTGTGCGTGTGGCCGTAGACGAGGGCAGAGCCGGCGGGCAGCACGGGCCACTTGTCCACGCTGTTGTGCAGGCCGGGGCCGTAGACGTGCCCATGCGTAAAGAAGAGCGTCTTGTTGCCGGCGGCGGGGTCGATGAGCACGTTGTGGTCGGCCATGCAGGGGAAGCAGAGGACCATCTGGTCGACCTCGGCCTCGCAGTTTCCGCGCACGGCGATGACGCGGTCGGCGATCGAGTTCAGCATCTCGATCACGCGCTTGGGGGCGTAGTCCGCGGGCAGGTCGTTGCGCGGGCCGTGGTAGAGCAGGTCGCCCAGAAGGACGACGCGGTCGGGGGACTCCGCCTCGACCTGCTCCATGAGCTTGGCGCACCAGTCGGCGGCGCCGTGGATGTCGGATGCGATGACGAGCTTCATTGTGGTCTCCTTGCCTCGGGCGCAACGGTTTAGGCCCATCATACGCGCTGACTACCGTGCGCCCGGTCGCGGCACCAAAACGGTGGCCGGCCCGCGACGACCAGCGCGCCTTCGATCGGATCATTTGACGTTGATCGTGGGCAAACTTCGACTTTTGTTTGATTTAATACAAATCATCGAGTATACGAGCCCTAATATCTGCCTGTTTGAGCATGAATCGGCGCTCGAATACCTATGCCTTCTATGTAAATCAAACAAATCTCAGAGTTTGTCGTTTTTTGGCCTTCAATGCAGCGCCGCTAGATGCAAAAAAGGTGGCCGTCGGCCCAAACAAGCCGACGGCCACCCCCGCCCCGATGTCTTGGAACTCGCTTACGCCTCGTGGGCGCCCTTCTTCTTGCCGAACTTGGCCTTGAGAAGGCCAACGACGGTCGGGATGATGCTCACGAGCACGATGCCCACGATGAGCAGCTCGAAGTGCTCCTGCACCACGGGAATGCCGCCGAAGAAGTAGCCGAGCAGCGTGAATAGCGTCGACCAGGTGACGCCGCCCAGCACGTTGAAGATGACGAAGTTGCGCCAGTGCATGCCCCCCATGCCCGCGATGAACGGGACGAAGGTGCGGATGAACGGGAAGAATCGGCCGAGGAAGATGGCGAGGTGGCCCCACTTGTCGAGGAACCTCTCGGACTTCTCCAGGCGCTCGGGCGTCATGGCCTTGACCTTGCC
>DJRK01000095.1 GCA_002440065.1 Atopobium sp. UBA6362 | reverse complement strand
AAACGAACCTGTCCCCGATTTTGCTCAAATACAAAGAAAGGAAGCGGTTCCCTGTGAGCGATGTGCTCGACCGTTTTATCCGTTACTGCGAGGTGCCGTCCCAGTCCAACCCCTTGACGGCCGATAAGGTCCCCTCGACCGAGGCCCAGTTCGACATCGCGAACGTCGTCGCGGGCGACCTGCGCGAGCTCGGAGCCGAGGACGTGCGCGTGGACGACCACGCCTACGTGACAGCCCACTGGCCGGCCTCCGCTGGCTGCGAGGACCTGCCGACCCTGGGATTCTGCTGCCACATCGACACCGCCTGGCAGAGCGTGGGCTCGCCCGTGCACCCCGAGGTCAAGCGCTACGAGGGCGGCACCCTGCACATCGGCACCGACCGCGACGGCCGCTCCGTCGACGTCTCTCCCGAGACGAACCCGCAGCTCGCGAACATGGTCGGCTGGGACATCGTGACGACCGACGGCACCTCGCTGCTGGGCGGCGACGACAAGGCGGGCGACGCCATGGTCGTCTCGCTGCTCGCGCGCCTCAAGGCCGACCCGACGCTCCCGCACCCGAGGCTCGCGCTCTCCTTCGTGCCCGACGAGGAGATCGGCCACGGCGCGGCCCTTCTCGACCTCGACGAGTTCGGCGCGGCCTATGGCTACACGATCGACGGCGGCCCGATCGGCGAGTTCTGCTACGAGACGTTCAACGCGGCCGAGGCCAACGTGCGCGCCCGCGGCCTTTCTTGCCACACCGGCACCGCCAAGGGCATGATGGTCAACGCCTCCGAGCTCGTCATGCGCCTGCACCAGATGATCCCCGCCAACGAGCGCCCCGAGTACACCGAGGGCTACGACGGCTTCTTCTACCTCGAGCGCATGAGCGGCGACTGCGAGTCCGCGAGCGCCGACTACATCATCCGCGACCACGACCAGGACCAGGTCGAGCGCAGGAAGAAGATCATCTGCCACGCCAAGGACATGATCAACCTCGAGCTCGGCGGCGACTACGTGACGGTCGAGTTCCGCGACCAGTACCACAACCTCGCCGACGTGGTCACGAAGCCCGAGTACGCGCACCTCATCGACAACGCGCGCGAGGCGTACGCGGCGATCGGCCAGGAGATGACGTGCATCCCCATGCGCGGCGGCACCGACGGCAGCCAGCTCAGCTTCCGCGGCTTCCCGTGCGCGAACCTCTCGGCGTGCTACTACAACGCCCACGGCGTGCGCGAGTTCGTGCCCGTGCCCGAGCTCGAGGCCATGGTCGACATGCTCGTGGCCCTCGTCGCGCTCTACGCGAAGCCGCAGGCCTAGCGAGGGCTCGCAGCGCCCAAGCGGTTTTCTCGGCGATTGATGGATTGATAATTTGATAGTTCGATAAGGAGAAGACAATGGATCTTCAGCTCGACAAGATCGACCCCAAGTACCTCGCCCAGCTCACGCGCGAGTGCATCGAGGTCGACAGCCCCGTGGGCTACTACCCCGACATCCACGCCTGGCTGCGCGACACCCTCGAGGAGCTCGGCTATGAGATGGAGCTCGACAACAAGGCGACGGCCTACGTGCGCGTGCCCGGCCAGGACCGCTCCAAGACCGTGTGCCTGGGCGCCCACCTCGACACCATCGGCCTCATCGTGCGCGGTTTCAACGACGACGGCACCCTGCGCGTGCGCCAGCTCGGCGGCGTGAACTACCACAGCCTCGAGGGCGAGACCGTCTCCATCCTGTGCCGCGACGGCTCCTGCGTGGCCGGCCAGGTCGTGTGCGAGAAGCACTCCGTGCACGTCTTCGAGGACTGCCGCACCGTCGAGCGCGACGAGAACCACATGTTCGTGAGCGTCATCGGCGACGTGAAGAGCCCGGCCGACGCCCGCGCGCTCGGCATCACCGAGGGCGCAATCATCGGCATCGACCCGCACTACGAGGAGTTCGACAACGGCTACATCGTGAGCCGCAACATCGACGACAAGGCCGCCGTCGCCGTGCTCATCGACCTTCTCCGCTGGTTCAAGGAATCCGACGTCAAGCCTGCCTACGACACGCTCTTTGCCTTCCCGATCTACGAGGAGATCGGCAACGGCGGCACGTGGGTGCCGCGCGAGTGCAGCGAGTACGTCGCCATCGACATCACGCTCATCGGGCCCGACTACGACTCCGACGAGCACTCCGTGGGCGTCATCGCGAGCGACCATAAGGGCCCCTACGACTGGAACCTCACGAACACGCTCATCGCGTGCGCCCAGGAGGCCTGCGATCCTCAGAAATGGAACACCCAGGTGTGCTTCCACTACTCCACGGACGCGAACGCCGCCTACTACACCGCGAACAACATCGCTTCCGGCGCCTTCGGCATGGCGTGCTACAACACGCACGGCCGCGAGCGCTGCCATATCGACGCCATCGTCGAGACCGACAAGCTCGCCCGCGCCTACGTCATGGGCGTCGGCCGCTGATCAAATTTGGGGACAGGTTCGTTTTTCCCAAATGAGCACTTTTGGGGACAGGTTCGAAATTTACTCATTTGAGCACTTTTTGAACCTGTCCCCAGAATTGATCGTTTTTTGGGTAGAAGAGGCCTGTTGTGATTTTGAAACGGATTCGAAAGGTACCGCGTCATGGCAGATGGCAAGAAGAACGTCGACTGGCAGCAGAAGATGGCCGACTCGCAGCGTAAGGCGGCGGAGTGGCTCCGCGGGCGCCAAGGGCCCGACGACCTCGCGATCTCCTGTACCTACCTGGCGCTCATCCTCGTGGTGATAAACATCTTCGCCCGCACTTCTTGGCTGGGCTGGCTCGCGCTCGCGCTCATCGTCTACGCCGGCTTCCGCATCCAGTCCAAGAACCTCGGTGCCCGCGCGAAGGAGAACGCGTCCTTCCTCCAGGCGATCGGCCCGCTGCGCCCTTGGATCCAGAACCCCAAGGCCGCCGCTGCCGAGCGCAAGCAGTTCAAGCACGTGAAGTGCACGAAGTGCGGCCAGAAGGTCCGCGTCCCGCGCGGCAAGGGCAAGCTCAGGGTCACCTGCCCCAAGTGCCACGAGAAGTTCGAGGTCCGCTCGTAGCTTCTCCGCTCGCATAGAGCCCCTCTTGCAAAATGGGACATCCTAGGCGTCTAGGATGTCCCATTTTGCAAG
>DJRK01000083.1:15624-16013 GCA_002440065.1 Atopobium sp. UBA6362 | reverse complement strand
GGCACCTGAAAGACGGTCCCCATCGAGACGCGCGCGCTGCGGCGGCACAGCGGGTCGGCGCAACGCGGCGACAGCACGACCGCGTCCGCGCCCAGGGCCGCCGCGCTTCGGAACAGCGCACCGACGTTCGTCACGTCCACGAGGTCCTCCACAAGCGCCACGTGGCGCGCCCCGTCGACGACCTCCGCCACGGTCTTCTCGGCAGGCCGGCGCATGGCGCACAGAAAGCCTCGCGTGACTTTGTAGCCCGTAAGCCGCTCGGCGAGCTCATGGGGAAGCACGAAGACGGGAACCTCGCCCTCACCTGCCGCCTTTGCAACGTCCTGCGCACGCGCAAGCAGCTCGGCGCAATGCTCCAAATGGCATTCGTCCACCAAGAAGGACAGCGG
>DJRK01000083.1:8316-15586 GCA_002440065.1 Atopobium sp. UBA6362 | reverse complement strand
ACGATGCCTTGCGAGAGCGCGACCTCGACGACGAGCCTCGACTCGGCGATCAGGACGCCGCGCGAGGGATCGAGCTTGTTGCGCAACTGGTGCTCGGTGAGTCGCGCGTAAACGTCGAGCCTAGGGTCGTCCAAGCTGTTCAGCTTTATAACAGGCATGAAGCCTTCCTTTATTATTCGTACTTATCTCGTAGCGTATCCGCTCGTATCGGGTACGTGATGTACCATAACAAAGCTGGGCCGCGAGCCCACCTCACACTTCCTCAGCAAACCCCATGAGGTCCCGTACATGAGCAAAACCACCATGAATAACCAGCGGCCCTCGCGCCGCGACCTTGCCTCGAGGCTCGGCAGCTTCGACGATGCGCCGACGCCCTCGGCCGAGGACGAAAACAGCGCCGACCCGCTGGACGCGATCGGCTCCACCGAGGTCTTCCCCATGGCAGGAAACGACCAGAAGTCGTCCGAGCAGCCCAGCGCCTTCGACGTGCTGTACGGCCCCGCCGGCGACTTCAAGCCCGAGAAGGCGCCCCGCCGTCGCCGCCTTTGGATCGTCCCGGTGGCCATTGTGGGCCTCCTGGGCGCGACCTACCTCGGAGGCGTCGCCGCGTTCTCGAACGTCTTCCTCCCCGGCACGACCGTCGACGGCCTCGATGTCTCCCTCAAGGACAAGACCGCGCTCGCCGAGTCCATAGACTCCTCGACCGACGGCTATGCGCTCGCGATCTCCGGCGACGGGGTCGAGACGACGATTACCGCGAAAGACATCGACCTCGGCTACGACGGCGAGGCATACGCGAGCCAGGCGCTCGCTCAAACGAATCCCTGGTCTTGGCCGGTCGCGCTTTCGCAGACCCGCTCGATCAAGCTGCAGAAGACCGTGAAGTACGACGCCTCGAAGGTCTCCGCCGCACTCGACGCGCTCGTTGACCAGAGCAAGCAGGCGGCCGAAGCTGCGGCCGAGGGCGCGTCGATCTCCTATAGCGCCGAGAAGGCCTCGTTCGTCCTGAACAACGGCGGCGATACCCGCTACCTGGACGCCGACGCCCTCAACGCTTCCGTCACGGCCGCGCTCGACGCGCTCAAGCCGTCCCTCACGCTCGGCGAGGACCTCCTCACCAGCGGGGACGACTACTCCCAGGCACTCTCCGCGGCAAACGCCTACTTGGCCGCCGCGCCTACCCTCACGCTCGCCGGTGCCCAGGTGGGGACCGTCTCGCCGGACCAGATCGCTTCTTGGCTGCGCTTCGACGACGAGCTGAAGGTCGAGCTCGATGAGGCGGCCGTCACCAAGTGGGCCCAGGGCGACCTCTCACAGCAGCTCGACACGGTCGGCACCACGCGCACCTACACGCGCCCGGACGGCAAGGCGGTCAGCGTCTCCGGCGGCACCTACGGCTGGAACATCGACGGGGCCGCGCTCGCCTCGCAGATCGTGAGCGACCTGCAGTCCGGTACGGCCACGACCATCGAGGTCCCCACCAAGTCCGCCGCCGCGGCCTATGCCCCCGGCGGGAAGGACTGGGGAAACCGGTTCATCGACATCGACCTCACAGAGCAGCACGTCCGCATGTACGACGCCTCCGGTGCCCTCGTGTGGGAGTCCGACTGCGTCTCCGGAGACTCCGGCAAGGGGCACGACACCCCCTGCGGCGTCTATACCATGGACTCTTACCGCGCGTCGGGCAACGTCGAGCTGCGCGGGGCGATCGATCCCTCGACCAACGAGCCCGAGTACATCAGCAAGGTCCAGTACTGGATGCCGTTCATCGGGAACTCCTACGCGCTCCACGACGCCGATTGGCGCAGCAACTTCGGCGGCAACATCTACACGTACAACGGGAGCCACGGCTGTGTGAACCTCCCCTCGAGCAAGGCGGCCGAGCTCTACAACCTGACGAGCGTCGGCGACGTCGTAGTGGTTCACACGTAGGTCTTCGCGAATTTGCAAATAAAGCGCAGCTCAAAGCGCCGCAGATGTGACCCAAGCATCTGCGGCGCTTTCTTGTTTTATACAAGGATGTCAGGATTCCCCGTTTGTGGACGCCGTATGGAGGAACGTGTCCCGATCGGCGGTGAACGGTCGGCGAGCGCGCTCGAGAATCCCCGGTAAGCCAAACGAGCCCATCTCGCGATCAAGAAACTCAGACCTTGCAAACACGCCCCGTGCTGGAGCTTGTTCATAACCGTGCAAGCTTCCTGCCAGCTACGTGCTAGTCCGCGCCGAGAAAACCGTCCGCGACGCCCCAAGGCGCTCCTCCGCTCCCGTAGATTTGATGGCCCACGCGTGAAGGTCAGGTAATCGCTTACGGAAGGGAGCTCTTATGAGACCCCGCACGACCATAATAGCCAGGTTCGGGGAGACGCGCCGGAGACTTGCCGCGCTCGCCTCATGTCTCTTGCTCATGCTCAGTCAACTCCTGGGGTGCTTGGGGCCGCTCACGGCGCCCTCGCAGGCCCTAGCGGCAACGCTGCCGGACGTCATCCACGCGACGACCGACAAGGACGCCTTCGCCGGCTCCTCCATGCCCACGCTCACGGGCGACATCCACAACATCGGCGGCACGAACCCCGCGACGGGACAGTCATACCTCTCGTACGCCACGGCCTGGCGTACGCAGGAAGGCTTCATGGGCTACTGCGTCTCGACCCTGAACAACCACCATACCCCTGCAGACGGTGATTGGCTCACGTATCGCAAGAACCGCCTGATGGACCCCGAGCTGGCCTATATCCTGCGCCATGGGTACCCCTTTACGAACACCATAGGCGGCGTCACCTTCTCGGACGCCGACGCGCGGCTCGTGACCCAGTTCGCGTTCTGGCTCATCACCGACGAGGATTTCAACGCCGACTCCGGCAATCCCTGGAAGACCGGCACCGCGGTCCCCGCCGCGCGCAGGCTCGTGGCCGACGCACGCGCCCACGGCGCCGAGGAGGCGAAGCGAAACCAGTTCTGGGTCTACACCACAAACGACGGCGAGGGGTACCAGGACCTCGTCCTGGGCATAGACTCCACCGGCGGGCTCAAGATCAAGAAGTCCTCGAACAACGCTCAGGTATCGTCGAACAACGGCCGCTACGACCTCGCCGGAGCCGTGTACGGGCTCTACGAGGACGAGGATTGCACCAAGGAGGCGGCGCGGCTCACGACGGACGCCGCCGGCGAGGCGCAGGTCGAGGACCTTCTGAGCGGGACGTACTACCTCAAAGAGCTTACCCCTGCCAAGGGCTACGCGCTCGACCAGCGGGTTCACGTGGTCGAGGTCCCCGGCGGCGACATCGCCGCCGTCGAGGTGTCGGACGTGCCCCAAACCTGTCCCATAGAGATCGCCGTCCATAAGCTCGATGCCGAGAAGGGCGAGGCGGAGGCCCAAGGGGGCGGGACGCTCGAGGGGGCTGAGTTTCGCCTCGACTTCTATGCAGGGAACTACGATGCCGGTAACCTGCCCGACCGGCCTGCGCAGACCTGGACCTTGAGGACCTCGGCGGACGGCACGGCCAGGCTCGATGCATCGCTTCCGCTCGGCACCGTCGCGGTGACTGAGACGAAGGCCCCCAAGGGTTACCTCCCTGAAGGGCGCACGCAGATCGTCCACATAACCTCTGAGGGGACCGCAGAGACCGTCCACACCTACCTCGCTCCCTCGGCCGAGGACCTGCCGATCCGCGGGGACGTCTCTTTCGTGAAGGCCGATGAGGACAGCCAGCGCCGCATGGCCAACGTCGCGTTCCGCATCACCTCCGCGACGACGGGAGAGTCCCACATCGCCGTCACCGACGAGAACGGCATCTTTGACAGCACGGTCTTCTCGGCAGATGAGAAGTCGAACGCGAACGATGCCGCTGTGGACGCCAGCGGGACCGTCGACGACGAGAAGCTCGCTCCCGATGCGGGAATCTGGTTCGGCGAGGCATCCGCGGACCGCAGCCGCGGGTCACTGCTCTACGACGTCTATGAGCTCGAGGAGCTCAGGTGTGCCGCAAACGAGGGGTACAGGCTCGTCTCCGCGAGCTTCACCGTTTCCCGCGAGGGACGCATAATCCATCTCGGGACCTTCGACGACAAAGAGGTCCGCATCGGCACGACGCTCTCCTACCGTGCAGGCGAGAAGGTCTGCCCCGCCGATTCACAGGTGGAGCTCATCGACGAGGTCGCCTTCGAGAACCTCGAGGCGGGACACGGCTATGTTCTGGAAGGCGAGCTCCACCTCATTGATGCAGACGGTACCGATGAAGGGGTCGTCTCGGACACAAGGGCAGAGTTCTCTCCTCGCCTTTCAAGCGGAACCCAGCAGGTCTCCTTCTCGGTCGACACGACGGGGCTCGGCGGAAAGAAGCTCGTCGCCTATGAGCGACTCCTCGACGGCGACGACGTCATTGCCGAGCATGCCGACCCGAACGACGTGGGGCAGACCGTGACCGTCCCCAGCATCGGCACGACCCTTGAGGGGAACGCCGGACACGAGGCGGATGCCACGGCGCAGACCGTGCGGCTCGTTGACACGGTCGAGTACCGTGGGCTCGAGCCCGGCGTCTCATATGAGGTCACAGGAGCCCTTCACATCAAAGACGAACAAGGAAACGACGCGGGGGCGCTCACGGATGCAGATGGTAACCCCGTAACGGCTCAGGCGACGTTCTGCGTCGAGGAAAGCGATGGGCTCGTCGAGGTCGTCTTCGAGTTCAGCGGCGTCGACGTTGCGGGAAGGGACCTCGTCGCGTTTGAGGCGGTAGGACGTGACGGCATCGATTACGCCGTTCACGCGGACATCGAGGACGAGGGGCAGACGGTCAGCTTCCCGCTCATTCGCACGACGGCGACGGGCGGTGAGTCCACCGACCACTTGATAGCCGCCCGCCCTGGCCAGATCGTCAACGATACCGTTGAGTACCGGAACCTCCTGCCGGGAGCGACCTACCGCCTCGAGGGTGAGATTCACGTGAGGTCATCTGCCGGAACGGACGAGGAGGCCATCGCGAGCTCGAACTTGGAGTTCACGCCTCAAGACCGTGCCGGGGACACTACGCTCGGTTTCGAAGTCGACGCCTCCGAGCTTGGCGGAAAGACGCTTGTGGTCTTCGAGCGGCTTTATCGCGAGGGCGAGCAGGTCGGCAGCCACGAGGACATCGAGGACGAGGGGCAAAGCGTCTACGTTCCCGCCATCGGAACGACGCTCGCCGGCGATAACGGCGCAAAGCAGATAGAGATCGATCCGGGCAACAAGACTCAGATAACCCTTGAGGACACGGTCGAGTACGTGAACCTCGTCCCAGGAAACGAGTACAAGCTCCGTGGCAAGCTCATCCGCAAGGGCACCGGAGAGGAGGTGGCCCACGCCGAGAAGACCTTCGTCCCGGACGCACCCAACGGATACGAGAAAGTATCGTTCGGCCTAGATGCATCCGACCTCGCAAACGACGCGACCGTCGCGTTCGAGGCACTCTCGTATGGAGACATGGACCTCGCGGAGCATGCGGACCTGGAGGACGAGGGACAGACGGTCTTCTTTGCACGGAAGCCGGAGACGCCCCAGACCCCGAAGGAAGACACGCCTAAGGGTGCGCTCCCGTCGACCGGGGAGGAGGCGATTCCCATGGCGGCCCTGGTGATCCTGGGAGGGATGCTCGCGTTCGTCGCTTGGGCCATCGTGCGCGGCGGCTCGATGGGCGCCGGCGAGGACTGGTAGCAAGAAGGGCGCCGCGGAACGATAATCCGCGGCGCCCTATAAGCTCGGCATTGGCTCGGAAGAGAGAAGCGAGGTCGAGTGATGCGGAAGACAGGCTAGCGAAGGTTGCCCATGCCCATATCGCGCATCATGTTCTGGAGGGCACGGCGGTTCTTCCTTCCGCCCTTGCCGGTCATGGACTGGGTCATGCCGCGCATCTTGCCCATCATCTTGTTCATCTCGCCCCACTGCTTGATGAGCTGGTTGACCTCCTGGACCGTGCGACCGGAACCGGCGGCGATGCGCTTGCGGCGCTGGCCGTTGATGATCTTTGGCTTGGCGCGCTCCTCCTTGGTCATGGAGTGGATGATGGCCTCGATGCGGACCATCTGGGAGTCGTCCACGTTCGCGCCGGGCTGCTGGGCCATGGCGCGCTCCATGCCCGGGATCATGCCCACGAGCTTCTGCAGGCCGCCCATCTTCCTGATCTGCTGCATCTGCGTGAGGAGGTCGTCCATGGTGAAGCCCTCGCGCAGCATGCGCTCGGCATCGGCGGCCTGCTGGTCGTCGGCGAGCTTCTGGGCCTCCTCGATGATGCCCACGACGTCGCCCATGCCCAGGATGCGCTTGGCCATGCGGTCGGGGTGGAAGACCTCGAGCGAGTCGGGCTTCTCCCCCATCGAGACGAACTTGATGGGCTTGCCCGTGACCTCGCGGACCGAGAGGGCGCCGCCGCCGCGGGCGTCGCCGTCGAGCTTGGACATGATGACGCCGTCGAAGTCGACGCGCTCGGCGAAGGTCTGGACGACGTTCACGATGTCCTGGCCGGTCATGGAGTCGACGACCATGAGGATCTGGTCGGGCTTCACGGCCTGCTTGATGGCGACGGCCTCCTGCATCATCTCCTCGTCGATCTGCAGGCGGCCGGCGGTGTCCACGATCACGATGTCGTTCAAGTGGTCCACGGCGTCGCGGATCGACTCTGAGGCGACCTTAACGGCGTCCTTGCCTTCCCCGCGGTAGACGCGCACTCCAATCTCGCCGCCGAGCGTCTCGAGCTGGTCGGCCGCGGCGGGGCGATGGGTGTCGCAGGCTGCGAGCAGGGGGCTGTGTCCCTGCGACTTGAGGAGGTAGGCGAGCTTGGCCGAGGCGGTCGTCTTGCCGGAGCCCTGCAGGCCTACCATCATGATCACGTTGGGTGTGCGGTTCTGGGCGAGGGTGAGCTTGGACTCGGTCGAGCCCAGGAGCTGCGTGAGCTCGTCCAGGACGATGCGGACGACGTTCTGGGTCGGGTTCAGCGACTCCAGGGTCTCCGCCGTCATGCACTTCTCTTTGCAGCGGGCGACGAAGCCCTTGACCACGCGGTAGTTGACGTCCGCCTCGAGGAGCGCCATGCGGATCTCGCGCATGGCGACGTTGATGTCGTCCTCGGTAAGGCGGCCCTTGCCGCGGAGCTTGTCGAAGGTGTCCTGAAGACGGTCGGACAGGGAGGAAAAGACTGCCATATGGTTTTACATCCCTTCGCCCACGAGCGCCCGGCAGAACTCGAGCGCGTCGAAGGATTGGAGGTCGTCGATGGACTCGCCCACCCCGATGCGGTAG
>DJRK01000083.1:0-8241 GCA_002440065.1 Atopobium sp. UBA6362 | reverse complement strand
GCGGTGCCGTCGAGCTTGGTCACGATAAGGCCGTCGAGGTCGAGCGCCGCATTGAACTCCTTGGCCTGGTTGAGGCCGTTCTGACCCGTGGTCGCGTCCACGACGAGGACGACCGAGACGGGCATGGCGGAGCGCTTGCGCGTGACGTTGACCACCTTCGCCAGCTCGTTCATGAGGGCATCGGAGGTGTGGAGACGGCCGGCGGTGTCGATGAGCACGAGGTCGCTGCCGCGGGACTCCGCCTCCTCCATCACGTCGTAGCAGACGCTCGCGGGGTCGGCGCCGCGCTCACGCGTGACCACGTCGACGGAGGCGCGCTCGCCCCACACCTCGAGCTGCTCGATCGCGGCGGCGCGGAACGTGTCGGCCGCGCCAACGAGGACCTTCCTGCCCTCGGACTTGGCCCGGCCGGCGAGCTTGCCGACCGTGGTCGTCTTGCCCGCGCCGTTGATGCCCACGAAGAGCACGCAGGAGGGGCAATCCTCGAAGGGGTCGCGGTCCGCCGTCGCGAACTCGCTCGCGAGCCGCTCGGCGAGGGCTCCCTTGAGCTGGTCGGCGCGGGTGAGGTTCTTCTTTGCCGCGAGGTCGCGGAGGTCGTCGGTCACGCGCATCGCGACCTCGCCGCCCATGTCGCCCATGACGAGGCGGTCCTCCAGGTCCTCCCAGAAGTCCTCGTCGACCTCGCCGCCCATATAGAAGACCTCGTTGAGGGCCTCGCGGGACCTCTCGAGGCCGCGCTTCAGGCTGTCGAAGAAGCCCATTTACGCATCAACCACCTTTCCGGTTGCCTTGTCGAGACGTTGGGAGACGACGTGGCTCACGCCGTCCGCTTGCATGGAGACGCCGTAGAGTACGTCCGCCTGCTCCATCGTGCGCCTCTGGTGCGAGATCACGATGAGCTGAGTGGTCTCCTTGAGCGCCTCGATGGCGTCGAGGAGCTTGGAGAGGTTCGAGTCGTCCAGCGCGGCCTCGACCTCGTCGAAGACGTAGAACGGCACCGTGCGGACCTTGTAGACGGCGAAGAGCAGCGCGAGAGCCGTCAGGGACTTCTCGCCGCCGCTCATGAGCATCATCTTGGTCAGGCGCTTGCCGCGGGGCTGCGCGACGACCTCGATGCCGGTCTCGGAGAGGTTCTCGGGGTCCGTCATCTCGATGTGCGCCTTGCCGCCGGGGAACAGCAGCGAGAAGATCTCGGAGAAGTTCTCGTTCACCTTGTCGAAGACGAGGAGGAACTGGTTCTTCATCTTGCGGTCGATGGCGGCGTTGATCTTCTTGAGGGAGCTCCGCGCGCTCTCGAGGTCCTCGACCTGCTCGCCGATGTAGTCGGCGCGCTCCTTGAGGCGCAGGTACTCGTCCATCGCTACCTCGTTCACGGGGCCGATGCCCTCGATCTGCCGCTTGAGGGATGCCACCTCGCGCTCGGCGGCGTCGCGGTCGTCGGGCTCGGGCACGTGGAGCGCCTCGTCGAGCACAGCGCCCGTCGCGGTGATCGCGTCGATGGCGCCCTGGACCTGCACCTCAAGCCGGCCGAGATCGACCTTGACCTCGTTCACGGCGCCGCGCGAGCGCTCGAGCGCCTGGGAGGCCTCGTTCACGGCCTCCTTCGCGTCGCCGATGGTCTTCTTCAGGGAATCGGAGTCCGCCTCGGCGAGGGACGCGCGGTCCTTGAGGCGGGCCGCCCAGTCGAGCGCGCGCGACCTCACGGCATCGTAGCGGTCATGGAGCGGGTCCACGCGCAGGCGCACGACGTCGAGGGCCCGGGCGCTGTCCTCGGTAGCCTTGATGCGACGGTCGAGGTCCTCGACGCGGCGTGCGCAGTCGCGCTCACGGCTCGCGAGGCTCTTCACGCGCTCCGTCGCCATGGCGAGCTCCATGCGCGCCTCGGAGAGGGCATGGTTCGCCTTGCCCGACTCGCGGATGGCGTCCTCGTGGTCGGCCTGGACGCCCTTGAGCTCCTCGGCGAGCTCCTCGGCGAGCTCGTTGGCCGCCTTCGCCGCGGCGCGGTGCTCCTCGATGTGCTTGCGGGCGTCGGCGGCCTTCTCCTGGGCGGCCTCGCGGCGCTTCGCGACCTGGGCCTTCTCGGAGAGGGCGGCGGCGTGCTGGCTCTCGAGCCGCCCGCGCTCGGAGGCGGCGGAGGAGAGCTCGGCCTGCAGGCTCGCGACCTCGCCCTTGACCTGCGCATGGGCCTCGCGCGACTTCTGGATGCCCGTCTCATGGTCGCTCACCTGGGCGATCGCGTCCTCGAGGGCCTCGCCGAGCACCGGGACCTCCTCCGCGAGCGAGCGGATGCGCCTCTTGCGCTCAAGGGCGCCCGTCTCGGCGGACTTGGAGCCCCCCAGGTGCACGCGCCCGTCGGGCAGGACCGCGGCGCCGTCCCTGGAAACATAGGTGAAGCCGGGCGTAGACTCGTGCGCCCTCACGGCGTCGCCCGCCGCGTCGACCACGCGCACGTCGCCGAGAAGCGCCTCGAGCAGGCCCCGTGCCTCTTCCTTGACCTTGAGGTTCGCGATAAGCGGCTCGCCGGGGGCGTCGTCGTCGGAGAGTGCGGAGCCCTTCGTGGAAAGGCTCACGAGCGCGGCGCGGCCCTCGGTCCCCTCGAGCTTCCCGGCCCTCTCGGCGAGGTCCGCCGCGCAATCGGCGTCCTCGACGACGAGCGCCGCCAGGTCTTCGCCGAGAAGGCCCTCAACGAGACCCTCGAGGGACTCGTCCGTCTCGATAAGGTCGGCGAGGCGGCAGCGCACGGCGCCGTCGCCCGCCCCTTCGGCGAGCTTCGCGGCAAGCGGGCTCGCCTTCTCGACCTCGGCGTCCACGGAGCGGAGCGCGGAGAGCGTCGCCTCGGCCGAGGACAGGGCGCGGCGGGCCTCCTTCTCGGCGCGGCGGGCGACCTCGAGCTCGGAGGTGTGCTCGGAAATGCCGCGGGCAAGCTCGGCGAGCTTCTCGCGGGCCTCCTCGAGACGGCCCTTCAGGTCCTCCTCGCGCTCAGCGCGCTCGGCCATGGCCTCCTCGGAGTTCGCGATGGTCTCGGCGAGCTGCGCGAGGCGGTCGGCGAACATCTCGTCCTCGACCTCGGAGTTGCCTATCTGGTCCTCGAGCTTGGCGTAGGCGAGCGTCTCCTTGTCGGCGTCGGTGCGGGCGGAGCGCTCCTGGGCCGTGAGCTTGGAGATGCGCCCGTCGAGCTCCCGGCGCTTCTCGGAGCAGGCGCGCGACTTCTCCTGGAGCTCGTTCACGGAGGCCTTGAGCTTGCCCTCGCGCACGCGGACGTCGGAGAGCTCGCCGGAAAGGCGCTCGGCCTCGTCGCCCGCCTCGGTACGCTGCTTCTCCATGGTGGACAGCTGCATGCGCGCCTCCGAGAGGCGCGAGACCATGTTCTTGCCCTTCTCCTCCAGAAGGCGCATGTCGGAGTCCATGCGGCCCAGGATGTCCTGCATCCTGCGGCGCTGCTCGCCCAGGTCGCCCACGAAGAGGCCCTTCTGCTCGAGGAGCGACTGGAGCTTCTCGAGCTCCTTGGCCTTCTCGTCGTAGCGATACTGGGCGAGCTCGACGGCGGCCTCGGCCTCCTTGCCGCGGGCGGAGAGCCGGTTGTACTCGTCCTGGAGGCGGCGCAGGTCGTCCACGGCGAGCTGGACCGTGAGCTCCTGGAGCCTGTCGGAGAGGTCATGGGCGCGCTTGGCCTTGTCGACCTGGCGCTCGAGCGGCTTCAGCTGGCGCGAGATCTCGCGCGAGACGACCTTGGCGCGCGCGAGGTTCTCGTCCATCGACGCGAGCTTGCGCATGCTGCGCTCCTTGCGGCGGCGGTGCTTGGAGATGTCGGCCGCCTCCTCGATGAGCGCGCGACGCTCCTCGGGGCGACTCGAGAGGATGGAGTCGAGCTTGCCCTGCGAGATGATGGAGTGCGTGTCCTTGCCCAGGCCCGAGTCGTGCAGGATGTCCTGCACGTCCCTCAGGCGCGAGGGCGAGTTGTTTATGAGGTACTCCGATTCGCCGGAGCGGTACATCCTGCGCGTGATGGCGACCTCGGAGAAGTCGATGGGCAGGGTGTGGTCGGAGTTGTCGAGCACGAGCGTGACCTCGGCGAGCCCCACGGCCCCGCGCGCCGACGACCCCGAGAAGATCACGTCCTCCATGGCCTGCCCGCGCAGCATCTTCGCGCTCTGCTCGCCCAGGACCCACAGGATGGAGTCGGACACGTTCGACTTGCCCGAGCCGTTGGGGCCCACGACCACGGTCAGGCCGGGGTCGAAGACGAGCTGGGTCTTGTCGGCGAAGGACTTGAACCCCTTGAGTGTGAGCGACTTCAGATACACGTGCGCGGAGCCTTTCAGACGTGGGAAAGCGAGGCTAGTTGGTCATGCCCTCGCGCTCGAACTCGCCCTCCTGGGCGTAGCCGAGGTTCACGAGCGCGTCCGCGGCCGCGGCGCTCTCGGAGGATTTCTTGGACGAGCCGGAACCGCGCCCGAGGCGCCTGCCGTCGACCATCGCCACCGAGGTGAACGTGGGCGTGTGCGCCGGGCCCTCCTCGCCGACGAGCTTGTACTCGGGCGCGGAGTGCATGTCGCGCTGCGTGACCTCCTGCAGGCGCGACTTGGCGCTGATCGGCTTCTTGGCGAGGTCCTGGGACACATGGGGGCCGAGCGTGCGCTGGACGAACTCGTGCGTGGCCTCGTAGCCGGCGTCGAGGTAGAGCGCGCCCACGATGGACTCGTAGACGTTCTCGAGCGCGGAGTGCATGCCGCGGGCGCCCGTGCCCTTCTCGGAGTCGCCCATGACGATGAGCGGGCCGATCCCCAGGCCGTCGGCGATGTTCGAGAGCATCTTGCCCGAGACGAGCGCGATCTTGAGCTGGGAGAGCTCGCCCTCGTCCATGGACGGGTAGCGCTCGTAGATGTCGGTCGCGACGATGGCGCCCAGCACCGAGTCGCCCAAGAACTCCAGGCGCTCGTAGGAGCCCATGGTGCGGTTGCCCTCCACGGCCGAAGGGTGCGTCAAGGCGCGCTGGAGCAGCTCTTTGTCTTTGAACTCGTGGCCGCAGATCTCCTCTGCGGCGGCCACGCGGCGGTGCATCTTCAACTCAAACGCCTCCGCGGGCCTACTGGGCGTTCTCGATGGCGTCGACGACCTGGCCGACCGTCGCGATGTTCTCGACGGCCTCGTCGTCGAGGGTGAGGCCGAACTCGTCCTCCAAGGCGGTCACGAGCTCGAGCAGGTCGAAGGAGTCGGCACCGAGCTCCTTGAGGTTCGTGGACTCGTCCACCTGGGCGCCCTTGAGGTCGAGCGTCTCGTCGACGATGCCCGCCACTTTGGCGAGAATATCAGCACGGTTCATGGGTCCTCCTTATGGGGGCAAAGCCCCGGTTGCTTGAATGGGTGCGGATACGTTCAGATTCTACCCGTTAGGCCTGCGCGGCGCAGGCAGCGGCGATGCGCTCCACCAGGCCGCCCCTCGCGGCCGCGGCCGCGGCGAGCGTGCCCTGGCAGACGGCGCGCGAGGACGTGGAGCCGTGGCCCTTGAGGACGGGCGCCTTGAGGCCGAGAAGGATCGCCCCGCCGTACTCGTCGCCCGAGAGCTCGGCGGCCATGGACTTGAGAGCGTCCTTGAGGAGCAGCATGCCGAGCTTGTTCTTCACCGAGCCCTCCATGGCCGTCTTCATCCGGCCGAGCACGAACTTCGCCGTGCCCTCGATGGACTTGAGCGCGACGTTGCCCGAGAAACCGTCGGCCACGATCACGTCGAAGTCGCCGCCCAGAAGGTCGCCGCCCTCGGCGTTGCCCGCAAAGCCGCAGTCGCCCTCGGCGAGCGCCGCGTGGTAGGCGAGCGCGAGCTCGGAGCCCTTCGTCTCCTCGCTGCCGTTGCACAGAAGGCCCACGCGCGCGTCCTCGACGCCGAGGACGACCTGCGCATAGGCGCGCCCCATGTGGGCGAACTGCACCATGACCTCAGGCTTCACGTCGGCGTTGGCGCCCAGGTCGAGGAAGACCGTCTTGTGGCCGTCGCGCCCGGGAAGGGCGCTCGCGAGGGCCGGGCGCTTGATGCCCTTGATGCGCCCCACGCCAAAGGTCGCGGCCGTGAGGACCGCCCCCGTGGAGCCTGCCGAGAAGAGCCCCTCGGCCTCGCCCGCGCGCACGGCGGCACTGGCGCGCACGATGCTCGAGTCCTTCTTCTGGCGGATCGCCGTCGCGGGGTGCTCGGACATCGAGATGACCTCGGTGCAGGGCAGGGCGCGGGCGCGCTCATGGGAGGAGCAGTAGGGCTCGACGATCCCCGGGGCGCCCGCCACGAGCACCTCGAGGTCGTGATCGGCCTCGAGCGCCTGCGAGACGCCCTCGAGAAGGACCTGGGGGTCTTTGTCGGAGCCCATGATGTCTACGGCTATGGTGGTCAAGCGAGCCTCCTAGCTGGATATTGTTCAACTTGCTAAGTATAACCGCTGCGCGGTCGGGCCAAACAGCGCGCACAAAGAAAGGAGACCGACAGATGCCGGCCTCCTCAAGGGTGACGCTATGTCGCAGGAGCCTCATGGCTACTCGGTGACAACGACCTCGCGGTCCTTGTAGAAACCGCAGTTCGGGCACACGTGATGCGGGAGCTTAGGAGCGCCGCACTGCGGGCACACGGAACGAGGAGCAGCGGTGAGCTTGCTGTTCGCCGAACGACGGGAGTGGGTGGCGCCGCGGCCCTTCTTTTGCTTGGGTACTGCCATGATGAACCTCTCAGACTTTTACTTCCATCGCCACGGGACGCATCCGCGACCCCATGACGGCCTATCGCCAAAAATCATGCGTTGATAACTGTAGCACATTCCAACGCGTTTGGCACGATACAGAATATCTGCACGTCTCGGCGCATTGGGCGGCAAGACGTTGGCCCCGGCCGCTACTCAGGGTCGTCAAACTTGAGCTGCGCCAGGGCAGCGAAGGGGTTGTCGCCCGCGCGCATCTGCGCGATCTCGTCCTCGTGGCCGCAGTCGCCCTCGTTCAGGTTCGCGCCGCAGACGGGGCACAGGCCCTTGCAGTCGGGCTTGCAGAGGACCTGCAACGGGGTCTCCATCACCAGGGCGGTCTGCAGCGCCTCGGCGAGGTCGATGGTGTCGTCCTCGCGCACGAGCGCGTAGTCGAGGTCGTCGTCGGAGTCGTCCCCCTCGGGGTGCTCGGGCTCCTCGAAGAGGTAGTACTCGTCAACCTCGCCGGAGATGTCGAACTCGGCGTCCTCGAGGCAGCGGTCGCACGTCCCCTTGACGTGACAGTAGATCATGCCGGTCACGAGGATGCCCTCCCCCGCGTTCGTGAGCGCGAGGTCGTAGTCGATGCCCTCGGGGAGCTCGAACTCGTGCTCGCCCAGCGTATAGCCCTTCTCGTCGAGGTGGCCCTCGACGGGGAGCGTGTCCGCGGGGTTAGCGAGGCGCTCATCGAGCGAGAAGATAATGGGCTGCATCGTGGGCGCTCCTACCAAGGCACGTTGTTCGTGGTGTTGCGCGGGCCGGAGTTCTCGTCCAGGGTCTGGCGGACGCGCGTGACCGAGCCGGTAAGCGACTTGAGGTTCTCCTCGAGGTGGGCGAGGACGGTGTCTGCGTACTCCTCGGCGTTGTAGCGGGTGTCGCGCTCGTACTGGGACGCCTGGTCGCGGATGGCGTCGGCCTGCTGCTGCGCGAGGCGCACGACCTCCTGGTCGCCTGCGAGGATCATGGCCTGCTGCTGGGCGTCCGCCACGATGGAGTCTGCCGTCTGGTGGGCACGGGCGAGAATCTCGTCCTCCTCCTTCATGACGCGGCGAGCGGCGTTGAACTCCTCGGGGAAGGCGTTGCGGATCTCGTCGAGGAGGTCATAGATGGCGTCGGCGTCAACGATCTTGGGGTTGCTGCCCGAGCCGCCCTTGAGGGGCTTCTTGCCCTCGTTGACAATCTCCTCGAGCTCGTCGCACAGGGCGTTGACCTCTTCACCTGGCTGCATGCGCAGGCTCCTTTCGTGCTTGGCCCGCAAAGCAAAAGGCACGCTTGGGACCCCTCGAAAACCGATGCTTGAGCGACTTGCGTCGCATCTATCTGGACAACCTTACCATAACGGCAGCTATCTGACGCGCACGGCGCCCCATAGCCGCACACAAAGCGCGAGTGCAGCAAATCTGACACCTCAGGCCCTCGAGACGGGCCCAAGGCGTCTGAAAAGCTGCACTCGCGAATATCCGGAGCGCCGGCGCCGCCCGGCTAGTCCTCGGCGAACTGCGAGTTGTAGAGCTCGGCGTAGAAG
>DJRK01000045.1:11618-14000 GCA_002440065.1 Atopobium sp. UBA6362 | reverse complement strand
CTGCGGCGGCGACGCGACCTACTGCATCCTGCCCGCCGAGGTCATGGAGTGCGGGTGCCTCCTCGAGTACACCGGCGAAGCCTACTACCAGGCATCCCTTGCCGAGCCCATGAGCTGCTCGATCGGCGCCTTCCACGCCGCCTACCACACCCAGATGGGCGTCTACACCCACGAGATGGGCATCAAGGAGGGCGGCAAGCTCGCCATCGTTGCCGGCGCGGGCCCCATGGGCCTGGGCGCGCTCACCTACGCGCTGCACTGCGACCGTCGCCCGGGCATGGTCGTCGTGGCCGACATCAACCAGGACCGCCTCGACCGCGCGGCGCACCTCTTCCCGCCCGCGGAGGTCAAGGCCGAGACCGGCATCGAGCTCGTCTTCGCGAACAACGGCGAGATGGACGACCCGGCCGAAGGCCTGCGCGCCCTCACCGGCGGCACCGGCTTCGACGACGTCTTCTGCTACGCGCCGGTCGCGCCCGTCGTCACGCTGTCCTCGGCCATCCTGGGCCGCGATGGCTGCCTGAACTTCTTTGCCGGCCCGACCGACAAGAAGTTCTCGGCCGAGATGAACTTCTACGAGGTCCACTACGGCTCCACGCACGTCATGGGCACCACGGGCGGCAACACCGCCGACGAGGTCGAGTCCCTCGAGCTCACCGCCGCGGGTCGCATCGACCCCGCCGTCATGGTCACCCACGTCGGCGGCCTGGACGCCGCGGCCGAGACCACGCTCAACCTGCCCAAGATCCCGGGCGGCAAGAAGCTCATCTACACGCACATCTCCATGCCGCTCGTCGCCCTCACCGACCTGCGCGCGAAGGGCGCCGAGGACGAACGCTACGCCAATCTCGCCGACATCGTGGACGCCAACAAGGGCCTGTGGTGCCCGGAGGCCGAGCGCTACCTGCTCGCGAACTTCGACCCCATCGCGGAGGCCTAGGGGTAAAGACGGCCCGCAAGGGACGCGGCTCGTCGACGGCCAGGCAGCCCCAGCCAAACCATGGAGCCAGCAGGCGACATCGCGGCGACGCGGCGATGCCGCCTTTGGTTACAATCGCTGTGAGGAACCGAAGGAGGCACGCGTGGCCACTAGCATGAACCAAAGGCGCGACAGCATCGTACAGATGGTGAGCGAGCTCGGGAACGTCAGCTTTTCGCAGATAAAGGAGCGCTTCTCCGACGTATCGGACATGACGCTGCGCACGGACCTGAAGACGCTCGACGCCGAGCGCAGGATCGTGCGCACCCACGGCGGGGCGCGCTCGGTCGAGTACGTCGTGGGCACGGACGACCTCTTGCTCAACCGCTCCGGCAGGAACATCGAGGCGAAGGCCGTCATCGCCAAGAAGGCAGCTGGCCTCGTCCGCCCGAACACGACCCTCTTCCTCGACTCCGGCTCGACGACCACCGAGCTCGCCAAGGAGCTGCAGGACACGCGCGCCATCGCCTTCACCAACAGCCTCACCTGCGCCGCCGAGCTCGCGCGCCTCGAGCAGCTCGAGACCATCGTCATAGGAGGGAGCCTGAACCGCTACAGCATGAGCCTCAAGGGCGGCCGTGCCATCGAGGAAATCGGCGGCCTCAACTTCGACGTGCTGTTCCTCGGCGTGACGTCCTTCCAGTCCTCGACGGGGTTCGCCTGCGGTTCGGACGATGAGGCCTCGCTCAAGCGCGCCCTCATCGCGCGCGCCGAGAAGACCGTCGTGCTCATGGACTCCACCAAGCTCGGCAAGAAGAGCACGTTCAAGATCTGCGGCCTCCAGGACATCGACGTCGTCGTGGGCGACGGAAAGTACTCCGAGCACTTCCTCAAGGGCTGCGAGGAGGCCGGGGTGGAGGTGCTGTAGCCCTCCCCCCCGCTGCGCAACGGGCGCGTAACCATATCCTCACGCACCGAGAAGCCCCTTGTTCCCAACCGGAAACGAGGGGCTTCTCGGCACCTGGGAGAGCCGCCTAGCCGTGGTACTCGCCGTTGTACTGGATGAGCGTGACGTCGCTCACGCCGGGGAGCTCGCGGATCTTCTCGGCGAAGGGCATGTCGGGGCCGTAGCAGAAGACCTCGCACGCCATCTCGACGCCCGAGCCGCGCAGGGTCTTGGACTTGAGCGTGAACCTCGTGCGCCCGAAGCACCTCACGATCTCGTCGCCCGTCTGCTCGCCGTCGTAGTGGATCACCATGATGTAGATGCGGCCCTTCTCCTGGTGGCGCGAGAAGCCGTAGAGCATGGCGATGATGATGGCGGCCGAGATGCCCACGAGCAGGTACATCCCCGCGCCCGAGGTGATGCCCGTCGTGATCGCCCAGAAGAGGTAGAGCAGATCGAGCGGGTCCTTGACGGCCGTTCGGTAGCGCACGATGGACAGGGCGCCCACCATGCCGAG
>DJRK01000045.1:599-11531 GCA_002440065.1 Atopobium sp. UBA6362 | reverse complement strand
CCGCGAAGCTGCGCGAGTAGACGACGCCCGTGTAGAAGCGCTTGTAGACGCAATAGATGAGGAGCCCCATCACGAGCGAGACGATGAGCCCGAGGGCGATCTTTCCGGGGTCGGCCTGGCCAAAGGCCTCGATGACCGATTTCTTTATGACGTCGCTGGTGCTCATGGGCTACATCCTCTCTGGGGCGAACGAGTCGCTCCAATACTCGAAACCGTGAAGGTAGGCGGTCTTCTCGTAGCACAGGGCGTACTTGGAGAAGGACGTGATCTCGCTCGACTTGGGCGGCAGGAGGTCGCGCACGACCTGGGGCAGGAACTCGGTGAACTTGACCTCCATGATGAGCTTGCCCGGCTCGATGACGGGAAGCGTCGGCAGGCTCTCGTCGAAGACGTCGAAGCCCTGGACCGCGGCGCGCATCCCCATGTCGAAGGTCACGCGAACCGTGCCCGCGTCCATGATCCACGGCTCGCGCTCATAGTCCACGATGACCCGGGGGCGCATGACGTTCGAGACGCACTCCGTGTAGAACTCGCGACAGAGCGGCTGGTCGCTCCGGAGGAGGAACCCGTAGTCGCCGTCGAGGATCCGGTAGAACTCGTCGCGCGTGAGGGAGGCGTCCTCCTTGTGGATCCACTGCCCGAACTTCTTCTTGCGCTCGAGCTTGATCACGCGGTCCGAGTAGTCGTAGATGCGGATGCGGTACTTCTTGCGAAGAAGCACGCCCGCGTCCTTCTCCTCGTAGGCCGAGTTCCAGTAGTCGTCGAAGTAGAGGCTCCTGATGCAGTAGCCGCCCGACGTCGCGTGGGGGTCGAGCTTCAGGATGGGCGCCATGCGGCAGGTGAGCGCGGCCTTCTCGCCGTAGTTGATGAGGTACTTGAGCTCGTGGCGGTACTTCTCGACGCCGTTCTTCGCAGGAGGGCCCAGGACGAAGCCGCGCAGGACCGCGCCCATCCTGGCGACGGCGGACCCGGACTCGTCTACCAGTGGTTTATTCCTCATAGGTGTCCTCCGCGATCGAGCCGTCGGCACCCACGTAGAAGCACTTCATGCCGTAATGCTTGCCTTCGTCGGTCACGTAGTAGTCGAAGGCGTCCTGCTCGGCGCCGTCGGCGGTCCGGGCACGCACGCGCACGAAGTACTGGCCCGCGGCGGGCAGGTCGCACGTGACCTCGGGGATCACGACGTCCTGCTGCGAGAAGAGCTGCGTCCCAAAGGCGTAGTCGCTCGAGAGCTCCACGGTATAGCGGATGTCGCGCCCCTGGAAGTCGTAGGAGGCGTCCCAGTTGAGCTTGAGCTGGCTGCCGGAGGCGACGGGGACGCCGATGAAGAAGGGCATGGGCTTCTGGAGGCTCTCCTTGTAGGAGCGGTAGTTCTCCTCCAGCTCGTCGGGGATCGCCGCGGCGACGGCCCCGTACTGGTCGTGGGTGATGGGCATGTTCAGCGAGTCGGGGAGCTCGTAGAGCCGTTCCTCGATCACGGACCGGTAATGCCCGATCATCTGTGGGAGCCGCCCGTCCTCGAGGGTCGAGCGCACGTCCTCGACGGCCTCGTCGAGCGCGTCCCGGAAGCTCTCGCACAGAAGCGCGCGGCGAAAGAGCAGGTTCATCCAGTAGTTGCTCACGCCCCGCTCCCAGCTCTGGTAGTCGGTAAAGCCGGTGAGCTGCATCTCGTACTTGCGCAGCATGCCGTCGTTGTCCCAGTCCAGGAAATACCAGACGTCGGAGTTCAGGGGGCTGTAGAGGTAGCAGTTGCGGTTCTGCGTGTCGCAGTTGCCCGTGAGCATCTGGAAGGCGAGCCAATAGGTGAGGTTCTCCACGTCGAAGCGCTTGGCGAGGATGTCCTCCATGTCGTGGTTCTCGTCGTTGAGCTCGTCGAGCATGTCGATGAGCTTCTGGTGGTCCGAGCTGCCCTTGACCTCAAGGAGTCCCTCGAATTCGGCGAGGTTGTAGGCAGGGTCGTCGGCGAGCTTGATGATGTCGGGGTAGCGCTGGAAGTCGAACTCGTTCACCTTGTAGAGTTGCCCGTTCGCATCGAGGCCGTGGGCCTTGAGCGCGGTCTTGTTCAGCTGCTCGACCTGCGTGTATATGCCGTAGTCCTCGAAGGCCGGTTCGGTCGCGCCCCCGGTCTCGTCCTTCACGTAGAGATGCACGAACTGCGTGCGCAGCCCCATCATCTGGTCGATGCCGCGGATAAGGTCGTAGGCGAGCTTGTTGCGGAAGCGCATCCCCTCGCCCATGTGCTTGTTCAAGGCGATGCTTCGCTGCGAGCGCCAGGTGCCTTTGCCCTTCTTGAGCTCGATCTTGTAGTTCTTCTGCGCGTTGCGGCTCGAGGTCTGGCCGCGGACCTGCACCGTGGCGTTGGGCGCCTGCGCGCCGTAGCCGACCTCGGAGGCCGAGGGGCCGTCGTCGTCCCCTACCTGCAAAAGGCCGCAGACCTGGTAGCGCTTGACACCCATGGCGGCGTAGTCGTAGACGGAGTAGGTGTTTATCTCGGCCCAGGAGTGGTCGGTGTTCTCGGCGGGGTTGCCGCGCGAGACGGTGAGCCACATCGTCACGATGCCGGAGTCGTCGTAGACGGTGTAGAGGTCGTCCTTGTCGCGCAGGTGGACGTCGTCGATGGAGCCGGCATCTTTCTTCTGGACCTCGGACGAGGAGGCGTCGCCCTCCCCCGACTCGCCGGAGCCGCAGGCGGCGAGGGTCGCCGTCGAGACCGCGGCGACGGCACCGAGAAGGGCGTCTCGCCTGGTCATGCTGGGGCACGTCCTAATTCTCATGGGAAGATCCCTTCTTCTGGAAGAGGCGGTAGGCGGCGCGCTCGATGGGCCAGCGCGGGTCGCGCGGGTAGCGGGCGTCGAGGTCCCTCTGCGCGCGATCGAGCGCGAGGCCGAGCCTGGCGAAGCGGCCCGACTTGTCCTCGGCCACAATGGGCTGCCGCGAGAGGATGCGGTACGGGAGGTTCGACGTGAAGCGGTCGAGCCGCACGAGCGCGACAAGGAAGAAGGCGGCCGCACCCAGGATGAAGCCGAACCCGTAGAAGGTCTCGGGGAAGAGGAGCGACGCGGCGGTGAGCCCTGAGGCCACGAGGGCGAAGGCGCCGCTCACCTTGACCGCGCCCTCGTAGTCGGCGAAGTAGAGCAGGATGAGCAGGATCGTGTTGCCCACGGCATAGAGCCCGTAGCCCACGCACAGGGCACGGAAGTAGCCGTGCATGAGGTTGTTGAACCCCAGGGGCAGGGCATCCAGGACCGTCGTCTCGAGCGAGATGGCGGCGCCCGTCACGAAGAGCTGCTTGATCGCGCAGAAGCGCAGCTCGCGGTTGAGGACGTCGAGCATCTCCTCCTCGGCGGCCACGATGTCCCCCACGACGCCGCCGTCGTTGAAGAGCCCGTAGTACGCGCGGTACTTGGGGTAGAAGTTCACCTCGACCGAGACGACGAAGTTCACCGTGGTCCCCAGGATGGTGAGAAAGGCGATGAGGGCGGGCACGTCGTAGTAGGGCGCGCCGTAGAAGAGGCCCTTGACCTCGATGCCGATGGGCCCCGCCCAGATAACGACCAGGTGCGCGAAGAGGCCGAGGTTCGTGAAGAGGCCCGTCAAGGCCAGGGGGAAGAACTCGTCGACCCACTTGAGCCACAGCCACGGCGTGGAGCCCGACTGCGGGAAGTAGCGGTGGAGCAGCACCACGTCCCACACGAGCATGGCCCCGTAGCCGACGGATATGGCGAGCAGCAGCCCCTCGACGGCGGGCGCCCCGAGCCAGAGCGCGAGAACGCCCACGATAAGCGCCACCCCGATCGCGCACAGGAACGAATAGAGGATGGAGCGGTAGTCCTTGATCGCCGTGAGGTAGCTCATCGCGTTCCAGTTCACGACCATGACGTCGAAGAGCCACAGGCACAGGAGCCCCTGGGCAAGCGTCGCCCCCGAGAAGAGCAGGAAGACGCCGTAGAGTACCGAGCCGATCGCGAGCATCAGGCTCGAGCTCCCCCAGAAGGACGGTAAGATTCGCTCGGGCTCCTCGCTGTAGATCATGTCGGCGAGGAAGCGCGTGAGCGGCATCGAGAAGAAGCTCGTGAGGGTGGGCGACGCGAGGAGCGTGTAGGTGACCATGCACACGAGGAGGTCCTGCTCGGCGCGGGCGACGCCCCACGCCCCGCACAAGACGAGGATGCCGAGCTGGAGAAGGACGCCCAGGAGCATGGGCCCCGTGCAGACGATGCCCGCGTAGCCGTAGGCACGCATCGTGGAGAGGATGCCCTTCTTGCTAAAGAGCCGCTTGAGCTCAAAGCCTATGCCCGCCATCAGGCGTCGCCTCCCTTCTCGTCGCTCGCTTGGTGCAAGCCTTTGTGCAAGTCTTCGTTCCCGCTCGTTTGGCAATCACCGTCGATCCCGAACGCCCGAGCCGTCTCGTCGTAGACCGCCTCGTAGCGGTCGAGCATCGTCCGGTGCAGGAAGCTCCCCGCCACGCGCCGCTGGCCGATCTCGCCCATCTCGACGCGACGCTGCCGAGAAGCGCACATGAGCTCCATGTTGTCGGCCAGGCCGCGGCGGTACATCGGGGGGCTCACGTACCCGGCGCGGCCGAGGTCGTCGTAGGGCCCGCCCTCGAGGAGCTCCCGGCAGCAGCCCACATCGGTCGTCACGCAGGGGCGCCTGGCCGCAAGCGACTCCAGGACCGAGAGCGGCTGCCCCTCCGAGATGCTCGTGAGGATCGTGAAGTCGAGTTTCTCCATGTACTTCGTCACGTCCACGCGACCCGTGAAGAGGAGGTTCTCGACCCCGAGCTGCTCCACGAGCGCATGGCACTCCGCGGCGTAGCCCTCGTCGTCCACGCCGCCCATGATGTGCAGGCGGACGTTCGGGACACGCTGCTCGAGCTCGAAGAACGCGTAGATCATGGTCTTCACGTCCTTGATGGGCGCGAGGCGCACGACTGCCCCGATGTCGACCCAGCCGTCCTCGGGCTTGAGCGGGATGTCGCAGAAGCGCTCGTACTGGATGCCGTTGGGGATGACGAGGCATTTGCGTGGGTCGCACCCCAGGTCGACCTGCGTCTGGCGCGCGCCGTGGAACAAGCTCGTCACGCGGTGGGCGCGGCGGTAGATCTCCTCGCTCAACATGTAGAAGAAGCGGATCCAGCGAGGCTTGAACGTGGGCGCGACCCAATCGGCGCGGATGATCTCCTCCTCGCGCTCGCGCGTATAGATGCCGTGCTCGGTCAGGAGCACCGGGCGCTTGCGCACGCTGGAGCCGAGGCAGGCCAAGAGGCCACCGTACCCGGTCGAGATGGCGTGGAAGCAGTCGGCCTCGGGCACCTCGCCCGAGAGCAGGTACAGGACGGGCAGGAGCATGGATCGCATGGTGTGGAAGGCGTCAGCGAAGGGGACGTAGGGGTACTCCTCGCGGCACACGCGCGTGAAGAGGTCCATGAACTCGCGGCTCTGGAGAAACGCGAGCGGGTGGACGCCACGGCGGTTGAAGAGGTCGAACAGCACGTCCCAGTCGGGGCTGCCGAGCCTCACGAGCTCGCCCAACGCCGCGAGCTCGGCGTCCGAGAACGTGGCCTCGCGGGCCTCGCCGGTAAGCCTCAACGCGTCGTCCAAGAAGACCTGGTGGACCTCGACGACGTTTGGCGGGAGCTCATAGACGAACTTGTCGCGGTCGGCGGCGTGGGCGCCGATGACCCACAGCACGAACTCGTGCTGCGGCATGGCCTGGATATAGCCGTGCATCCACGTGGAGACGCCGCCGTGGACGTACGGGTAGCAGCCCTCGAGCACAAGGCAGATCCTCATGACGAAGCCCCCGTCCTCGCGATACGGACATGGCCAGAGGTCGCGTGGAGAAGGTACAGGTTGCCGGTGAGGCGGGTGAGCGAGCCGCCCTCGACCGTGCCCGGGTCGCCGTCGTTCGCGCGGAAGAAGACCCACGCCTCGTCGACGAAGTTGCCCAGGTCGAGCTCCCAGGCGTCCGAGCCCGTCTTGAGGTCGACCGTCACGGAGCTGAAGCGCTGGATCGCGCCGGAGCAGTCCGATCCGGTGAGCTTGCGGATGTCGGGGGCCGAGGACTCGAGCCAGTCGAGGTAGCCCGTCAGCCCTTCTTTGTAGCTCTCCCATCCCTCCACGGCGCCGCGATCGGGGTCGAGCAGGTCGTCGGGGTGCATGAAGTGAGTGCTCACGTAATGCATGTTGAGCTCCGAGACGGCGGCGAGCCGCATGAAGGAGTCTCCCTCGACGCTGCCCGAGACGATGCGCGGCTGCTCCACGATGCCGTCCTCGGAGACGCCGAACTCCTGCACGTACGGGTAGCTTGTGCCGTCCGAGAAGTAGGTGCTCGCGATGGTCCTGATACCGTCGGGATGCGACGAGAAGACCTTGCGGCCGGCAGCCGAGAGGATGTTCGAGGGCGGGACGTAGACCGTCGAGGTCGCGTTGGGCAGGACGCTGTCCTTGAAGCTCGCGAGCTCATCGAGCGACGAGGCGATCGAGAGCGCGTCGGGCCAGGTCTTATAGGAGTACTCGCCGCCGTAATCGGTGTCGCCGAGGCAGAGGGGCTGATGGTTGTAGCCGTGGAACCCGACCTCGCCGCCGCGCGAGAGGAGCATGCCGCCGTAGTAGCGGAACTGCGCGGAGTCCGTCTGGCGCTCGGGCTCGTCCTCGGTGTCGTCGGAGTAGTTCTCGATCATGACGCCGGTGAACTTGACGCCGTACTTCTCGCCGATGCGCGAGACGTCGGGCCACCAGACCTTAGCGTAGAAGTCGGCGATGGAAAGGCCGTAGTCGCGGTAGACATAGTCCCCGTTGCCGCCGGGCACGGGGGACGGGAAGTCGTCGAGGTAGAAAGTCGCGCCGTTGATCACCGGGTAGGCGCAGGCGTCCGAGAGCAGGCTCACGGCGGCTGCGTAGAAGCCGCGCATGACCTTGCCGTAGATGCCGATGTTGCAGCAGACGACCGTGCCCGAGCCGGGGTGCGCGCGCCAGATGAGGGGCACGCCGGAGTCCCCCGTCTGGGCGCAGAGCTCGGTGTCGTCGCGCAGAGAGACCGTGAGGGAGGACTCAAAGGGGTCGGTGAAGTCGTAGCGCTCCCCCGCCCCCAGCATGAAGCCATCCGAGGGGACGATGCTCTCCGCGACGGAATAGCCGCCGGCCACCCATTTGATGCCGAGCTTGGAAGCATAGGCGGTGAGGTAGGACGAGTACTCGGGCGTCATGGCAAAGAGAGCCGAGCCGCCCGCGTCGACCCAGCTCATAAGGTCGACAAGGCCCTGGCCCAAGGCATCGAGCCTCGGCATGAGGACGATAACGCGTCGATAAGACCCGAGGTCCGGGAGTGACGGCGTGCCCCCGGCGACGTCGACTTCCGTCGTCGCGAGCTTCATGTCCAGTAGAATCCGGTCGAACTGCTCCTTCGCCTCGGAGACGCCCGCCTGGGAGGAGTCGTAGAGGACGAGCGTCTGCGCTTCTTGACCAAAGAGCGCCGTCTTTGCGGGAATCGCCTGGGAATCGTCGAGGTAGCCCACTTTGAGCGGGGACGAGGCATAGCGGATGCCGGCGCGCTCGGCAAAAAGCACGAGGGCGATCGCGATGAAAGCGCCCCAAATGAGGAGCAGGCGGCTCCACCGGAAGCGCTTGAGCCAAGCAACGGGTCTTCTCGTCATACGGACGCACCCCCTACCGGGGCCGCCGGCCGCGCAGGCTCGTAAGAGGCATCGGGCGTCGAGGACCCGCGCCAGAAGTCGACGGCCTCGCGGGCAGCCGGGCCCAGATACACGTGCTCGGAGTCCATCTGTTCGAGGGTCTCGCCCAGGAGCTCGCCGTCGCGCGCCGCCGCAGCCTCGCGTAGGCGCAGCACCCAACCGTCCTCGTCCTGTGGGGAGGCCGAGAGCAGGCGGTCGATGAGCGCGTCGGCCGCATCGTAGTCGCCGAGGCACAGCCGGGCGGCAGCGGCCCTGCGCAGGAGGACGGAGTCGTCGGGGACCTGCGAGAGGCGCCGCTCGAGAAGGCGGGCATACTGGTCGCGCTGGAGCTGGGCGGCTTTGCCCTCCGCAAGGCCGGAATCAAGGTAGTTCCCCAGGTAATCGCAGTATTCGGCCAAGGCCGCCTCGTCTGCGGGGTCGGCCGCGTAGGCCTGCTCGAGGCGCTGGAGCTTGACGTCGGCCTCCTTCGTGATCTGCGACATCGCCGCGGCGGCGTAGTGGGCGACCTCGGCGTCGTCGTTCAGGCTCGCCCCCTTGAGGAGCGAGATGTAGCCCTCGGGGTCGTCGTTCAGGATCTGGAGCATGAGGCGGCGCCGGTCATGCGCGGCGTCCACAATGAGGGCCTCCTCCAGGGGAACCGTCTCGGCATCGCCCTCGCGCCCCTCCACGAGGAGCTGGCGATGGACGCGGTCGTTGTTACGGAGCGCCTCGAGCGTCGAGGCCCTCAGGCTGTCGCCGTGAAGAAGCCCCCTGACCTCGAGCGCGAGAACGCAAAGCAGCCCCCACGCCGGGACGAGCAGCATGAAGACGAACAGGTGGCCCTTCACGTTCAGGATGCCGACGCGCACGAGCATCCACACGAAGAGGCAAGCAAGAATGTGAAGAGCGAGAAGCGCCACGGCGACGCACGTGGTCGTCATGGGCGCTCACCGTCCTTATCGGCGCCTGCAAGGCTACGGCCCTCGGCGAGCTCGAGCTTGCGCGCGCTCACGAGCGAGTACTCATCCTCCGAGCCCACCCGCTCGACGGATAGCCCCGCGTGCTCAAGCCTCCGTGCGATGATCGGGAGCTCGGCCTCCCCCGCCTGCGCCATGAGCAGGTAGAGGCCGTCGCCGAGGTTGCCGACGGCATCGGAGTCGCGCACACACGAGAGAGCGCGCCGCACCGTCTCGCCGTAGGAAAGCCCCTCGGCGCACACGCGCAGGAGCAGGTGGTCGCTCATCTTGGCTTCCTTGAGGGCGAACGAGCCGGCGAGCTCGTCCAGGAACGGCCCGCGAAGAAGGACCGTGCTGCCCGGCTCGGTGCGCGCGTCCTTGACCGCGTCCTCGTACTCGAAGGCGCGCACGAGCGAGGTCTCGGTGAGGCCGCAGAGGATCTTGAAGAGGTTCTCGTAGTAGAGCGTGAGCTGGTCGGGCGTCGCCTCGCGCAGCACGATGAGGACCGCGAGATACTCGCCGCGTCTTACGCCGTAGGCATACATCGGCTCGTCCTTCTTGAGCGTCCGGTTGACCCACAGGCCGGACGCGTCGATGGCGGAGAGCACGTCGAGCATCCCGTCGAGCGGGATAGAGCGGGGCGAGCTCGCGGCGGCGCCCGGGCACGCGGCGACGAGGCGGGCAAACGACCCCTCCCCCGTCACGTGGTAGATGGCAACGGAGTCGTTCTCGAGGATGTCCTGGAAGATAAGGCAGCACTTGCGATAGATCTCGCGCGGGTTCACGTCGTCGAGCTCGCGCGTGACCTCGTAGATCTTGCCAAAGCTGTCGCGGCGCCCCACGATCTGCCGGCGGAACATGCGCTTGTCCTCGAGCGCGTCGCGATAGAGGCGCTCGATGAAGGAGTTCCTGTCCCTGAGCAGTGAGTTCTCGTCCCGCTGGAACCTGATGCCCTCGCTGTTGCGCAGCTGTACGTAGCCGCAGACCGCGCCCACGAGCAGGTACGCGAGGAACGGCAGCCAGTTGCTCGGCTCGTAGAAGAGCGTCTGCACGGTGTAGCCGTACGTCGAGAAGTACGAGAACGCAAGCCCCGCGCACGCGAGCACGGCGGCGAAGACGCCCAGGTCGAGTCCGTAGACCGTGGCACAGATGACGATGTAGACGAGCCGATAGTCGATAACGGAGAGCTGAGAGGAAGACCCCAGCGCGCGCTCCAGGAGCTCAAAGGCGACCCATACCAGGGCGACCTCGAGGATGGGCAAGAAGCCCCGCTGGGACCTCAGGGCGTCGAGGAGCCTGCGGAGCCTCGACTGCGAGGCCTCGCGGCGCGACTTCCACGACGCGTAGAGCGCCGGCACGTCGTCTATGAAGTCGAAGCGCGGGAACCACCCGTAGCGGCGGCGCAGCATATGGTCGTCGGGGGCGATGCTCAAGCCCGGCCCGTCGCCAAAGCCCACGTGCTCGCCATCGAGCTCCGGGACCACGTCCAGAATCGCCTGGGCAATGTCCTTGAGGGTGTGGCAAAAGACGTCGGGCACGCTCAGCACCTCGTCGTCCGGCGTCCACGACTCGAAGATGCGCGGCAAGAGGCGCGCGAGATCGTCCACGCAGAGCAGCGCGAGCGACGAGTCGGGGGTACCGCCCAGCGCCAAGGCGCCGCCCGACGCCTCCGAGAAGAACCCGTCCAGAAACGGCGTCGTGAACGCGTCGCAGTTCGCATAGAGATAGGGGCAGCGCAGGACCTTGAGGCCAAAGCCCCTCTTCTGCGCATAGAAGAAGCAGAGCTCCTCGGCGGCGTGGGCGATGATGGCCTTGCCAGGATTCTTGTACCCCAGCGCCGCGGCAACGTCCTTGCCAACGAGCCAGGGCGTGCCGTCGATCTCCACGGTGCGCACCTGCCCGAACTNNTGGGCGATGATGGCCTTGCCAGTGGCGTCGCGCGGGCCGTCGACCATGCCCATCGCCGCAGGGCCGCTCACATACACGAACTGGACGCTCGGGGAGGTGCAGCTCCGGAGCACCTGGCGCAGCCGGTCGACCTCGCCCTCACGGTCGCTATGGGGCGTCAGGTAATCCGAGAAAAAGACGACCCGCTCGAAGTCGTACCCCTCGCCGAGCGTGCTCAGGAGGCCTGCGTCCTTGATGTCGACGCACTCCACCCTCGGGTCGCTCGCAACGGCGAGGTTGTCCCGCAAGACGACCACGTGGTCGTCGGGGAACGCCTCGTCGAGGAGCTCCCTCGTGACGTAGGCGATGTTTCCGGTGAGAAGGACTTCCAATAGCTCGGTTCTTTGGTAGAGG
>DJRK01000045.1:400-553 GCA_002440065.1 Atopobium sp. UBA6362 | reverse complement strand
GGTACTTATGCGCTAGGTATGATACCACCGCAGGTCATAAGCACAGAAACTCTCAACCAACGAACGAATGGCTTAAACAATCCTCAAGGATGAGCACGAGCTCGCGCGCGTCGGACGGGCCTTTGCGCGCATCGAGCTCGAGCCAGCCCGTCT
>DJRK01000045.1:0-347 GCA_002440065.1 Atopobium sp. UBA6362 | reverse complement strand
CGCGAGCCGCATCCGCACGAGCGGCCCGAACCCGCCGCGCAGGGTCGAGCTCGCCTCTCGATAGTCGGGGTCGCGCGTGAGGCCGGGGTACCTCACCTCGGCCACGGCCGGATGGCAACGCAGGAAGTTGGCCGCGACCTGCGCGTTGTCCGAGCACGCGCGCCACTCCCCCGCATCCATCGCGCCCTGCATCCCGAGCAACCCCTGCAAAGAAGGGCCTCCCGCCGCGCAAGCGACGAGAAGCCCCTCGGGAATATCGACGATATTGAGCACGTCTACTACGCGCGGGCCGCGATCTCGGCCTTGACATCGGCGATGAAGTCGTCGAGGTCGCGCTGGACGGTCTC
>DJRK01000063.1 GCA_002440065.1 Atopobium sp. UBA6362 | reverse complement strand
TACCGCGGCTACGACTCCGCGGGCGTCGCGCTCGAGGTCGCCGAGGGCGACGGGTACGGCCTCGACGTCGTGCGCCGCGTGGGCAAGGTGGCCGGCTTGGCCAGCGAGCTCGAGGGGTACAACCGCTCCACGACCTGCGGCATCGGCCACACGCGCTGGGCCACCCACGGGCGCCCGAGCGTCGCGAACGCGCACCCGCACACGAGCTGCGACGGGCGCATCGCCGTGGTCCACAACGGCATCGTCGAGAACTTCGCCGAGCTGCGCGAGGAGCTCGCCTCCCGCGGCCACGTCTTCAAGAGCGAGACGGACACCGAGGTCTTCGCGCACCTGATCGAGGAGGCGTATGCGCGCGAGGGCGACCTCATGGCCGCCGTCCGCGACGCCTGCTCCCACGTCGTGGGCGCCTACGGCCTCGCCGCGGTCTGCGCCGACGAGCCGGGCGTGATCGCCGTGGCCCGCAAGGACTCGCCCATCGTCGTGGGCGTCGGTAAGAACGGGTCCTACGTCGCCTCCGACGTCATCGCCCTCATCGACGCGACGCGCGACGTCGTCGTGCTCGAGGACGGCCAGTTCGCGCGCCTCTCGCCCGAGGGCGTCCTGTACACCGATGCCGAGGGCAACGTCATCGAGCCCCAGGTCACTCACATCGATTGGGACCTGGACATGGCGGAGAAGGGCGGCTATCCCGACTTCATGCTCAAGGAGATCCATGAGCAGCCCCGTGTCGTGCGCGACACGCTCGTGGGCCGCATGAGCGCCGCGGGCGAGCTCGACATCGACGAGCTCGGGCTTTCCCTCGAGGAGCTGAACGACATCGACCGCGTGTATGTGATCGCGTGCGGCACCTCCTACCACGCGGGACTCATCGCCAAGAACCTCATCGAGGGCTGGGCGCGCATCCCGTGCGAGGTCGAGGCCGCGAGCGAGTTCCGCTACCGCGACCCGATCATCACGCCCTCCACGCTCGTCGTCGCCGTGTCGCAGTCCGGCGAGACGGCCGACACCCTCGCCGCCATCCGCGACGCCCGCATCAAGGGCGCGAAGGTCTTCGGCATCACGAACGTGGTCGGCAGCCCCGTGGCCCGCGAGTCCGACGGCGTGATCTACACCAAGGCGAACAAGGAGATCGCCGTGGCCTCGACCAAGAGCTTCGTCGGCCAGATCGTCTCGCTCACCTTGCTCGCTCTGCTCCTTGCCCAGGTCAAGTACCGCCTGACCACCAAGCAGGCGCGCATGCTCTTCCGCGAGCTCGGCGACACGGCCGAGCAGATCCAGCGCATCCTCGACGAGTGCGGGCCCTCCGTGCACGAGGCGGCGCTCGCCTGCAAGGGCGCCCACTCGGCGCTCTTCGTGGGGCGAGGAATGGGCGCGGCCATCGCGAAGGAGGGCGCGCTCAAGCTCAAGGAGGTCAGCTACCTGCACGCCGAGGCCTATGCGGCGGGCGAGATGAAGCACGGGCCCATCGCGCTCATCGACCGCGGCTTCCCCGTGATCGCCGTGGCGACGAAGAGCCCCACGTACGACAAGACCGTGAGCAACCTCATGGAGTGCCGCGCCCGCGGCGCCGTGATCATCGCGGTCGCGACCGAGGGCGACGAGGACATAAAGAAGATTGCCGACCACGTGATCTACGTGCCCGCCGTCCGCGACTGCTTCAGCCCGATCACGGCCTCCGTGCCGCTGCAGCTCCTTGCCCGCGAGGTCGCCTTGCTGCGCGGGTGCGACGTTGACAAGCCCCGCAACCTTGCCAAGTCCGTCACGGTCGAGTAACTTTTCCGGGGTCGGCTCTCTGTCTATGTCACGAAATTGGATTTGTAGGTGATTTAACGGGCACCACTCAAGTAGCCGAAGGAGCCGCGACTTCCTGACCTGCGCTTTTATCCTATTGGCTTGTCGCACTACTCGCCTGGTGCGAAAAAATGACCTACAAGTCTATTTTTCTGGCAGGGATGGCACATTTTCCCGCTGGCCCCGATGGGACATGCCTTCCCATCGGGGCGATCTTGCTCTCCGCGCACGTTAGCAGCCTCGATTGAGGCTTCAAAGGCTCCCTGGGCGCTGCTCGCGACAAAGAATTTTCGGTTCTGCGTGGTTTGATTGCCGTTTTTTGCGTCGCTTCGAGTGTCGCGGCTTGCTCTTGAGGCTGCGAGAAGGACGTTTTCCCAGTTGACCGCTGCTTAACAGCATATAAGCAATCTAAGTATGCACGCACAATCGAATATTTATATTCGCGCCGGAACGAGCGCGATGAATCCCACATTGGATCCCGCAATGGATTCGCGCGCTTGGATGGAAGCTTGGGAGCGATGTGCCGTTGACGGCTAGGGGGTACCATTTGCAGGGCTCGTGTTTCATAATATGCAGAATGATTCGGGGCCCACGACCTGGGGCCGCCGTTCAATCAAATCGAAAGGACTGCTCACATGAAGTCGATTATCCCCGCCGCCGGTCTCGGCACCCGCTTCCTGCCCGGCACCAAGGTCACGCCCAAGGAAATGCTCCCCGTCCTGGACAAGCCGGTCATCCAGTACGTAGTCGAGGAGGCCCTCGCTCCCGAGGAGGTCGACGAGTGCATCATCGTCTCCTCCCAGGCCAAGCCCCAGATCATGAGCTACTTCACGCCTGACCTCGCCCTCGAGGACCTGCTGCGCTCCCGCGGCAAGGACGCCTATGCGGACGCCGTCAAGCAGGCCGGCTCCCTGCCCGTCGACTTCTGCTTCCAGAGCGAGCCGCTCGGCCTCGGCCACGCCATCCGCTGCGCCTCCTACGCCACGGGCAACGAGCCGTTCTTCGTGCTCCTGGGCGACTATATGGTGCCCGACAAGAAGATCCTGCCCCGCATGATGGAAGTCTCCAAGGCCCACGGCGGCGCGAGCGTCATCGCCGTCGCGCCGTGCCCGGAGGAGGAGGTCAGCCGCTACGGCATCATCGCCGGCAAGCAGGTCGGCTCGATCGCCGAGTTCCCCGAGGCGGGCGAGAACGACGAGGGCGCCGTCTGGAAGCTCACCGGCATGGTCGAGAAGCCCAAGGCCGCGCTCGCCCCGTCGCGCCTCTTCATCGTGGGCCGCTACCTGCTGTCCCCGCGCGTGATGGAGCTGCTCAAGGACCAGAAGCCCGGCGCCGGCAACGAGATTCAGCTCACGGACGCCATGGAGCGCGCGCTTGCCGAGGAGGAGTTCTACGCCCTCGTCATCGACCCCAAGGAGGGCTACGACACGGGCACCGTCGCCGGTTGGATCGCGACGAACGCCCGCATGGCGAAGGACGACGAGCGCTTCGCCGCCGCCTTCGAGGAGGCCATGAGCGAGTAACGCTCTTTACTCGATTTCCACAAAGGAGGGCCGGGGCTTGCATCGCGTCGAGCCCCGGCCCTTTTTTGGTAGATAAACGCCTGTGAACGGATGCCCGTGAACGGACCGCGAGCTAGTCCCAGTAGCCCTTGTGGACCTCGCAGGCCTCCTCGACGAGCTCGGGGAACGGACCCACGACCTCGATGTCCTTCTGGCTGGAGCCAAAGATCTGGCGGCACGGCGTGTCGAGCGTCGGGTTCTGCTCGTTGTCGCCGGTCTGCGCGAGGATGTCGCGCTCGGTCATGGCGTACACGACGCGCCCGACGTTGCCCCAGTAGATCGCGCCCGAGCACATGGCGCACGGCTCACCGGTCGTGTAGAGCGTGCACTGCCACAGGTAGTCGTGGTCGAACTTCTTGCTCGCGGCCTCCATGAGGGAGGTCTCGGCGTGGCCCGTGCAGATGTGCTCGGTGATCTCGCGGTTCTCCTGCTCGAGCACGACCTCCTTGTGCTCGTTCACCAGGATCGCGCCGAAGGGCGTGTTGCCGTGCTCGCGGCTCCTGCGCGAGACCTCGATGGCGCGGCGCAGGAACGCCACGTCCTCCTCGTGCGTGAACGTGGCGCGACGCGGCTCGTCCCAGCTGGATTTCTTCTCGTCGGACATGCGGTTTTCCTTTCCTCGGGGCTTGCGTGAGCCTGGGTTTGCGCGAAAAAAGGCACGCGACGAGGGCGAGGGGATGCTCGCCGCGCCGCGTGCCGTGCCGACCCTCCTGCGCGGTACCTCGCGCGCGCAGCCGTCGAAGGAAAGAGGGGCGGTCCTTATTCGCTTGTGTGCAGACGAACCTTAGCATGCGCCTGCGCGGCGTCCAAGCGCGAATCGGCGGGCGGTCGGTGGACGGCCTGCGCGCGGCGGGTTTCTTTGTCGTGAATAGCTTCTTGGCCCTGCTCGAGGCAGGGCAATAGTGCTACCATAGTTTACCATAGGCGATGAAGGGGAGAGTACCCGGGGTCGCGCGTCCCACAGAGAGCGGGGGAGCTGAGAGCCCGCGGGCGCGTCCCGGAGAAGATCACCCCCGAGCCGCGGCCCCAAAGCGCCGCGTCCGCAAGGCCTGACGGGCCGGCAGGTGCGCGCAAGTAGGCGTCGCCGGAGTGGCCGCCGTCACAGGCCAGCCGAGTTACGCGGTTTTCCGCTCGCTGGGTGGTTACAAGCGAAGTGTGACGTGAGCGCTTCGTCCCAGCACGACGGGACGGGCGCTTTTTTGGTGCCCAGAAAGGGGTCACGAGAGTGGCTAACGAGTACAAGAAGACGACCAACCTCCCGCTGACGGGCTTCCCGATGCGCGCGGGCCTGGCCCAGAACGAGCCCAAACGGCTCAAGGACTGGTACGACAACGACGTCTACGGCCAGCTCCTGAAGAAGAACGAGGGCCACGACAAGTTCGTGCTGCACGACGGCCCCCCGTACGCGAACGGCCCCATTCACCTCGGCCACGCCCAGAACAAGATCTCCAAGGACATCATCAACCGCTACTGGGCCATGCGCGGCTACCAGACGCCCTACGTCCCCGGTTGGGACTGCCACGGCCAGCCCATCGAGCACAAGGTCGAGGAGATGCTCGGCACCGAGAAGTTCAACCAGCTTCCCACCGAGAAGATCCGCGAGCTCTGCCGCAAGATGGCCGTCGAGCAGGTCGACACCCAGCGCCAGGGCTTCAAGCGCCTGGGCGTCCTCGCCGAGTGGGACAACCCCTACCTCACCTACGTGAACGACTACGACGCCACCGACGTCGAGATCTTCAAGGCCATCTTCGACAACGGCGCCATCTACCGCGGCCGCAAGCCCGTCCACTGGTGCACGCACTGCCACACGGCGCTCGCCGAGGCCGAGATCGAGTACGGCGACGAGGTCAGCCCCTCCATCTACGTGCGCTTCATTCTTACGAGCGTGCCTAAGGGCCTCGAGAACTACGCCGGCAAGACCGACGTCGTGATCTGGACGACCACGCCCTGGACCATGCCCGCCGACACCGGCGTCATCCTCGGCCCGGACTTCGACTACGTCGCCGTGGTCCACGACGGCCGCGCCGAGATCATGGCGGACGCCCTCAAGGAGCGCGTCTGCGAGATCGCCGGCTGGGACTGCGAGGTCGCGCTGGGCTCCGACGGCCAGCCGTGGCACGCGACCGGCGCCGAGCTCGCCGAGAACACCTACGAGCAGCCGATCTTCCCCGAGTTCACGGGCCGCTTCATCACCGCCGACTACGTCTCCCTCGACGACGGCACGGGCATCGTCCACACGGCGCCCGGCCACGGCGTGGACGACTACAACGCCGGCTGCAAGTGGGGCCTCGAGCTCGTCATGCCCGTCGACGACGACGGCCGCTTCTACGTGGGCGACAAGATCGGCACCGGCGGCCCCTGGTCCGGCATGGACGTGAACGAGGCCAACCCCAAGATCATCGAGTGGCTCCGCGAGAAGGGCACGCTCGTGGCCCACGTGGACATCAACCACAGCTACCCGCACTGCTGGCGCTGCAAGGAGCCCGTCATCTTCCGCGCCACGAGCCAGTGGTTCGTCTCGATGGACAAGCCGCTCAAGGACGGCAAGTCCCTGCGCGAGAAGGCGACCGACGAGCTGTCCCGCGTCGCGTTCTACCCCGCGCACGCCGTCAAGCGCATCGGCTCCATGGTCGAGGGCCGTCCCGACTGGTGCATCTCCCGCCAGCGCAACTGGGGCGTGCCGATCCCGGCCTACACCTGCCAGGACTGCGGCGAGACCGTCATGAACGACGACACGCTCGACCGCGTCATCGAGCTCTTCCGCGAGAAGGGCTCCGACGCCTGGTTCACCGACGACCCGGCGAGCTACCTGGGCGACGCCTGCGTCTGCCCCAAGTGCGGCGGCCATCACCTCAAGGCCAACCCCGACATCCTCGACGTGTGGTGGGACTCCGGCGTCTCGCACACCGCCGTGTGCAAGCACCGCGACAACCTCGTGTTCCCGGCGAACATGTACCTGGAAGGCTCCGACCAGCACCGCGGCTGGTTCATGAGCTCGCTCATGACCTCGGTGGGCGCCTACGGCTGCGCGCCGTACAAGTCCGTGGTCTCGCAGGGCTTCACCCTCGACGGCCAGGGCCGCAAGATGTCCAAGTCGCTCGGCAACGTCATCGACCCGAACAAGGAATGCGAGGCTCGCGGCGCCGACGTCATGCGCCTGTGGGTTTCCTCGGTCGACACGTCGAACGACGTACCCTGCGACGACTCCATCCTGTCGCACGTGGGCGAGGCGTACCGCAAGATCCGCAACACGCTGCGCTTCCTGCTCGGCGAGCTCGAGGGCCAGTTCGACCCCGAAACCGACGCGGTCGCGACCGACGAGCTGCTCGCCTACGACCAGCTCGCGCTCGCACGCATGTGCCAGGTCCACGAAACGGTGACCGAGGCCTACGAAGGCTACCGTTTCAACGCGGTGTACCACACCGTCTACGATTACGTGACCGAACTTTCCAACGGCTACCTGAACGCGACGAAGGACCGCGTCTACTGCGGCGCGAAGGCGGGCAAGGAGCGCCGCAGCGCGCAGACCGTCTGGGCGCAGATCCTCTCGATGCTCGTGCACGACCTGCAGCCGATCCTGGCCTTCACCTGCGACGAGGTTATGGCGTTTCTGCCCGAGTCCCTCCGCGAGGGGCAGGAGCACGCGGCGCTTCTCAGCTGGTACAAGGCTCCGTGGACGGCGGCCGAAGCGGCCGGCAAGCTCGCCGCCTACGGCGAGCTTTCCCGCGCCCGCGACGCCTTCACCAAGGCGTTCGAGGAAGCGAAGGCGTCCGGCGCGGTGACCGAGAACACGAGCCAGGCCGCGAGCGCCACGCTCACGCTGCCCGCCGAGGCCGCGTCCGCGTTGACCGACGTCGATCTGGCCGAGGTGTTCGTGTGCTCGTCGGTCGAAGTCGTTCCCGGCGACGAGCTTGCGTGCACCGTCGCGCCCGCCGAGGGCGAGAAGTGCCCGCGCTGCTGGAACTACCGCCAGCTCGGCGCCGACGGCCTGTGCTGCCGCTGCCACGACGCCGTGGCCGCGCTCCAGGAGTAGACGTGGCCGGCAACCGCCCGCATCTTTCCGCCCCCGCCCGCCTCGGCACCTATGCCGGGGCGGCGGCCGCGGTCGTCGCGCTCGACCAGGTGACGAAGGCCCTGGTCCGCGGCTCGCTCGTGCCGGGAAAGCCCGTGACGCTCATTCCCCACGTGATGGACCTCTCGCTCGTGTACAACACGGGCGCCGCGTTCTCGATGGGGGAGGGCAAGGGGCTCCTCTTCGTCCTCGTCGCGGCCGGCATCGCGCTGGGATGCGCCGTGCTCGCCTGGCGCGAGGACGACGTCCCGGTGCCGCTCGTCGTCACGCTCGGGTGCGTCGCGGGCGGCGGCGTCGGCAACGCGATCGATCGCGTGGTCGCCGGCAAGGTGACGGACTTCTTCGCCACCACGTTCATGGACTTCGCGGTCTTCAACGTGGCCGACATCTTCATCACCTGCGGGGTCATTATCGCCCTCGTGCTCTGGGTCCACTGGGACCGCGAGCGCGAGGCGGCGGGGGAAGACCGCCCGTAGCGCGCAACCACGTCTAACCGCTGCTTAAGCGCCCTTCTCAGGAGGGGCGCTTTTCTTTTGCCCCCAGGCCATGGAAGTTAAATAAACTGCAGGTGTCGTGGCATGTAACAAAGCGATAACCCTTTTTTAAGCTCAGGGGCGGCCGGGCGTACTAGACTCGATCTCATGAAGAAGAAGCACATATACAACGCGCTTATTTGCATGGGTTTGTTCATGCCCAGCCCCGGGCTCAATTAGTCCGGGGGGCTTCGCGGCTGTGGCTGCGGCGCGTTTCCCGCGAGCTCGGGTCGATCTTCTCTCCCATAAACTTATGAATCGTTGCCGTCCTGGTGCCTAGCGCGCCGGGGGCCTTGCCCATGCTGACGGGGCATCGATTCGTGCCTCAAGAAAGGGTTTTCCAATGTCTTTAGCCAACCAATTCCAGCCCACGCTCGGCCGCCGTGCTTTCCTCGGCCTTGGCGCGGCGTCGCTCCTGACCCTCTCGGCCTGCGGCAAGCACTCCGCCTCGTCCTCGTCCTCGAACAGCTCGGAGGGCACGCCCGACGCGAACCAGGAGCTCAACCTCGTCCTGCCGAGCGACCTCAAGACGCTCGACGTGAACGACATACGCAACGCGAACGAGTTCCTGGTGCTCTCCGAGGTCCAGGAGGGCCTCTTCCGCACGTTCACGGGTGACGACGGCACGGACGACGTCGAGTGCGCGGGCTGCGAGTCCTACGACGTCTCCGACGACGGCCTCACCTACACCTTTCACCTGCGCGAGAACACCTGGTCGGACGGTAAGCCCGTCACGGCGCAGCAGTACGTTGACTCCATCCTGCGGCTCGTCGACCCCGCAAACGGTTTCTCGTACTCCTTCATGGCCTCCGATATCGAGGGCGCGGAGGCGTTCATGGACGGCGAGGGTGCGGCTGACGCCATCGCGGTTTCGGCCCCCGATGAGAAGACCCTCACCATCAAACTCGCGAACGCCGTTCCTTTCTTTATCGCCAAGCTCGCGAACCTCTGCTTCTGCCCAATCCGCAAGGACCTCATCGACGCCAACGGCGACGGGATGGCGAACGACTACCAGAAGCAGGTCTACTGCGGCCCCTTCGTCATTTCCGAGCGCGTGAACGACAACAGCGTCACGCTCACCCCCAACGACAAGTACTGGGACAAGGGCTCGGTCAAGCTCCAGAAGGTCACCTACACCATCGTCGACGAGGAGTCAACGCAGTCGCAGCTGCTCTCCTCCAAGGGCCTCGACGCCGTCGACGGCACGACCGAGTACGTCTCGCAATGGAAGAAACTCGCCGAGAAGGGTCAGCTCTCCTATACGAGCAAGGGCGACGGCAGCTCGAACTACCTCGCCTACAATATGCACACCGGCGGCCCGTCCGGCCTCATGAACAACGTGAAGTGCCGCCTCGCGATCTCGCTCGCCTTTGACCGCGACGACTTCAACAACACCATCTACAGCGGCCTGAACACCCCCGCGTACGGCCTCATCCCCGGCGGCATCAAGTCAGGCGACGACGAGTTCCGTTCCGTGGCCGAGGAACCGCTCAAGGCCGTTCTCGACCAGTACGGCTCGGCGGACAAGGTCGCGTCCCTGTTCAAGGAAGGGGCCGCCGAGGTCAAGGGGTCGGACGACCTCTCCGGCGTCAATCTCGAGATCCTCTCCCAGCAGACGAACACCCAGACCAAGAACCTCACTGAGTGGTTGAGCCAGAAGATCGGCGGGACCCTCGGCGTCGAGGTGACCATCAACGCCCAGAGCGAGACCGCGAGCTTCGTCTCGGAGCGCAACGCAGGCAACTACGACTTCTATGTCATGGGCTGGAACGCCGACTACTCAGACCCTCTCACCTTCTTCGACCTGTTCTGCACCGGGTCCGGCTACGCGAAGTACATGGGCGGCTACTCGAACGCCGACTACGATGCGGACTACGCGTCGCTTTCCACGACCACGGACCAGGCGACCCGCACCGAGACCTACAAGCGCCTCGAGAAGAACCTCGTCCAGAACGCGGGCGTCGCGCCGCTCTATTACGGTACGCGCAACGAGTTCCAGCAGGCCTACGTCAAGGACCTCTCGCTGCCGCAGTTCGGGACCGCCTTTGAGGTGAAGGTCGCCTATATCTCGGGAAAGAGCGCGTAGGCCATGCTGCGATATACCCTCAAGAGGCTCGTGGCGATGGTCGTCACGCTGTTCGTGGTCGCGACCGCCACGTTCTTCATCCTCGCGGCGGTGCCGGGCGACGCGCTCACCGAGCGCACGTCCAAGCTGCCCGAGGACGTGGCCGCGCGGGTGTACGCCCGCTACGGGCTCGACAAGCCGGTCCTCGAGCGCTACTTCATCACCATGGACGGCATCCTCCACGGCGACTTCGGCGAGTCGATCGTCTTCCCCGGCGACACGGTCCAGTCCGTCATAGCCGAGAAGGGCCCCATCTCGGCGCGCCTCGGCCTGCAGCAGGTGATCCTGGGCGCAGGCGTGGGCATCCTGCTCGGGATCCTCGCCACGTTGAGGAAGGGGACGTGGGTCGACTACGGGGTCATCACGTTCTCCATCCTCATGGTGAGCGTGCCGACCATGGTCGTGGGGCTGCTCATCCAGAAAGTGCTCGCAGGCGACCTGGGACTCTTCCCCGTCATCGGGTGGCCTACGGACGGTGACTTCCTCGAGGGCATCGAGTACACGGTTCTCCCGACCCTGGCAGGGAGCTTTGGCTACATGGCCATGTACGCGCGCCTCGTCAAGGCTTCTATGTCGGACGTGCTGGGACAGGACTACGTCCTCGCGGCGGAGGCCCGCGGCCTCTCGCGCAGGCAGGTCGTCTTGCGCCACATGGTGAGGAACGCCGCCATCCCCGTGGTGACGAAGCTGCCCATGACCATCGGCATGTGCGTGACGGGCTCGTTCTTCGTGGAGTCGATCTTCTCGATTCCCGGCCTCGGGCGATACTACGTGCAGGCCATCTCGGGACGCGACGTGACCATGGTCATGGGCTTCACCGTGGTGATCGCCGCGCTTTTCATCGCGATCATCTTCGTGACCGACATCCTTTACCACCTCGTCGACCCGCGCATTAAGCTCGCGGGCTCGGCCGATTGCTAGGGGGGCTTCATGGACCTGGTCTCTAGCTCCGCGTCCTCTCTAGAAGAGGTCTGCGGTTCCGATTTCAAGCGTCTCTCCTCCTGTGAGGAGTGCCTTGAGGGCCCGCAGCGGCCGCCCGTCTCGTATTGGGGCGACGCCTGGCGGCGCTTCAAGGGCAACCCCGTCGCCGTCGTATCTCTGGCCGCGCTCGTGTTCTTCCTGGTCATGGTCGTTATAGGGCCCTCGATCGGGGGCTTCGACCTGTACGCGACCGACTCGTCCGCGCTCAACGCCGAGCCTGACGCGATTCACTGGTTCGGCACCGATGCCTTGGGCCGCGACCTCTTTGCCCGCGTGTGGGCGGGCGCCCGCGTCTCGCTCGTGGTCGCGCTCGCCTGTACGGCGGTGCAGATGGTCGTAGGGTCGCTCTGCGGCGCGGCCATGGCCTATTTCGGCGGAATCGTCGACGAGTCCCTCATGCGCGTCATCGAGATCGTGAGCTCGGTGCCCGACCTTCTCGTCATGCTTCTCGTCATGATGGTCGCGGGGAACAACATGGGAGCGCTTCTCCTCGCTATGTGCGTCACGAGCTGGATGGACACGTCCCGCCAGGTTCGCGGCGTCATCAAGCAGCTCAGGGAGAGCGAGTACGTCGCCGCGGCGGAGTGCCTCGGCGTGAGCCCCTGGAAGATCATCGCGCGGCACCTCCTGCCCAACACGATCTCTATCATCCTGCTCGACCTCTTTATGAGCATCCCTGGCTACATCTTTAGCGAGGCTTCTCTCTCGTTTCTGGGCATGGGCCTCAAGGCGCCGGCCATCAGCCTGGGCACGCTCGTGTCCGACGGCCAGGCCGTCATAGAGATCTTCCCGCACGAGCTCTTCTTCCCGGCACTCGTGCTCTGCCTTATCGTGCTCGCGTTCAACCTGTTCGGCGACTGTCTCCGCGATGCCCTCGACCCCAAGATGAGGAAGTGACCGGCATGGGCAAGACCCAGGATCCGGGATGTGTCCAAGACGTCCCTTCCAAGAAAACCCAGGACCCGATTCCACTGCTCGAGGTCGAGGACCTCAAGGTCTCCTTCGCGACGTATGCGGGCACGGTCCACGCCGTCCGCGGCGTGTCCTTCTCCCTGGGCGCAGGCGACTCGCTGGCCCTCGTAGGCGAGTCCGGCTGCGGCAAATCCGTCACGGCGCGCGCGATCATGGGGCTCATGAAGAAGCCCGGCAGGCTCGAGCCCGGCTCGGCCATCCGCTTCAAGGGCCGCGACCTCTCCACGTTCTCCAAGGAGGGGCTGCGCGAGTACAAGGGCGGCGAGGCGGCGCTCGTCTTCCAGGAGGCGCTCTCGGCCCTCGACCCCACCATGCGCGTGGGCAAGCAGATCTGCGAGGCCGTTCTCGCGCACAGCGACGTCACGGCCGCCGAGGCACGTGAGCGTGCGATCGGGCTCCTGCGCGAGGTGGGCATCCCCGAGCCGGAGCGGAGGTTCTCCCAGTTCCCTCACGAGCTCTCGGGCGGCATGCGCCAGCGCGTCATGATCGCCATCGCGTTCGCTGGCGCGCCGGACCTTCTCATCTGCGACGAGCCCACGACGGCTCTTGACGTCACGATCCAGGACCAGATTCTCGAGAAAATCCGCGAGATTCGCGCGCGCCGCGGAGCGGCGGTCCTCATGATCACACACGACATGGGCGTTGTCGCGAGCATCGCGCAGAACATGGTTGTGATGTATGCCGGCCTCGTCGTCGAGAAGGGGAGGACGAGCGATGTCTTCAAGTCGCCGCGGCACCCCTACACCAAGGCGCTCATGCGAGCGGTTCCGCGCATGGACACCGCCGTCGGGCAGGAGCTCGCCGCGATTCCCGGCTCGCCTCCGGACCTTCTGGACCCGCCCGCCGGCTGCCCTTTCTGCGCGCGGTGTCCCTACGCCATGCGGGCCTGCGCGAAGGTAATGCCGCCCGTGACCGACTTCGGCGACGGGCACACGGCGTCCTGCTGGCTGCACGACCCCCGCTCACCCAAGTTCGACCCCGAGTTGCAAGGAGGAGAGCTGTGAGTTCGCATAACAAAGCGCCGCTCCTGCGCGTACAGGGCTTGAGCAAGCTGTTCCCGCTCGGCCACGGGTCGCGCCTCCATGCGGTCGAGGGCGTTTCCTTTCAGATCGGGCGCGGAGAGGTGCTCGGCCTTGCGGGCGAGTCCGGGTGCGGGAAGTCGACGTGCGGCCGCTGCATCCTCGGCCTCGAGAAGCCCACGTCGGGCACGGTGGAGTTCGACGGCGCGGATATCTCGTCGATGGGCGCCGTGGAGCGCCGGCGTTTTTGCAAAGAGGCCCAGATGGTCTTCCAGGACCCTTATTCGAGCCTCGACCCCCGCATGACTGTCGCCGACATCGTCGCGGAGGGAATCGACGCGAACCACCTTGCCAAGAACCGCGCCGAGAGAACCGAGCTCGTCTACCGCTACCTCAAGATGGTCGGGCTGAACGAGGAACAGGCGAACCGCTTCCCGCACGAGTTCTCGGGCGGTCAGCGGCAACGCGTGGGCATCGCGCGCGCCATGGCGGTCGACCCCAGCTTCCTCGTGCTCGACGAGCCCATCTCGGCCTTGGACGTCTCCATCCAGGCGCAGGTCGTGAACCTGCTGCGCCGCCTGCGCGAGGAACAGGGCCTCTCGATGCTCTTCATCAGTCACGACCTCTCGATGCTCCGCTACATCTCCGACCGGATCGCCGTCATGTACCTGGGTACTTTGGTCGAGGTGGGGCCGGCGGACGAGGTTTGTCTGTCACCCGCCCACCCCTACACGAAGGCGCTTCTCGCCTCCGTGCCCATCCCCGACCCGGCCGAGGAGGCTCGGCGCGTCGCCGCAGGCAAGGGCGCGCGCGGCGAACTCGCGACTCCCATCGACCCCGGCCCCGGCTGCAGGTTCTGTGAACGCTGCCCTTTCTCGTCCGAGGAATGCGCCTTGAAGTCCCCATCCCTGCGCGAGGTCTCGCCCAGGCATTTCTGTGCCTGCCTGCGGGTTTGACGAGTCGTTTGCTAAACTCAATTCTATCGTTGCTTTTCATGAAGCGGGGCCTCGTTCTTCGGGGCCTCGCTTTGCCCTGGAGGCCTTTGGGCCATTCGAAAAAGGAGGATGCGTGGCCGTTAAGTTCGTGAACTTGCTCGTGGGCCCCGAGTCGGACGGGATGCGGCTCGACGCCTTCCTCGCGGCGGGCGACGGCATGCCCTCGCGCTCGGCGTGCGCGAAGCTCGTGGAGGAGGGCCGCGTCCTCATCAATACCTGCCCCGCCACCTCAAAGAGCGAGAAGGTCCTTCTCGGCGACCGCGTGAGCGCCGAGGTGGACGAGCCCGAGAGGGACGCGTCCGGCCTTCTCGCGCCGAACCCCTACATTCCCCTGGACATCCGCTATGAGGATGACTACCTGCTCGTCATTTCCAAGCAGGCGGGCCTCGTGTGCCACCCGAGCCCCGGGCACGTGGACGACACGCTCGCAAACGCGCTCGTGGCCCACTGCGGCTACGGCCACCTGGGCATGCTCCAGGGTGAGGAGCGCCCCGGCATCGTGCACCGGCTCGACATGGACACCTCGGGGCTCATGGTCGCCGCCAAGGACGACGAGACCCAGAAGGCCCTGCAGGACCTTATCCGCATGCGCGTGCTCGACCGCCGCTACGTCACCTTGGTCCACGGCTACGTCGCCCGCGACGAGGACACCATCGTCACCGGCATCGCCCGCTCGACCCGCGACCGCATACGCATGGCCGTCTCGGACGCGCCCGGCGCCCGCGAGGCCATCACGACCTACCGCGTGCTCGAGCGCTTCGAGGCCGGGAGGCGCGACGACGGCTACAGCCTCCTCGAGTGCCACCTCTATACGGGTCGCACGCACCAGATCCGCGTCCACATGCGGCACACCGGCCACCAGCTCGTGGGAGACCAGCTCTACGGCAAGGGCGACGACCGCCAGAACCTCGGGCTTCGCCGGCAGTTCCTCCATTCGTGGCACATCGCCTTCGACCATCCGGTGACGGGGGAGCCCATCGAGCGGGCCGACGTCCTCCCGTCGGACCTTCTCGCTATACTAGAGGGGATACAGGAGCGCTCGATGGGTCGCACGGTTGTCGGCGAGGTCATCTGCCCGCAGCTCGGCTGTCCCGAACGGCTCCCGTAATTGACCGTCCTACACCCTAGGAGCGCTCGACCATGATGCAGTTCAACCGGCTCGGCCTCACGCCCATAGTCATCTTCAACATAATCATCTGGATCTTCTTCACGTTGGCCTACTTCTACCAGCTCGTCTACATCGTCCGCGTGCTCATGCGCGGCACGGTCCGCCTGCCCAAGGCCAAGAAGAACCACCGCTACGCGTTCTTCATCGCGGCGCACAACGAGGAGCCCGTCATCGGCAACCTCGTGCGCTCCATCCTCTCGCAGGACTACCCGAGAGAGCTCGTGGACTGCTTCGTCGTCTGCGATTCCTGCACCGACAACACCCACGCCGAGGCCGAGGCGGCCGGTGCCATCACCTGGGACCGCAACGACCTCGCCCGCAAGGGCAAGAGCTGGGTGCTCGACTACGGCTTCAACCGCATCCTGAACGAGTACGGCGACAAGTATGAGGCGTTCATCATCATGGACGCCGACAACATCATCGCGCCCGACTACCTCAAGATCATGAACCAGGCCTTCGACGCCGGCTACCTCGTGTGCACGAGCTACCGCAACTCCAAGAACTTCGATTCCAGCTGGATCAGCTCCGCCTACGCCACCTGGTTCCTCCGCGAGGCAAAGTTCCTGAACAACGCCCGCATGATGGTCGGCACCTCCTGCGCCATCTCCGGCTCCGGCTGGCTCGTCTCCGAGCGCATCATCAAGGGCATGCACGGCTGGGACTTCCACACGCTCACCGAGGACATCCAGTTCTCCACGTTCTGCTGCGCCCACAACATCCAGATCGGATTTGCCCCGGCGGAATTCTTCGACGAGCAGCCGCTCACCTTCAAGGCGTCCTGGACGCAGCGCATGCGTTGGACCAAGGGCTTCTACCAGGTGTTCTTCTCGTATGGACGCGACCTTGTGAGGGGCATTCGCAAGGGCCAGTTCGCGAGCTACGACATGCTCATGACCATCGCCCCGGGCATGATCCTCACTCTGCTGTCCTTCTTCGTGAACGCGGTCTACCTCATCGTGGGCTCGCTTTCCCACGGCTTCATCGCGACCGAGGGCGAGCTCTCCATGTGCGTGGGCTCCCTCATCATGACGTTCGCGTCAATGTACATCGTCTTCTTTATCCTGGCCGTCATCACCACGATCTCCGAGCGCAAGCACATCCACGCAAAGAAGAAGTGGCGCATCGTCACGAACCTCTTCACGTTCCCGATTTTCATGATGAGCTACGTGCCTATCACCGTCGCGGCCCTCTTCAAGAAGGTCGAGTGGGTTCCCACGAAGCACGACATCGCCGTGAACTTCGACGACGTCATGTCCGAGGGCGCGAAGTAGCCTATCCACTTGTGCCGCCGCTGGTGCGGCGACCGATATGAAATTTCAGACAGTCCTGTTCGCACGAAGGCCCCGTTAAGGGGCCTTCGGCTTATGCGGGAACTCATTTCATCTCGGTCGCCGCGCCGGCGGCGGACTGAACCGTGCTTCTTTACCAAACAGGTTGTTATGCACACAGAATAAATGCCAGGTGAGTGGGGGATTTGTGGCTTCCACTTTGTCCGGCCGCTCGATGCTACAATACCGTCCAATCTGGCAAAGTTTGGGAACCTGCAATTAGCAGGCGGAAGGAGACACAGCTAAATGGCAACGTTCTTCGAGGGAGAGTCCCACACCTTCTCTGAGTACCTGCTCGTCCCCGGCTATTCCTCGGCGGAGAATATCCCCGCCAACGTTTCGCTCAAGACCCCTCTGTGTAGGTTCAAGCGCGGCGAGGAGTCCCCGATCACGCTGAACGTCCCGCTCGTCTCCGCCATCATGCAGTCCGTTTCCGGCCCCAAGCTCGCCATCGCCCTTGCCCAGGAGGGCGGCATCTCCTTCATTTACGGCTCGCAGACCGCCGACTCCGAGGCCGAGATGGTCCGCGTGGTCAAGGCTTACAAGGCCGGCTTCGTCGTCTCCGACTCCACGCTCACCCCGGACATGACGCTCGCCGAGGTGCTCGAGGTGCTGGGCCGCACCGGCCACTCCACGATGCCCGTTACCGAGGACGGCACGCCGACCGGCAAGTTCTGCGGCATCGTGACCTCCCGCGATTACCGCGTCTCCCGCGACTCGCGCGACATGCTCGTCCGCGACTTCATGACCCCTGCCGAGAAGGTCGTCTGCGCCGAGGACGGCACTTCGCTTAAGACCGCGAACGACCTCATCTGGGAACATAAGCTCAACGCCCTGCCCATCGTGAGCAAGGACGGCAACCTCGTCTCCCTCGTCTTCCGCAAGGACTACGATTCGCACAAGTCCCGTCCCAACGAGCTTCTTGATTCCTCCAAGCGCTACATGGTGGGCGCCGGCATCAACACCCGCGACTACGCCGAGCGCGTGCCCAAGCTCATCGAGGCGGGCGCGGACGTGCTGTGCATCGACTCTTCCGAGGGCTATTCCGAGTGGCAGAAGCGTACGCTCGCGTGGATCCGCGAGAACTACGGCGACTCCGTCAAGGTGGGCGCCGGCAACGTCGTCGACGCCGAGGGCTTCCGCTTCCTCGCCGACTGCGGCGCCGACTTCGTGAAGGTCGGCATCGGCGGCG